>CANQJZ010000008.1 GCA_947624385.1 uncultured Oscillospiraceae bacterium
GGTACGGCTGACGGGATTCGAACCCACGACCTTTGGCTCCGGAGGCCAACGCTCTATCCAGCTGAGCTACAGCCGCACATTGCTCGCACTCTTGCAAGCCGTGCTATTATACAGTATCTTTTCCGGAAGTGCAAGGAAAACTTTTGCATTTCCCGCCTTGACAATGCCAGACGCCAAAAATATAATGGACAAGTCTGAACGAAACCAAGCGAAAGAGGGATGCGCTTATGGCAAACAACAAGCAGGTGACCCAGATCACCTCCATGGACCAGGACTTCGCCCAGTGGTACACCGACGTGTGTACAAAGGCGGAGCTGGTGGATTACTCCGGCGTGAAGGGCTTTTTCGTCATGCGGCCCTATGGCTACGCCATCTGGGAGAACATCATGAACTGGCTGGACGGCGAGTTCAAAAAGACCGGGCACGAGAACGTGTCCATGCCCATGTTCATCCCGGAATCGCTGCTGCAAAAGGAGAAGGACCACGTGCAGGGCTTCGCCCCCGAGTGCGCGTGGGTGACGGTGGGCGGCAGCGAGGAACTGCCCGAGCGGCTTTGCGTGCGGCCCACCAGCGAGACGCTTTTCTGCGACCACTGGAAAAATATCCTCCACTCCTGGCGGGACCTGCCCATGAAGTATAACCAGTGGTGCAGCGTGGTCCGGTGGGAGAAGACGACGCGGCCGTTCCTGCGCGGCCGGGAATTTCTCTGGCAGGAGGGGCACACCCTCCACGCCACCGAGGAAGAGGCCCGGGCCGAGACCCTGCAAATGCTGGACATTTACGCACGGTGCTATGAAGAGCTGCTGGCCATGCCGGTGATCAAGGGCGACAAGACGGAGAAGGAGAAGTTCGCCGGCGCGGAGAACACCTACACGGTGGAGTGCATGATGCACGACCACAAGGCCCTCCAATCCGCCACCAGCCACTATTTTGGCGACGGCTTCACCCGGGCCTTCGGCATCACCTTTCAGGACAAAAACAACCAGTCGGTCTACCCCCACCAGACGAGCTGGGGCTTTACCACCCGGTCCATCGGCGGGCTGATCATGACCCACGGGGACGACCGGGGCCTGGTGCTGCCGCCCAACGTGGCGCCCATCCAGGTGATCGTGCTGCCCATCGCGGCCCACAAGCCCGGCGTCACGGAGGCGGCGGAGAAGCTGGTGAAGCGGCTGAAGGAAGCGGGCATTCGGGTCAAGGGGGATTTCTCCGACAACAGCCCCGGTTGGAAGTACGCCGAGTATGAGATGAAGGGCGTGCCCCTGCGGCTGGAGATCGGTCCCCGGGACCTGGAGAACGGCCAGGTCGTGGCGGTCCGGCGGAACGACCAGGCCAGGGCGATCATCCCTCTGTTCGAGGTGGAGCGGGTCGTGCCCGCCCTGCTGGAGACGGTGCAGCTGGCCCTGTACGACAAGGCCAGGGCCAATCTGGAAAGCCACACCTGGCCCGCCTCCACGGTGGAGGAAGTGAAGGAGAAGGCCCAGGACGGCTTTGTCAAGACCATGTGGTGCGGGGACGCCGCCTGCGAGGAAAAGATGAAGGAGCTGGCCGGCGTTTCCAGCCGGTGCATCCCCTTTGCCCAGGAGCATTTGGGCGACACCTGCCCCTGCTGCGGCCGCCCGGCGAAGCATATGATCGTCTGGGGCGTGGCGTATTGAGATAGCATATGAATTTGCCTCCCTCGTCAGAGGGAGGCTTTTTTGCGCCGCAGGCGCACACCATATCGAAAGCCTCCCCTGTGTAAGGGGAGGTGGGCCGCCGAATGGCGGCTCGGAGGGGTTGTCTGTTATCCAACGTTACAACCCTCCAGTCACCGCCTAACGGCGGCGACAGCCCCCCTTGCACAGGGGGGCCGTTCAAAGCGGAGATTTTATTACTCCCGCACGGCTTCTATCAGTTCCGGCAGGCAGGCCTCGAATTTCACCCCGTACCAGTGCTCCTTCACGTCCGGCATGGTGGCCCTGATGCAGTCCACGGTGTAGTCCACCGCGATGCGCAGGGCGTCGGCCATGCTCCTGCCCAGCACCACCGCCCCGGCCAGGGCCGAGGTGAACACGTCCCCGGTGCCGTGGAAGGACACGTCGATGTGCTCCCGGAAATACTGCGTATATTCCCCGGTTTTTGCGTCGTAGGCCACGGCCCCCTGGTGGGCCTTGTCATAGCGCACGCCCGTGACCACCGCCGTACGGCAGCCCAGGTCCGTCAGCCGCTTGAGCAGACCGTGGATGTACCCCTCGTCGTAGCCCTCGGCGACATATTCCTCCCCCAGCATGAACGCGGCCTCCGTCAGGTTGGGCACGATCACGTCCGCCTTGGCGCATAAACCGGCCACGCCCTTGGCGTAGGCCATATCGAAGGCGGGATATAATTTGCCGTTGTCGGCGAACACCGGGTCCACGATCTTCACCATCTCCGGGAACAGCCGGAAGTAGTCGGCCACCGTGCCGATCATAGCCTGGGTGCCCAGATAGCCCGTGCTCACGCCGTCAAAGGTCAGGCCCGCGCTCTTCCAGTGGGCCGCGATGGGGGCCAGGTCGTCCCCCAGGTCCCGGAAGGTCCAGTCGGTGAAGCCCGCCGTGTGGGTGGATAAGACCGCCGTGGGCACGGGGCAGACCTCCAGCCCCATGGCCGACATGATGGGGTGGGCCACCGTCAGCGAGCACTTGCCAAAGCAGGACAGGTCCTGTATCGTCATGATCCGTTTCTGTTTCACGGTCAAAACCTCCTTGTTTCGATGGGGCCAGTATAGCACAAACTGAGCTTATAAAAAGAGCCAGTTTATATATTTTTTATAAGGCCAGTTTCGCCGCCCCCGGCGGATTTTGACTTTTCAGGGAATTAAAGCTTGACATAAAACCCATTTCGTTTTAAAATCAATTAGTTACAGTGGGGTAACTGGATGAATATCCCGCTGTTGCGTCCTTGATTGATCGGATGGGGTGCTTGATACCCGCCGTATGAAAGAGACTGTCAGGATAGGAGGTGTATATACTTAGATGCCGATATGGTTAGGGATCGTTCTGATCCTGGCGGGCCTGGTCCTGGGCTTTGGCTCGGGCGTGTTCTACCGCAAGCGCGTAGGCGAGCGGGAGATCGGCTCGGCGGAGGAAGAAGCGAAACGCATATTGAACGACGCCATTAAATCCGCGGAGAGCAAGAAACGGGAAGCTCTTCTGGAGGCAAAAGAGGAAATACACAAAAACCGCTCAGAATATGAGCGCGAGGTCAAGGAAAGACGGGCGGAGCTCTCCAAGCAGGAGCACCGCTTGCAGCAGAAGGAAGAACACCTGGACAAGAAGACCGACGCCATCGACCGCAAAAACGAGCTTCTCACCAAGAAGATATCCGAGGTGGAGGCCCAGCAGGCGGACATCCAAAAGCTCAAGGAAGCCCAGATGGAGGTACTGGAGCGCATTTCCGGGTACACGGTGGAGGAGGCCAAACAGCTTCTCATCGACAATTTGGCCAGCGAGGTCACCCACGAACAGGCCGTCAAGGTCCGGGAGATCGAGGCCCAGTTCAAGGAGGAGGCCGAGCAGCGGGCCCGGGAAGTCATCGCCCTGGCCATCCAGCGCTGCGCCGCCGACCACGCCAGCGAGGTCACCGTCTCCGTGGTCACCCTGCCCAACGACGAGATGAAGGGCCGCATCATCGGCCGGGAGGGGCGCAATATCCGCTCCATCGAGAACCTGACCGGCGTGGACCTGATCATCGACGACACCCCGGAGGCCATCACGGTCTCCTGCTTCGACCCGGTGCGCCGGGAAATTGCCCGGCTGGCCCTGGAAAAGCTCATCGCGGACGGACGCATCCATCCGGCCCGCATCGAGGAAATGATCGCCAAGGCCCAGCGGGAGGTCGCCGCAACGATAAAGGCCGAGGGCGAGCGCGCCGTGTTCGAGACCGGCGTACACGGTCTGCACCCGGAGCTGGTGAAGCTCCTGGGCCGGCAGAAATACCGCACCAGCTACGGCCAGAACGTGCTCAACCACTCCATGGAGGTGGCCCACATCTCCGGGCTCATCGCCGCGGAGCTGGGGGTGGACATCGCCACCGCCAAGCGGGCCGGCCTGCTGCACGACATCGGCAAGAGCATCGACCATGAGGTCGAGGGCAGCCACGTCACCATCGGCGTGGACATCGCCAAGAAGTATAAGGAATCCCCCGAGGTCATCCACGCCATCGCCGCCCACCACGGGGACGTGGAGGCCCAGACCGTCATCGCCTGCATCGTCCAGGCAGCGGACGCCATCTCCGCCAGCCGCCCCGGCGCACGGCGGGAGAACATCGAAAACTACGTCAAGCGCCTGGAAAAGCTGGAGGAAGTGTCCATGTCCTTCCCCGGCATCGAGAGCTGCTACGCCATCCAGGCCGGCCGCGAGATACGTATCATGGTCAAGCCCGACCAGGTCAGCGAGGATGAGATGACCCTCCTGGCCCGGGACATCGCCAAGAAGATCGAGGAAGAGCTCACATACCCCGGCCAGATCAAGGTCCACGTCCTGCGGGAGACAAAAGCGGTGGAATACGCCAAATAACGACAGAAATGATCGCTCCCCCTCCGGCTTGTCCGAAGGGGGAGAATTTTTTGTATCTTTTTTGTAAATAATACTTGTATTTTGTAATTTTTGTAATATAATATCATAAAGCGCACTTTGCGCGCACTGTGGGACATTTCCGGGCTAAAAATGGACAAAATGGGACAAAGGGGGCGTTCGCGATGCCCACCCAGTGGAAGCGCTCGCCGGAGGAATTGCATAAAACCTATATCGCCAACACGGAGGCGTTCTACCGGGTGGCCGGCCGGGACCTGGCGGCGCAGATGGACGAGTTCTGCGTCACCTGCGCCACCCAGCTCTTTGCCCGCAGCGCCAGCCTGGGCCAGGAGCACGCCGACGCGGTGAACGCCCTGTATTCCAAGGGCCGGCCCGGGCCGGGCTGGCTGCTGTGGGGGCTGAGCTCGGCGGTGGGCAAAAGCGGGGAATTTCTGCCGCCGCTTTTCTTCTGGTCTCTGACGGAAAAGGACGCCCGCCAGGGCACGGACAGCTCCCGTGTGTTCATCCGGATGCTGACCAATATCCTGCTGTGCCTGGCGGCGGTGGACGACGACGTGACCTACGCCGAGGCGGAGTATATCACCGAGTGCGCGGACAAGCTGGCCGCCCTGTGCGACGGGGCGGGGGTGAAAAAGGGCAAGCCGGGTCTGCGGGCGGCGGATTTCGTCACCAGCGCGGAGCCGTCCTTTTTGGAGAAAAACCCGCCAAAGGCCGGTACGGCCAACGGTCCCGCCCAGGGAAACGTCCAGGCGAAAGCCGCCGGGGAGACCCAGCCGGACAAGCCGGACCTGGACGCGCTGTTGGCGGAGCTGGACGGCCTGGTGGGGCTGGAAAAGGTCAAAAAAGACGTGAAGAGCATGATGAACCTGGTGAAGGTCCGCAAGCTCCGGCAGGACGCGGGTCTGCCCGTGCCGCCCTTAAGTCTGCACATGGTGTTTCTGGGCAATCCCGGCACGGGCAAGACTACCGTGGCGAGGCTTTTGAGCGGCCTGTACGCCGCCATCGGGGCCCTTTCCAAGGGCCAGCTGGTGGAGGTGGACCGGTCCGGGCTGGTGGCGGGCTACGTGGGCCAGACGGCCATCAAGACGCAGGAGGTCATCGCCTCCGCGTTGGGCGGGGTGCTGTTCATCGACGAGGCATATTCTCTCGCCAGCGGCGGGGAGAACGACTTCGGCCGGGAGGCCATCGAGACCCTTTTGAAGGCCATGGAGGACCACCGGGAGGACCTGGTGGTGATCGTGGCCGGGTACACCGGGCCCATGCAGCGGTTTCTGGACTCCAATCCGGGGCTGGAGAGCCGGTTCAACAAGCGCATATTCTTCGAGGACTATAACGGCGAGGAGCTGAACGCCATCTTCCACATGCAATGTAAGAAAAACGGCTACGAGCTGGACGACGAGGCGGAAGCCTACGCCGGGGAGTTTTTCGCCGCCATGTACGAAAACCGGGATGGGAACTTCGGCAACGGCCGGGACGTGCGCAACCAGTTCGAGGACATGGTGGTGCGCCAGGCGAATCGCGTGGCGGCGATGGAGAGCCCGTCCAAGGAGGATCTGGTGCGGTTTGTGAAGGCGGATTTTTTGGCGGGGGCAGGAGATTGATTTGTCTCTCCCCCAGTCACGCATACGCGTGACAGCCCCCTCGTCAGAGGGGGCCGGATTCCCTGCCCAGGGTGGAGAATCAGCCTCCCTCTGACGAGGGAGGTGGCGCGGCGCAAGCCGCGACGGAGGGAGAGATATTTAAATCTTTCTTTCCTCTTCAATAAGGTTAAAGGATTCAAAGATCATGGCAGACAAACATCTTGGGGTGTACATCCACATCCCGTTCTGCGCGTCAAAGTGCGGGTACTGCGACTTCTATTCCCTGGCGGGGTGCGACAAGCTCATGGGCAAATACCAGGACGCCCTGCTGCGCCACATCAGGGAGTCCGCCAACACCATGTCGCCCTACTACATCGACACGGTGTATTTCGGCGGCGGCACCCCCAGCTACTACGGCGGCAAGCGCCTGGCGGAGCTGTTCAACGCCCTCAAGCGCTCGGGAAAGGTGCTCAAGTCCTCCGAGGTCACGGTGGAGTGCAACCCGGACAGCGTGCGGCCTCGGGACCTGGACCGGCTGAAGAGCGAGGGCGTCAACCGCATTTCCCTGGGGGTCCAGTCCGCCAGCGACGATTTATTAAAAATCATCGGCCGGCGGCACAACTTCACCCAGGTGAAAAAGGCCGTGAAGGACATCCGCAAGGCGGGCTTTGACAATTTGAGCGTAGACCTGATCTACGGCCTTCCCAACCAGACCAAGGCCGATTGGGCCGACACCCTGGCAAGGGTGCTGGACCTGGAGCCGGACCACGTGAGCGGGTACGGGCTGAAGCTGGAGGAAGGCACCCCCATGTACGACCAGTACAAAGAAAGCCCGGTCCTGCCCACCGACGACGAACAGGCGGACATGTACCTTTACATGGTGGAGACCCTGAACCACTACGGCTACGGGCAGTATGAGGTGTCCAACTTCGCCCGGCGGGGCAAGGCCTCCCGGCACAACATGAAGTATTGGGACATGGACGATTATCTGGGCTTCGGTCCCGGCGCACACTCCTGCATCGGCAATACACGCTACAGCTACGTCAGGGACCTGCGGGCCTACATCGACGGCGTGGGCGGCAAGGGCGAGATACTGGACGAGTACGAAAAGCTGGACGAGCTGGACCGGGCGGCGGAGTATCTGATGCTGGGCATGCGCCGCAGCAAGGGCATATCGGCGGAGGAATACCGCCGGGTCTATCGGAGCGATTTCGCGCCCATAGAGGCGCTTTTGCAGGAGTATGAGAAGGACGGCTGGACCAGGCAGTTCGACGGCCGCTGGTGCTTCACGCCACAGGGATTTCTGCTGTCAAACATTTTGATCGGCTCTCTCTGGGAGGCCCAGGCGGAGTACCGTATCAGCGGCAACCCCTGGATGGAGGGACAGCTGGACGGCAGCTTGAAGGACCTGACCGGCAGCAGCGAATTGCGGGTGTGAGTTTTTTCAAAGGAGGGGAGTTTATGCACGCGTATTCTGATGGCGGACAGAGCGGATGGAAGGTCTGGCGGACCGTGCTTATCCTGCTGGCGGTGGTGCTGTTCGCGGTGGTGATGGTGCTGGGCGTGGGGTTCACCTACGCCAAGCGGGTGTCGGAGCTGGACACCATCTATCCCAACGTGAACGTGAACGGCGTGGACGTGGGCGGCATGACGGTGGCCGAGGCGGCCGCCGCTTTGGGCGACGCGCCGGAGCGGTATGAAAACGCCGCCGTCACGGTGAACTTCCCCACCGGGGAGAGCGTGACGGTCACGGCCGACGAGCTGGGGCTGGAGCCTCTGGACGGCACGGGCTTTGCCCGGGCGGCCTATGCCTACGGCCGGGGCGGGACCATGCTCTCCAACCTGCGGACATACATGGCGTGCCGGAACAAGCCCGTGTTCATGGCCGTAGACGGTATACAGGACAATTCCATCGACGAAAATATCATCGCGGAAAAGCTGCGCCCGGCGGCGGACGCCGTGGACGCCAGGCTGGACACGGTGAAGGCCCAGATCGGCGAGGATGCCATCGCCCTGGTGAAAAACGACGGCGCGGCCCACGTGGACGTGCAAGCCCTGGCCGGACAGGTGCGGGAGGCGTTCGAGGCGGAAAATTACGCCCCCATCGACTGCCAGGTGGAGGCTGAGAACAGCGGGGAAACTTCGCCGATAGATATAGACGCGGTGCTCCAAAGGCTGTATAATGAGGTGTACGCCGCGCCTGTGGACGCCTACTACGACCAGGCCACCGGCCAAGTCGTGGAGGGCGTGGCCGGAGTCCGCTTCGACACGGAGGCGGCCAAAGCCGCCTGGGACGCGGCCGCCAACGGCGAGACCGTGACCATCCCCCTCATCCGGGAGGACCCGGCGGTCACCGCCGACCAGCTGCCGGAGCAGTTTTTCACGGACGTGCTGGCGGAAAAGAGCACCACTTTGGCCGGGTCCACCTACGCCCGGGTCAACAACATCACCCTGGCGGCGGCCGCCATGAACGGCGTGGTATTGCAGCCGGGGGAGCAGTTCGACTATAACGCCTGTCTGGGCCAGCGGACCGAGGCCAAGGGCTACCAGTCCGCCGGGGCCTTCTCCGGAGGCCAGCATGTCATGAGCATCGGCGGCGGCATATGCCAGGGAAGCTCCACGCTTTACTACTGCGCGCTGAAGGCGAATCTGTCCATCACCGACCGGTGGTGCCACCAGTTCGTGGTGGGGTATCTCCCCCGGGGCATGGACGCCACGGTGAGCTGGGGCTGGCCGGACTTCAAGTTCGTCAACTCCCGCAGCTATCCCATCAAGATCGCGGCATGGGTGTCCGGCGGGTATCTGACCATTCAGATACTGGGCACGGACGTGGACGGGTCCTATGTGGACATCACCAACGAGACGTGGGAGGACGCCACCCACTATTACGCCCAGACCTACCGGAACGTATACGACAAAAACGGCAGTCTGATAAGCTCCCAAAAGGAGGCTTACAGCTGCTACGACAAGGAGGAGGCCGTGGCGGCCACGGCCACCCCCGCCCCGCAGGTCACCCAGGCGCCCCAGGTCCCGGAGGTCCAGGCGCCGGTCGCGCCGGTGGAACAGCCCGTGCAAGTGCCGGACAGCCAGCCCCAGCAGTCGGACCCGGAGCCACCCCCGCCTGAGCCGGAGGGCGTTATCGAATAAACAACGCACGTTTGGAGGCAGTCAATATGAGCAAAGGCACGTTTTACATCACCACCCCGATCTATTACCCGTCCGACAAGCTGCACATCGGCCACGCCTACTGCACCGTGGCCACCGACGCCATGGCCCGGTATAAGCGCCTTTGCGGCTATGACGTGATGTTTTTGACCGGCACCGACGAGCACGGCATGAAGATCGAGGACAAGGCCCGTGACGCCGGCGTCACCCCCAAGCAGTACGTGGACAACATCGTGGAGGGACCAAGGGGCGTGAAGGACCTGTGGAAGCTCATGAACATCTCCAACGACCGGTTCATCCGCACCACCGACGATTACCACGTCCTCGCCATCCAGCGCATTTTCAAAAAGCTGCACGACAACGGGGATATCTACAAGGGCAAGTACGTGGGCAAGTACTGCAAGCCCTGCGAGAGCTTCTGGACCGAGAGCCAGCTGGTGGACGGCAAGTGCCCCGACTGCGGCCGGCCCGTCATCGACGCAGAGGAAGAGGCCTATTTCTTCCGGCTGTCGAAATACGCCGATAAGGTCCGGGACCTGCTGGAAAACACCGACTTTCTCCAGCCCCGCAGCCGGGTCAACGAGATGGTCAACAACTTCATAAAGCCTGGGCTGGAGGACCTGTGCGTTTCCCGGACAAGCTTCACCTGGGGCATCCCCGTGGACTTCGACCCGGGCCACGTGGTGTACGTGTGGGTGGACGCGCTCAGTAACTACATTACCGCCCTGGGCTACGCCAACGATAAGTACCACGACTACGACAAGTACTGGCCCGCGGACGTGCACTTCGTGGGCAAGGAGATCGTCCGGTTCCACTCCATCATCTGGCCCGCGATGCTCATGAGCCTGGGTCTGCCTCTGCCCAAGAAGGTGTACGGCCACGGGTGGCTCAACTTCGGCGGCGAGAAGATGTCCAAGAGCCGGGGCAACGTGGTGGACCCCTATATTTTGGCGGAGAAGTTCGGGGTGGACGCCCTGCGGTTTTTCATGCTGCGGACCTTCCCCTTCGGCGCGGACGGCAACTTCACCAACGAGCTGCTCATCCAGACCATCAACACGGACCTGGCCAACGACCTGGGCAATCTGGTCAGCCGGACCACCGCCATGGCGGAGAAGTATTTTGGCGGAAAGCTGCCCGCCGGCGGCGAGCTCGCGGAATTGGACGGCGAGCTGAAAGAGCTGGCGGACCAGGTGCGGGAGAATTACCGGACCCAGATGGACGCTTTTCAGTTCTCCGTGGCGCTGAACGAGGTCTGGCGGCTCATCAGCCGGGCCAACAAGTATATCGACGAGACCATGCCCTGGGCCCTGGCAAAGGACGAGGATAAAAAGCCCCGGCTGCTGGCGGTGATGAAAAACCTCTGCGAGGCCATCCGGGTGTCCGCCATCTTCGTAAGCCCCGTCATGCCCGACACCGCCGAGGCCATCTTCCAGCGCCTTGGCGTGCCCGCGGAAGGCCGGACATTGGAGGCCGCGGGCTTCGATCTGGAGACCGACGGGTATTGGAACACGACCACCGGCGCGCCGCTGTTTCCCCGCATCGACATGGAGAAGGAGCTGGCGGAGCTGGAAAAGCTCCAGGCCCCGGCAAAGCCCGCCGTCGAGATCGAGCCGCTGGCGGCGGAGAACGTGGATTTCGACACCTTCTGCAAGAGCGATTTCCGGGCCGTGAAGGTGAAGGACTGCCAGCCGGTCAAAAAAAGCGAGAAGCTGCTCTGCTTTACCCTGGACGACGGCACGGGCACGGACAGACAGATCCTGTCCGGTATCGCCAAGTGGTATAAGCCGGAGGACCTGATCGGCAAGACGCTGGTGGCCATCGTGAACCTGCCGCCCCGGAAGATGATGGGCCTTGCCTCCAACGGCATGCTCATCTCCGCCGTGCATAAGGAAAAGGGAGAGGAAAAGCTGAACCTGCTGATCGTCAGCGACGATATACCCGCCGGGGCAAAAATGTGCTAAAGGCATAAAACAAAAATCCCTCCCATATGCTTTTGACAAAAAGGCTATGGGAGGTTTTTTATGGCCTACGAGGAAAAATCGGCTGCGGGGAAAGCGGCGGCCAAGCCGCCCCACCGGCTGACCATGGACGGCCGCCGGGAGCTTTGGATGAACGGCGTGGAGGAAGTGGAGAGCTTCGACGAGGGCCAGGTGGCCGTGCGCACCAGCCAGGGGCTTCTGTACGTCCGGGGCGCGTCGCTGAAGGTGGATAAGCTGGAAAAGACATCCGGGGAGCTGAACATCTCCGGCCAGGTGACCAGTCTGGAATACGAGGACACGACCGGCCGGGGCGGGTTCTGGTCCCGGCTGCTGAAATAATGGCCCTGCCAGCGCTGGAACAGCTGCGCCAGACGGGCTGGTTTTTGCTGCTGGGGGCGGCTCTGGGGTTTTTCTACGACCTGCTGGGCGGGGCGCGGGACAAAAAATGCCTGCCCGCCTGGGTCGCGGACGGGCTGTTCGGGGCGGCTTTCATAGCGGCCCTGTTTCTGGGCGGTATGGCCAGCCTGGAAGGCCGGGTGCGGCTCTATATGGCCCTGGTGACCCTGGGCGGCCTTGTCCTGTGGTGTGTAGCCGCGTCCCCCGTCACAAGGCCGCTGTGGTCGAAATTTTGGGGTCTGACAGCCCGGGGCGCGGCGTTTTTGGCGGTCCCGGTCCGAAAAAGCCGGGAATTTGTGCAAAAATTCGGCAAAAAACTCTTTTCAAACGGCCGAAAATGGTTTACAATAATAGTTACACATTGGAAACAACGAACCCGGCAACGAAAAGGAGTGAGGCGCCGTGAAACTTCGCCGGTCCAGCTGGCTGACGCTGGTGGTCATCGTGGGACTGATCGCCTACGCGTGTATCGCCCTGATGAATATGCGGACAAAGGTGGCCCAGGCCAACGAGACGGAGGCGGAGCTCCGGGAGCAGGTGGAGAGCATTCAGGAGGAAAACGCCGCCCTGGAATACGCCATCGCCCACAAGGACGACGACAAGACCATCGAGGACATCGCCCGGGATAAGCTGGGCCTGGTCATGCCGGATGAGAAGATATTTTACGATAGCGGACAATAAAACGAGCGGGTCGATCGACCCGCTCGTTTTTCTCTCCCCCAGTCAGCGCCGGCAGCGGTTCTCCGAAAAACCGCTTGCATTGGGCGCTTTGACGCGCTATAATGAATCAAACGGAATAACAAAGGCGGGACTTGGAGCGGTAGAAGCACTCCAAGCCCCTATGCAGGAGAATAGTGCTCTCCTACACAGCTATTCAGCGCCCAGGGCTTATTATACTTTTTCCCGGTTGCTTTGACAAGGGGAAAAGGTTGCCTGGCTTTGTTGTGTTGTGCGCGGTGTGGGGAACAGACCCTGCACCGCTTTTGTTGTTCCGGCGGGAAAGGTCTGTGGGCGGGCTTGAACCCCCGCCCCGGGCCGGACCTGTCGTGAATGGGAACAACAAAATTCAGAAAGGATGGCACAACTATGGCAAAGCGCGCTTTATGTCTGCTCCTGGCGCTGGCGGCGGTGTTCTCCCTGGCGGCACCGGCGCTGGCGGAGGGAGAGGTCACGGCGGAGGAAGAAGTCGTGACGGAAGAACCCGTGGAGGCGGCGGAGGAAGTCGTCGTCGAAGCGGAGGAAGAACCGGTCGAAGTGACCGAGGAACCGGTGGTCACGGAAGAACCGGTCGAGGTAACGGAGGAACCGGCCGTCACGGAGGAACCCGTTGCCACGGAAGAGCCCACCGTGACGGAGGAACCTGTCGAGACGGAGGAGCCCGCCGTCACGGAGGTTCCGGAGGAGAACGCCCAAGAGGGCGAACCCATGACCGCGGCGGCAACGATCGCATCCGGCACCTGCGGAAACGGTGTGAAATGGACCCTGACGGATAGCAACGACCCCCGCTATAAGCTCTATACGCTTACGATCTCAGGCAAGGGCGAAATGTACGATTTCGATCCCAGCAACTACGCCTACACCCTCCCTTGGGTCGCATATGCTGACTGTGTCAACAAGGTGGTGGTCAAAAGCGGCGTGACCTATATCGGCGATTATGCGTTTGCCGCCTCGACCAAAATCGTAGACGACAATAATAATTATATCCCGTTCAGCGTTTCTCTTCCCACAACGGTCAAATCCATTGGCAAGGAAGCGTTCAGCAACCGCACGCTCACCAGCATATCCATTCCCAGCAGTGTAAAGACGATAGGCGCTTACGCATTTTTCAACTCCAATCTGACGAGCATTACCCTTCCCGGCGGTCTGACGAATATCGAGGACAGCACTTTTGCGACGTGCCGCTATCTCAAGAGCGTGACGCTGCCAAAGAACCTTGATACCATCGGTCCGGGCGCGTTTGCCGAGTCCGGGCTCACCAGCGTCAAATTCCCGTCCTCTTTGAGAGAGATCGGCGATCAGGCCTTCCGCGACTGCGACTCACTCACGTCGGTCTCCATTCCCGGCAATGTGGAGAAAATCGGAGGAGCAGCGTTCTATGGATGCGATAAGCTCAAAACCGCTACGATCGGAAACGGCGTTGATACGATCGAGTCCCTTGTGTTCAGCGGTACGATTTTGGAAAGCATCACGATCCCCGAATCTGTTTCGGTCGTCGATGGGTTCCAAGACTGCCAGCGGCTGAAGACGGCGGTCATCAATGGCGCTTCGATTATCAGCGCCCAGGCGTTCTCCGGATGCACCGCTCTGACCACCGTGAAGCTCAACGACTACCTGGGGAAGATCGGCGGATATGCGTTCGACGGATGCAAATCTTTGAAGGATGTGGTCATCCCGAATGGCGTGCGTGATATCGAGATGTATGCGTTCCGCAACTGCTCGTCGCTGCCGAAGATCGTTATTCCGGCAAGCGTGAAAGATATTGGCCAGGAGGCGTTTGCCGGATGCAAGAGCCTGAAGACGATCACCGTCGAAAGTCCGCAGTGCAGCGTCTGGGACTGGAGCGGCCGCGACCATACCGGTACCGCCTTGGGCGTGCCCGGAAAGACAAAGGTCATTTGCTATGAGCATTCTCCTGCGGACTACTATGCCTCGGGCAACGGGTATGCATGTGAATATCTGAAACTCCCTGTTCCCAAGCTCATAAAAGTAAAGGACAACGCAAACGATTCTGACGGCATCAAGATCATCTGGGAAAAACTTCCTATCGACGTAGAGTACCGCGTCATGTATAAGGTCGGCAACGGAAGCTGGACAGAGCTCCGTAACGCTTTTGGCTCCGATATATTCTATGATATCGAGGATGACGGGACGGTCGTCGGCTCCTGGCACGATCCGGAAGTGGGAGAAACCTATACCTTCTCTGTGCGCTGCTATGTTGGCACTTACGATCCGTTGACCGCCAGCGCCTACGATACCACGGGCCTGACCATGACGCATTACGGCGTGTATGCACCTGCGATCAAGGACCTCACGCGCAGCGGCAGCACGGTATCCCTCACTTGGGACCCTGTGAAGTACTACGTGAAGGACACGATGAAATATGAGCCGGTAAAGACGTATCAGGTGTCCTACCAGGTCGGCAGCGGAAAATGGACCGTTCTGGGAAATACGAATGAGACCAGCTATACTTGGGACGGCGCCGACCCCAACACGATCTACAGATTCTCTGTGCGCAGCATGTCCGACAATGGGACGGATTATCTCAGCACGCTTGACGAAGAGGGCAAGGTCCTGCCCACAAGCGCCATCCCGCAGGTCAAGAGCGTGACCGTCAGCACCAACGGCGTTGAAGTCACCTGGGCGGCAGTTCCGGGCGCGGTCAATTACCAGATCTTCTATAAAACCACCGATTCCTGGAAGAAGGCCGGAAATGCCACCGGCACCAGCTACACCTGGACCAAGGCCAAGAGCGGCACGAAATATTCCTTCACGGTTCGGTGCCTGGACGATGACGGCAAGTCTTACATCAGCGACTACGACAAGACAGGCAAGAGCGTGACCTACGTGGCGGTGTCCACCGTGAAGATCGAGAATGTTGCCACCGGCATCAAAGTGTCGTGGAACAAGGTCGCCGGTTCGCCCAGGTACATGGTGTACTACAAAGAGGGCAACGGCGGGTGGAAGAAGATCGGCACCACTACCAGCACGACTTACACCCGTGCGGCCAAGTACCTCAAGGGTGGTGCGAAATATCAGTTCACCGTCCGTTGTTGCGCCAACGACAAGAAGACCCTGCTCGGCCCCTACAAGGCCAGCAACAGCCTGACCTTCTATGCCGCGCCGACCGTGAAGATCGAGAAGGTTTCCACCGGTATCAAGGTTAGCTGGAACAAGGTCACAGGCTCGCCACGGTATATGGTGTATTACAAGGAGAACGGCGGGAGTTGGAAGAAAATAGGGACCACGACGGCCACCAGCTACACCAGGGCGGCGAAATACCTGAAAAACGGTGTGACGTATGCGTTCACGGTGCGATGCTGCGAGAATGATAAGAAAACGCTGCTCGGGCCGTACAAGGCGAGTAATAGTTTGAAGTACACGAAATAAGATTTTTGGGCGCGGCAAATGCCGCGCCCTTCCATATGGTAAGCCTCCCCTGTGCAAGGGGAGGTGCCGAGCGAAGCGAGGCGGAGGGGTTGTGGACAACCCCCCAGTCACGCATACACGTGACAGCCCCCCTTACACAGGGGGGCTTTCAATACGGTAATATTTTAATATTTCTCCTTGTGCTGGAGGCTTTGGCGCGGTATAATGGTTTTAATAAACTGGAAAGGACTGGTATGACGCTTTGGCAAAACGCGGTCTGTGTCTGCTCCTGGCGCTGGCGGCGCTCTTCTCTTTGAGCGCGCCGGCCTTCGCAGAGGAAGAACCCGTCACGGCGGAAGAGCCCATCGTGACGGAGGAACCGGAAGTCACGGAAGAGCCGGTCATCACGGAAGAGCCGGTCGCGACGGAAGAACCGGTCGCGACGGAAGAGCCTGTCGTAACGGAAGAGCCAGTCGAGGAACCGGAGGCAACGGAGGCTCCGGCGGACGAGCCGGTGCCCGCGGCGGAGTCCGGCGAATGCGGCGAGAGCGTGACCTGGACCTTGACGGACGACGGTGTTCTGACCATTTCCGGCAATGGGGCGATCAAGAGCAATGCCTTTGACGAGCGGACAGACATTAAAACGCTCGTCATAACCCCCGGCGTGACCGCCGTTGGCTGGTATGCGTTTTTCGGCTGCACGAGCCTGACCAGTGTGACCATCCCCGGCAGCGTGACCGAGATCGGCGGTCAGGCGTTTCGCAAATGCACAGCGCTGACCAGCGTGAAGATCGAAGAGGGCGTGGCCAAGATCGAGCAAAGCGCCTTTGACGACTGCACGAGCCTGAAGAGCATAACCATCCCGGCAAGCGTGACCAGCTTCAGCTTCGACGTGTTTGAAGGCTGCACATCGCTGACCATCAAGGGGTACGCGTTTTCCGCCGCCCACGAGTATGCCCTGAACAACGGGCATGGGTTCACGCCTCTTGACCCCCAGACGACAAAGTCCGGCAAGAGCGGGAACCAGAGCTGGAACCTCACCGCCGACGGGCGCTTCACCGTCACCGGCTCTGGCGCGATGGCGGACGATCCTCCCTGGAAGGAGTTTGGTTATGCCATCGTCGAGGCGGTCATCGGCAATGGTATCACCAGCATCGGCAATAATGCGTTTTCCTCCTGCAGAAGTCTTGCCAGCGTGACCATCCCGGCCAGCGTGACGAGCATCGGCGAGCATGCGTTTTCTTCCTGCAAAAGTCTCAGCGGCATCACCATCCCGGCCAGCGTCACAAGCATAGGGGCATATGCTTTTAATTATTGCGACAGTCTGACAGTCGTGAACATCCCCGGCACCGTGGCCAGCATCGGCGCCGACGCCTTCGCCGAGTGCGACGGGCTGCAGCGCGTGAGCATTGGAGAGGGCGTACGGACGATCGGGAGCTGCGCGTTCAAGGGCTGCGGCATGCTGACCACCGTGACCGGTCCCTGGACGCTGACCAGCGTGGGCTTCGATGTGTTTGAGGGCACCCCCTGGCGGAACGCGCAGAAGGGCGGCTTCATCACCCTGGGCAACTGCCTGGTGGAATACACCGGCGGCGGCGGGGCCGTGACCACGCCCTCGGGCGTGACGCTCATCGCCGAGAACGCCTTTTTCGGCTGCCACGGCTTGTCCAGCGTCACCATCCGGGAAGGGGTCGAGATCATTCAGACCAACGCGTTCTGGAACTGCTACAACCTGGAATACGTCAAGCTCCCCGCCACCCTGAAGAGCATCGGAGATTTCGCGTTCAGCTCGTGCAATAAGCTGAAAACGGTGGAGGGCCTTGGCAGCGACACGGTGATCGGCCTCAACGCCTTTTCGAATACGTCCTGGGCGATACAGACCAACAAGGATTTCTATGTCGTCGGCGGCACGCTGACCCATTATAACGGCGAGGGCGCGGCCAGCGTCACCGTCCCCGACGGCATCAAGGCCATCGGCGTTCACGCGTTTTACGGCCATTCGGAGGTCGCCTCCGTGACGCTCCCCGGGACCGTGACCACCGTCGAGCGCCTTGCGTTCGAGAACTGCCCGGCGCTGACCAGCGTGACGGTGGAGAATGCCGCCTGTGACATCGCCGCCTATGAGGCCACCATGGGCGCACCCGGGACCACGGTCATCCGCGGCTACACCGGCTCCACGGCGGAGGACTATGCCAGACGGTTCGGCTATAAATTTGTGTCCCTCGGTCAGGCGACCGAGTTTGCCGCGCCCACGGTGACCATTGCGCAGACGGCTGATGGCATCAAGGTGTCTTGGAATAAGATCACCGGTTCGCCGCGGTATATGGTGTACTACAAGGAGAACAACGGCGGCTGGAAGAAGATAGGGACTACGACCGCCACCAGCTACACGCGGAAGGCCGCCGACCTGAAAAATGGCGTCACGTACGCGTTCACCGTGCGCTGCTGCGCCAATGACAAGCAGACCATGCTCAGCGGCTACAAGGCCAGCAACAGCGTCAAGTACACCGTTGACCTGGCCGCGCCCACGGTGACCATCAGCAAGGCGGCGGATGGTATCAAAGTGACTTGGAATAAAATCACCGGCGCACCGCGGTATATGGTCTATTACAAGGAGAACGGCGGGAGCTGGACGAAGATCGGCACCACGACATCTACCACCTACACGAGAGCCGCCAAGTACCTCAAGAGTGGTGCGAAATATCAGTTCACGGTCCGGTGCTGCGCTAACGACAAGAAGACTATGCTTGGACCGTACAAGGCCAGCAATTCCCTGACATATACCGCTACCGCCCAGCTTGCCGCGCCCACGGTGAAGATCGAGAAGGTTTCCACCGGTATCAAAGTGTCGTGGAACAAGGTCGCGGGCTCGCCACGGTATATGGTGTATTACAAGGAAGGTAACGGCGGGTGGAAAAAGATCGGCACGACCACGGCTACAAGTTACACACGCGCCGCGAAGTATCTCAAAAACGGCGTGACGTATCAGTTCACGGTGCGGTGCTGCGCCAACGACAAGAAAACTATGCTTGGACCGTACAAGGCGAGCAATAGTTTGAAGTATACGAAATAAAGTTTATGGGCGCGGCAAATGCCGCGCCCTTCCATATGGACGGCCCCCTTGTGAAAGGGGGCTGTCATGCGTCAGCATGACTGGGGGATTGGCGTGTATCTTACAGCAATCCCCCCGAGCCGCCATTCGGCGGCCCACCCCCCTTTGACAAGGGGGGCTTTCAATACGGTAATATTTTAATATCTCTCCTTGTGCTGGAGGCTTTGGCGCGGTATAATGGTTTTAATAAACTGGAAAGGACTGGTATGACGCTATGGCAAAACGCGGTCTGTGTCTGCTCCTGGCGTTGGCGGCGCTCTTCTCTCTGAGCGCGCCGGCCTTCGCAGAGGAAGAACCCGTCACGGCGGAAGAGCCCATCGTGACGGAGGAACCGGTCGTTACCGAGGAACCGGTCGCGACGGAGGAACCGGTCGCGACGGAGGAACCGGTCGCGACGGAAGAACCGGTCGCGACGGAAGAACCGGTTGTAACAGAAGAGCCCGTTGAGGAACCGGTGGTCACGGAAGAACCGGAGGTCACGGAGGAACCCGTCGAGCCCACCGAGGGACCCGCGCCCACCGAGGCGCCGGAAGAGCCTGCGCATACGCTGGTCTATATCAACCCGCTGTACGCCGGCATGGTGACGGAGGCGGATATACGCGCCGGCGCGGACGCGAAAGCGGCGACCGTCGCCGACACGTCCACAGAGATGCTCCCGTCCGTCGCCCAGGCCACCGCCGCGATACGGGAAAGGCTGGTGGCGCGGCAGGGCGCGATGAAGATCAGCGTGGCGGCAACGGGTACGGGCCCTCTTGAAGACAGCGCCGTGGAGCAGCTGTTTGAGCTGGCTCTGATACATACGGGCGTGCCCACGGAGGGCGATTATCTGCGCTGGCAGCTGGTGGGCTATCTGGCGGACTGGCAGCAGATAACCGGCGGGTACAGCATCACCTTCGTCGTGTATTACTGCACGACGGCGGACGAGGAAGCGTGGGTGGCCCAGCAGGTGGCGGGCATCCTGGGCGGCATGGGGCTGAACGGCAAGAGCGACTATGAGAAGATCTACGCGATCTATCAGTACATATGCAGCCACGTGTCATACGACTACGAGCACGCGGACGACGAGGACTACCTGTACAAGTACACCGCCTACGGGGCGCTGCGCGACGGGAAGGCGGTGTACCAGGGATACGCGAACCTGCTGTACCGGATGGCGCTGACGGCGGGCCTGGACTGCCGCATCATCAACGGCTATGAGCATCTCTGGAACATCGTGAAGATCGGACCGCTGTATTATTACAACCTGGACGCCGCCTGTGACGCCGGGCTTTCGGCGTGGAGGTACTTCCTGCGGAGCGACGAGAGCTTTACGGACTCCGTATACCACCTCCGGGCGAGCGGCTGGGACGACCCCTCGTTCTATGCTGCCTATCCCATGGACCACGCGGACTATGACCCCAACCACCCGGCCCAGCTGGCCGCGCCAACGGTGCATGTGGCCAACGGGACAAAGGGCATCACGCTGACCTGGAACAAGATCGACATGTCGCCCCGGTATATGGTCTACTACAAGGAAAACGGCGGCAGCTGGAAAGCCATCGGGACGACTACCAGCACCACATATACCCGCAAGACGTCCGCGCTGAAAAGCGGCGTGAAGTATCAGTTCACGGTCCGCTGCTGCGCCAACGACAAAAAAACCATGCTCAGTCCGTACAAGGCCAGCAGGACCCTGCAATACATCGCCGCGCCGAAGTTGACCAGGGCCGCCAGAAGCGGCAGCACCATAAACCTGGCCTGGGGCAAGGTGACCGGCGCGGCCAAGTACCGGATATTCTATAAGAACGGCGGCGGCTGGAAGAAGCTGGCCGACACCACCGGGACCAGCTACGCCTGGAAAAATTCCTCCAGCACCACCATCTACAGCTTCACGGTGCGATGCATCAGCAAGGACGGCAGCACCTATACCAGCACCTACGACGATGTGGGCAAGGCCGTGGCGGTGACGACGGCCCCGACGGTGAAGGTGGCCTACGGCTCCGGCGGCGCGAAAATAAGCTGGAACAAGATCCCCGGCGCGGAAAGCTATCAGGTGTTCTGCAAGGCCAGCGCCGGCGGCAGCTGGAAGAAGCTTATCCGGACCGGGAAGACAAGCTACGTGGCCACCGACATCTCCATGGGCCGGAAGTACTGGTACACGGTGCGGGCAGTCACCGACGACGGCAAGACCTACACCAGCGCCTATAACAAGACGGGCGTGCCGTTCACGGTCACGATGACGCCGAAGGTCTCGAATGTGGAATGGCCGAAATATACGGGCGCCGGCTACCGGATCAGCTGGAACAAGGTGCCGGGCGCGGTGCGATACCGGGTGTATTACCGGCAGCGGTACAGCTCCAACTGGATGCTGGTGGGCGATACCACGGGCACGAGCATCTACTGGTCCGGGTATAAGCTGGGCACGTATTACGGCTTCACGGTCCGCTGTTACACGGCGGACGGCAAAGAGCCCGTCAGCGGTTACTACGACGTGCAAAAGTTCTATCGCTACGGATAAATCGTTATAAAGTTCAACGCCCCCGGCTCAAAGAGCCGGGGGCGTTGAACTTTACCCTCTTCTTACATTGGCCGATATATCGCCCAGGAGGGAGGCGGCCTCCATGGTCAGGGCGCTGCGGCGGGCGATGTCCGCCAGGGACACCATGCCCACGGGCCGGCCGTCCTCCGTCACCGGGACCCGCCGCACCTGCTCCCGGGCCATAAGGTTGGCGGCCTGGCGCACGTCGTCCGTGCCGCGGCAGGTCAGGATGCCCCGGGTCATGATCTCCTTGAGCGGCGTGTCCGCCGGGTCATAGTCCATGGCCACGCACCGGGTCACGATGTCCCGGTCCGTCACAAGGCCCCGGAGCTTCCCGCTGTCGTCGCACACCGGCAAGGCCCCCAGATTGTGCCGCTTCATGAGCCTCGCGGCCGCCGCCACCGGGTCGGTCTGGTTCACGGTCACGATGTGCGCCGACATGATCTCTGCCACTTTCATTTTTTGCCCCCCTATGGTATTATGTACGCGGGATAAGCTACAGTATGCCCGCGTCAGGGCGGTTTTATGCATTGATTTTCTCTGCCAGCGCGGGACCGACCACCTGGGCGAAAAGCTCCGCCGAGGTCAGCGCCTCGGCCAGGGTGTTGCCGTCGGTGCCGATTTCCAGGAGCACGCTGGCGGGCGTGAGCTGCTGGTTATACCGGTTGGAGCTTAAGAGCGCCGGGCGCATGAGGTGGGGATATTCCCGGTCCAGCAGCCCTTGCAGGCTCATGGCGAAGGCCAGGTTTTCCCGCCAGTTGGGGTGGGGCAGCGTCTCGTCCGTGCCCACCACGAACATCATCTGCGCCGCCTCCGGCTGAAGCGTGTCGGACACGGTCTTGTAAACGGCGGTGTCGTCCCCGATGGCGTCCCGGTGCAGGTCGATGACCACCCGGATGGTGGGGTATTGGGCGAGATAGTCCTCGATGGCCTCGCCGCTGCGGGCATAGGCCCCGTCATAGTTGGGCCAGTCGTAGAGCCCGTCGTCCACCAGCACGTCCAGCCCGTATGTTTCCAGCGCCTCGCCCAGGGCATGGCCCACCTTGCGGATGCCGTGGTCCGGGTCTGTGGTGCGGTAATCGCCGCTGGCCTGGTATTGGTCAGACCCGTCGGGGGTAAATGCCTCCGTGCCGTGGGTGTGGATGATGAGTATCTGCGGCCCCTGGGCCGGCAATGTCACGTCCGGCGCCTTGTCCAGCAGCGCTGCCGCGTCCACGGAAAACTCCGTGTCGTTTTGCAGCGGTCCGCTTCCGGTGATGGTGGTGGAGATGACCTCCGCCGCCGGTTCCCACAGGTCCCCCGCCGGGGCGGCATTTGCCGGTTCTGATGTAGGCGTGGGCGTGGGCGGGACCGTGGCCGTCACAGCCGCCGTCGGCGCCGGCGGGACGGTGACCGGCGCGTAGGTGGGGGCTGTCTTCGCCTCCGGCAGGACCGAGGTCCCCCGGGTCGGCGACGGGGATACGATGGGCGATACCGGCGGCACTTCGGTGTTTTCCGGCGCGGGCGAGGCGGTCCGGCGGGGAAACAGGCCGGCGGCCACGTCCTCGGGCAGCTCCGTCACGGGTATGACGCCGGACACGACGCCCAGGAACAGGAAACAAACGAGCAGCAGCACGGCGGAAAACAGCTTGAACTTCAAGCCAATGCCCCCTTTCTGGCGTATGGAGATGCTGTGACACATTTTATGTATCAATGAAGTATATGCGGACCGGCGGAAAAATATGCCGGAAAACATAAAGAAATTTATCTTGAAAGGAGAAAACATAAAAATGGAAGTGACCTATCAGCCCAAGGGCGTATGCTCCCGTCTGATGCACGTGACGGCCGAGGACGGCGTCATAAAAAGTGTGGAGGTAGTGGGGGGCTGCAACGGAAATCTCCAGGGAATCACCCGCCTGGTGGAGGGAATGCGCGTGGAAGACGCCATATCCCGCCTGGACGGTATACAGTGCGGCGGCAAGGGCACATCCTGCCCGGATCAGCTGGCGCAGGCCCTAAAACAGTTGACATAATCTGCAAGAAAAATTGCGTTTTTGTCAACATAACGCCCCGGTCGTCGGGGTGTGAGCGGCTGTTTTTTTGGAAGATTCTGTCGAATTTTTGGTCGTTTTCCAGAATATTCCAATTCCCGGCCACAAGATATTGACGGGATTTCGGCAACTTGTGGAAAATTCACACAATTGATTGTGCATTTGTTACAATTTCCAATTTGAAACCCCGTCGTTTTGACACAATGCCAATTGTTTTGGACGCTTTTCTTTAGCTATAATAAGGATACCAAAATGAATTTTGGGAATTTATTCCCTGCATTTTGGCCCATTACGCGAAAGGGAGGCAGTCCGAATGAAGAACCGGTGGTTGATGAAGATCGCGGCGGTCCTGTGCGCGCTCTGCCTCGCCATGGGCGTGATGAGCCAGGCGGTGTTCGCCCGGGACGACGAGGGCGAGCAGCCGGTCTATGTGCCCGAGGAGCCGGAGGCCACGTTCGTGGTCCTGAACGGCGAGGCCACGCCGGAGCCGGAGGTGACGGACAACCGCACAACCCTGCCCGTGTACGTGAACGGGGAGCAGGTGGGCCAGTGTACTATGATCGGCGGCCAGCCCTACATGCGCGTGACGGAGCTGTGCCAGATCCTTGGGCCGGACGCGCAGGTGGCGGACAACGGCAATGCGGTGTCCATGGCGATGAGCGGCCTGGTGCTGACGGCCCAGATCGGCCAGCAGTATCTGGCGTGCAACGGCCGGTACCTCTATCTGGAGGCAGGCCCTCAGCTGGCGGACGGCGCGGTGGCGCTGCCGGTGGAGGATCTGGTCAAGTGCCTGGGCCTGACCGCGTATTGGGACCGGGCCCGCTGGGAGCTTTCTTTGGCGGACACGCAGGTGAAGCCCCTGACCAACGGCGAGGACGTGTATGACGAGACGGACGTGTTCTGGCTCAGCCGCCTGATCTACGCGATGGCGGCGGAACAGCCGCTGCAGGTCCAGCTGGCGGTGGGCGACGTGTGCGTCAACCGGATCGGAAACGGCCGTTTCGCCGGGCAGCACAACGTCTACGAGGTCATCTTCGCCAAGAACCAGTTCGACGTGGTGACAAACGGCATGATCTACTCCCAGCCGGACGAGACGGCCACGGTGGCGGCCAAGCTGGCGCTGGAGGGCTGCGACGTGACCGGCGGCGCCAACTATGTGGCCGAGAGCGAGCTGGGCGACGGCTACGAGCTTTCCGCGGCCTTCGGGAGCTTCCGGTTCTATAAGGCGGTTTGATCGTCGGAGCGCGCATGGCTAGGCCGGGGTTCGCCGCAAGCGACAAACCCCAAATAGCCAGCGGCTCCTCCTCTCCCCACGCGACAGGCGTGCCGCGTGGGGGCCCCAACAAAATGGAAGAAGATTTAAAATAATTACGGCCCCCTCTGACGAGGGGGCCGGTTACGCGTTTGGAGAGTGAAATATGGACGAGATCATTCGCGAGGGCCTGGCGGCCATGGGCGTGGCGGCCACGCCGGAGCAGGTGCGGACCCTGGCGGCCTACGGCGAGATGCTGCTGCGGGCCAACGAGACGACGAACCTGACGGCCATCCGGGACCCGGCCGCCGCGGCGCGGCTGCACTTTCTGGACAGCGCCGCGCTTTTGACCGTGGCGGACTTCTCCGGGGGCAAGGCCGTGGCGGACGTGGGGTCCGGGGCGGGCTTTCCCGGCGTGCCGCTGCGCATATTGCGGCCCGACATACAGCTTACCTGCCTGGACAGCGTGGGCAAAAAGATGGACTTCGTGCGCCAAAGCTGCGCCGAATTGGGCATGGAGGACGTGCGGTGCCTCTGGGGCCGGGCGGAGGAACAGCCCCAGCTGCGGGAGCGGTTCGACATCGTGACCAGCCGGGCGGTGGCCGAGCTGCATTTACTGGCGGAGCTGTGTCTGCCGCTGGTGAAGGTGGGCGGACTGTTCCTGGCCATGAAAAACCCGGACTGCGACGAGGAAGCGGCCCGCGGTGACTTCGCCGTGCGGACAATGGGAGGACGCGTCCGGGAGATACGCCGCTACGATGTCCCCGGCGCGGACGCCACCCACGCGGTGGTGGTCGTCGAGAAGGTCAAGCAAACCCCGCCGCAGTATCCACGGCGGTGGGCGCAGATCAGGAAAAAGCCCCTGCTGGGGTGAGGTATGACGATGATGACGAACGAGGAAATTTGGCGTGTGGCGCTGGAACAGTCGGCCATCGACTGCAACTGCGCGCCGGAGGATTTGCTGCGCACGGAGAACGCGATCGCCGCCGCGAACGCAGACCCGCGGGCGCGGGTCTACCTGCCCAGGCCGGTGGAGTGCGAGATGGTGAGCTATGGCAGCAACGTGGTGGCCCAGGTGAGCGAGCGGGTCCGGGCGGCGGTGACAGGGTATGTGAACGCCTACCCGGCCAGCCGCGCCTTTGAGACGCCCCATATCTACGTGCTCAACGAGGCTCTGCGGCCATTCGGGCTGGCGGTGTGCTACATCGCGGAGTACTTTCTGCCGGACGTGACCGCGCTGCGAGCGCTGGACTGCCCTTATGAGCTGCGGCTGCTGGGTCCGGAGGGGTTCGCGGGGCTATATAAGCCGGAGTGGAGCAACGCCCTGTGCGCTGATCGGAAAGAGCGGGACATGCTGGCCCTGGGGGCATACGACGGGGACACGCTGGTGGGTCTGGCTGGGGTGTCCGCCGACTGTGAGGACATGTGGCAGATCGGCGTGGACGTGCTGCCGGCGTACCGCCGCCGGGGCGTGGCCTCGGCGCTGACCAGCCGGCTGGCGCTGGAGGTGTTCGACCGGGGCAAAGTCCCCTTTTACTGCGCGGCCTGGTGCAATCTCAAGAGCGTGCGCAACGCCCTTAAGTGCGGGTTTCGCCCCGCCTGGGTGGAGCTGACGGCCCGGGACTTCGGGCATATCGAGGAATTGAACAAATTATGATATCTTTACCTTATTGACGGCCCCCTTGTGAAAGGGGGCTGTCATGCGTCAGCATGACTGGGGGATTGTCGTATATCTTACAGCAATCCCCCCGAGCCGCCTTGCGGCGGCCCACCCCCCTTTGACAAGGGGGGCTTTCAAAGCGGAGGGTTGCCCCTTGCCTTTTTCTGTTTCTTTTTTCCGGAAAATATGGTATGATTTCAGAAAACCCACGGAAAGGACGGGCGGCATGGGCGAGGCGGCAAAAAAGATCATGGTCCTGGACGGCAACTCCATCGTCAACCGGGCGTTTTTCGGTATCCATATGCTCAACGCCCCGGACGGCACGCCGACCAACGGCGTGTACGGCTTCATCGCCATATTGCAGCGGCTTTTGGAGCTGGAATCGCCGGAGGCGGTGTGCGTCACCTTCGACGTACACGCGCCCACCTTCCGCCACCAGATGAGCGCGGCGTATAAGGCCCAGCGCAAGCCCATGCCGGAGGAACTGCGGACCCAGATACCGCTGCTCAAGGAGCTTTTGGACGCCATGGGCATCCGGCGGTACGAGCTGGCCGGGTGGGAGGCGGACGACCTGCTGGGGACGATGGCGGCGGCGTGTGAAAAAGCCGGCTGGGACTGCCGGCTGGTCACCGGCGACAAGGACGCCTTCCAGCTCATCACCGACGCCACCCACGTGGTACACATCAAGACCCGCATGGGCCAGACCGAGACCATCGAATATGACCCGGCCCGTTTCCGGGAGGAATACGGCCTGGAACCGGCGGGAATGGTGGATCTGAAGGCCCTGATGGGGGACAGCTCCGACAACATCCCCGGCGTGCCCGGTATCGGGGAAAAGACCGCCCTGGACCTGCTGCACCGGTTCGGCAGCCTGGACGGGGTGTATGAAAACCTGGACGACGCGTCTATTAAGGCGGGGCAGAAAAAGAAGCTGGCCGACGGCGCCGACAGCGCCCGGCTTTCCTATACCCTGGCGACCATACGCCGGGACGCGCCCATAGAATTTGACCCGGCGGACGCGCTTTGGACCCTGCGGCCCAGCGGGGCGTTATACGCCCTGTGCCGCCGGCTGGGGTTCGGCCGGTTCATCGAGCGCTGGGGCCTTACCCCGGATGAGAACGCGCCGGAGACCGCCGCGCCCGCCCTGCCCCATGTGACCGGGGACGCGTCCGCGGCGCTGGCGGCTGTCCGGGCGGCGGAGGTCGTGGCCGTGGTGACCCATGACGGGCTGGACGGCCTGAGCCTGTGCGACGGCAAGACGGTGTACGAGCTGGACTGGTCCGGCGGCGGCGAGGGGTACAACGAGCTGCTGCGGGCCGTATTTTCCCCGGGAATAAAAAAGCTGGGCCATCATATAAAAGAGCTGATGGCGCTGTTGCTGGCGGAGGGGCTGAGCACGGAGGGCTTCCAGTTCGACACGGCCCTGGCCGGGTATTTGCTGGACGCGCTGGCGTCGGACTACGCGCTGCCGAAGCTGGCCGTGCGGTACCTGGGCCGGGAGCTGGACGGGGCCGAGGCGGTGTACGCCCTGTGTGCCGTGCTGCCGGGGAAGCTGGATGCGCTTGGCATGCATGGGCTCTATTACGACATTGAACTGCCCCTTTGCCCGGTGCTGGCGGAAATGGAGCGGACCGGGTTTCTGGCGGACAGAAAGGCACTGTACGACTTCGGCCAGGAGCTGAGCGGCGGCATCGCGGAGCTGCAGGAGCGGATATGGGACGCGGCGGGCTGCCAGTTCAACATCAACTCCCCCAAGCAGCTGGGGGAAGTGCTGTTCGAGCGGCTGGGTCTGCCCGGCGGCAAGCGGTACGCCCGGGGCTGGACCACCAACGCGGACGTGCTGGACCGGCTGAAGGATAAGCACCCGATCGTGCCGCTGGTGCTGGAATACCGGGAGATGACAAAGCTCAAGAGCACCTATACCGACGGGCTGCAAAAGGCCATCGGTCCCGACGGGCGTATCCACACCACGTTCCAGATGACCGTCACGGACACGGGGCGGCTATCCTCCCGGGACCCGAATTTGCAGAATATCCCCGTCCGGCGCGCTCTGGGCGCGGGCATCCGGCGCATGTTCGTGGCCGGACCAGGCAATGTGCTGGTGGACGCGGACTACAGCCAGATCGAGCTGCGGCTGCTGGCCCATATCTCCGGCGACGAGACCATGCGGGAGGCGTTTTTGTCCGGCGAGGATATTCACGCCGTCACGGCCAGCCAGGTGTTCGGTCTGCCCCTGGACCAGGTGACCCATGAGATACGGGGCAGGGCCAAGGCCGTGAACTTCGGCATCGTGTACGGCATCTCCGCCTTCTCTCTGGCCCAGGACATCGGCGTGACCCAGGCCGAGGCCAAACAGTACATCGACGCCTATCTGGCCAAGTACCACGGCATACGGGAATATATGGAAAACACCATCGCCCAGGCCAAAGAGCGGGGCTATGTGTCCACCCTGTTCGGCCGGCGGCGGGCCATGCCGGAGCTGACCGCCTCCAACTATAACCTGCGCGCCTTCGGCGAGCGGGTGGCCCGAAATATGCCCATCCAGGGCACGGCGGCGGACATCATAAAGCTGGCCATGATACGGGTACACGACCGGCTTGCCAAAGAGCTGCCGGAGGCAAGGCTTCTTTTGCAGGTCCACGACGAGCTGATCGTGGAGTGCCCCCGGGCGCTG
Organism: uncultured Oscillospiraceae bacterium; assembly: GCA_947624385.1. GTDB lineage: Bacteria > Bacillota > Clostridia > Oscillospirales > Oscillospiraceae > CAJOIG01. Next base: position 29,009 of record CANQJZ010000008.1, read on the forward strand.
GCCGACAAGGCGGCGGAGATATTGAAGGAAGAGATGGAGCATACAGTGGACTACCCGGTGCCGCTCACTGTGGACACAGGCGTGGGCAAGAGCTGGGCGGACGCACATTAAGTCGTTTGAAAGGCAAAGCCTTTCAAACGAGAAGGCTGCGGCCTGCTGCAGCGCACGCGCAAGCGCGCACGTTTGCAGGCCGATAAGAGTTTTTTCCGAGGTACACGCCCCCGGAAAAAACGATTTGACTTTATTCGGCTCTGCGGAGCCGAACTCTGCGAGGCACAAAAATGGTCATCCGTAAGGCGAGACAAGAGGATATGTCGGCGGTGGCGGCGCTGGAGGCGGTGTGCTTTCCGGAGGAGCCCTGGCCGGAGCGGCTGTTTGCCGAGGCGACCGAGCGGCTGCTGGTGGCCGAGGAAAACGGGGCCGTCATCGGCTACGCGGTGCTTTTTTCCGTGCTGGACGAGGGCAGTCTGGACAACATCGCCGTGGACCCGGCCCACCGCCGCCAGGGCGTGGCGGACGCGCTGCTGGACGCGGTGGTCCGGCGGGGACGGGAAAAGGAGCTGTCCTTCGTCACGCTGGAGGTCCGGCAGGGCAATTTGCCTGCCATCGCCCTGTACGAAAAGCACGGCTTCGCCCAGGTGGGCCGCCGGACGAATTACTATGAGAGACCGAGAGAGGACGCCATTTTGATGACGCTGGTGCTGTGAGAGATGCTGATCTTATCTGTTGAATCCTCCTGCGACGAGACCGCCGTGGCGTTAGTTGCCGACGGCCGGAAAGTCCTGGCCGACGAGATATTTTCCCAGGTGGCCCTGCACGAGATCTACGGCGGGGTGGTGCCGGAGATCGCGGCCAGAAGCCATTTGGAGGTCATCACCTATCTGGCGGACCGGGCGCTGGACAAGGCCGGCATATCCCGCCGGGACATAGACGCCGTGGCGTGTACCTATGCCCCCGGCCTCATCGGCGCGGTGCTGGTGGGGGTGAACTTCGCCAAGAGCGCGGCCCTGGCCCTGGGCGTGCCTTTGATCCCGGTGCATCATATCCGGGGCCATATCGCGGCCAACTACCTGGCCTTCCCGGACCTGGAGCCGCCCTTTCTGTGTCTTGCCATCTCCGGGGGCAATACCATGCTGGTACACGTGCGGGACTATACGGACATGGCCGTGCTGGGCCGGACCCGGGACGACGCGGCGGGCGAGTGCTTCGACAAGTCCGCCCGGGTGCTGGGCCTGGGCTACCCCGGCGGCAAGCCCATCGACGACCTGTCGAAACAGGGCAGCGACCGGGCCTACGACCTGCCGAGACCGGCGGTGCATGGGGACAACCCCTACGACATGAGCTTTTCCGGGCTCAAGACTGCCGTGGTGAATTTGGTCCACCATGCCGAACAGACCGGCGAGCCGCTGGACAAGGCGGGCCTGGCGGCCAGCCTTTGCCGGGCGGTGAGCGAGTCGCTGGTGGGCCGGACCATGGACGCCGCGGCGGCGCTGGGCTGCGAGCGTGTCGCCGTGGCGGGGGGCGTGGCCGCCAACTCCCGTATCCGGGCGGATTTCGAGGCCGCCTGTGCAAAGGCGGGCAAAAGGCTCTTTGTGCCGCCGCTGCGCCTTTGCGGGGACAACGCCGCCATGATCGGCGCACAGGGCTATTACGAGCTTCTGGCCGGCCACACCGCCGGCAGCGATCTGAACGCCTACGCCACAAAAGCGCTGTAAAGGCCGGATGAAGCGATACAGGACGTTTATCAGGACCCTTTGGTGGGTGTACATCGCGTGGCTGCTGATCTTCGTGGTGGTCAAGTTCCGGGGGTCATTTACCGAGCTGCGGGACCGGATGGCGCTGCCCCAGCAGTTCGCCCACTATAATCTCATACCCTTCGCCACCATACGGGTGCAGCTCCGGTTCATCTCCCGCGGCTGGGCCTGGTTCAACCTGCTGGGCAACACGGTCTCCTTTGTGCCCTTCGGCTTTCTGCTGCCGCTGGTGTGCGAAAAGATAGACCGGCTGTGGAAGGTGCTGCTGGCGGGCGTTGTCACGGTGGCGCTCATCGAGCTTTTCCAGTACTTCACCCGGCTTGGGAGCCTGGACGTGGACGACCTCATACTCAATATGGCGGGCATCGCCTTTGGATATTTTCTCATGTGGTACATCACCCGCAGGGGCGGTCAGGAGACGCAATGAAAACGACGCATATCACCCATTCGGAATCGGAGACGGAGGCGCTGGGCGCGGCGTTCGCCGAAAAGCTGCCCGCCGGGGCCGTGGCGGCCCTGTACGGGGACCTGGGCTGCGGCAAGACGGCCTTCGTCCGGGGAATGGCCCGGGGCATGGGCCTGGACGAGGCCCAGGTCAGCAGTCCCACCTTCACCATCGTCAACGAGTACGAGGGGGAAAGGCCGCTGTTCCACTTTGACATGTACCGCCTTGCCAGCGCGGACGAGCTTTTCGACATCGGCTGGGAGGACTATTTGGCCCGCGGCGGCGTGTGCGCCGTGGAGTGGAGCGAGAACGTCCCCGGCGCGTTCGAGGGGGACGAGTACGCGGTCCGGTTTAAACGAACCGGAGAGACGGACCGGGAGATAGTGATCGAGGGAGGACCGAGCTCATGCTGATGCTGGCGCTGGAAAGCTCCGCGAAAGCCTGTTCCGCGGCGCTTTTTGAGGACGAAAACATGCTGGCCCTGTCCATCCAGACAAGCGGCCTGACCCACAGCCGGACCCTTCTGCCCATGGCGGAGGACATGCTGCGCAACACGGACAAAAAGCCGGAGGACTTGGGCCTGGTGGCGGTGAGCCGTGGGCCCGGGTCCTTCACCGGCTTGCGCATCGGTCTGGCCGAGGCCAAGGGCCTGTGCTGGGCGCTGGAGATCCCGGCGGTGGGGGTGTCCACTCTGGAGGCGATGGCCTATGGCGGGCCGGTGCTGGACGGGCAGATGCTCTGCTGCTGCATGGACGCCCGCCGGGGCCAGGTGTACAACGCCCTGTTCACCGTGGAGGACGGCAAGCCCGTTCGGCTGACCGAGGACAGGGCCATTTCCCTGCCGGAGCTGGAAAAGGAGCTGATCGCGTCCCAGGAGCCGTGGATACTGCTTGGCGACGGGGCGCAACTGTGCTATAATACCCTGGACCGGGACAAGATCGCGCTGTTTATGGCCCCGGAGCCCCTGCGGGTGCAAAACGCCCGGGGCGTGGGTCTGGCGGCGATGGACAGGGAGCCGGTCAGCGCCAACGACCTGCTGCCCGTGTACCTGCGCCTGAGCCAGGCGGAGAGACAACGGTTGGAAAAACTGCAAAACACATAAAACTTCACACAAAGGAGAAGTAGAAAAATGAGCAAGGTAATGGTATTCGACCACCCGCTTATCCAGCACAAGCTCTCCATCCTCCGGGACGAGCGGACCAGCGTCAAGGAGTTCCGGGAGCTGATCAGCGAGATCGCCGAGCTGATGTGCTACGAGGCCACCCGGAACCTGCCTCTGGAAGAAGTGCAGGTCAAGACGCCCGTGGGTATCGCCACCTGCCACCGCATCGCCGGCAAGAAGCTGGCCGTGGTGCCCATTCTCCGGGCCGGTCTGGGCATGGTGGACGGCATGGTCGCCATGATGCCCAACGTCAAAGTCGGCCACGTGGGCCTTTACCGGGACCCCCAGACGCTGGAGCCGGTGAAGTACTACTTCAAGATGCCGCCCGACATCACCGAGCGGGACGTGATCGTGGTGGATCCCATGCTGGCCACCGGCGGCAGCGCCGTGGCGGCGGTGCAGTTTTTGAAGGACGAGGGCGTGAAGAACATCAAGTTCATGTGCATCATCGGCGCGCCCGAGGGTATCGCGGCCATGCAGAAGGCCCACCCGGACGTGGACATCTTCGTGGCCGGGCAGGACGAAAAGCTCAACGAGCACGGGTACATCGTCCCCGGCCTGGGTGACGCCGGCGACCGCATTTTCGGCACAAAGTAAGAAAATCCTATAAAAATACCACCGGCGAGGTCATCCTGAACAACACCCCATTTGTTAGACAGTATGGTATACTACTAACGAATGGGGTGTTACTTATGCCAAAAGGGAAGCCAAAATACACGCCAACATTATGCCCTTATAGGGCTTGTGCAGGCCACCCGCTACGCGGGTGGTCCTGACTCAAAACTTAAATCCGTAAGGTGTAACAAAAACAAAGCTGCAATTTTATTGAAAACAACAGCAAAATCCTTCAGCGATATTCCCGCTTGACACTTGAAACCTTTAGTGATATATTTGTATCAGATAGTGATAAATATATCACACCCGCAAAGGAGAAACGGATCATGAAACAAGAAAGCCCTGGAAATATCAGATCCCTGCGCTGGTATCACGCTGCCATTATAGTACTGTCCGCTCTTGGCGCGTTGGCAGTTCTTTTCGTGGATAACTGGAGCGAGATGATCTGGCTGCTTCCGATAGCGGTGGCGACCTGTTTTGACGGTAAATTTGAAAAATCAGATGAGCTTGTGAAACAAAACATTGCGAGAGCAAATACGATCACAATGTGGAGCTTATTTGCCGTACTTTGCGTATTTGCCATGCACGCAAGATCTCACGCAATTTCAGCAGCGCACATATTGGTCGTGATGCTCTCAGCCTTTGCGCTCCGCAGCGTTCTGTTTATAATTTTTGACTGCTCTTTTATCGGAAAGGAGCAGTCAGATGGCTGAACTTCACACGAAGATCAAAGAATACAGGGCTAAATTCAATATGAGCCAGCATGAACTGGCGGAGCTTGCGGATGTGCGCCGCGAAACGATCGTTCGGTTGGAGAGAGGGCAATATAACCCGTCACTGAAGCTTGCTATGGATATTGCAAAAGTATTTGGGACAACCGTAGAAGAAGTGTTTTCGTTTGAGAAATAAGAAACTGAATATAACTTCACAGCTTTCCTGTGCTCCCCCGCACGACCAGTTCCGTCGGGAGGGTGACGGAAAGCTCCGCCGCTTCCCCGGCGGGCGCCGACGACGCCAGTCCGTGGCCGGGCCTGGCCTCGGTCCGGCGCTTGCGCACGATGGCGTTTGGCGGGGCGCAGACCGGCAGACGCATATGCAGCTCCATCTTGGCGTGGCTGGCGGCGGGGACCGGTTCGCCGTCCCCGTCCAGTATCTGGCCGCAGGTGAACGCCAGCGGCTCCCCATCGGGCGTCAGAAGCTCCAGCTCGTCACCGGGGAAGAACCGGTTGCGCTGGGTCAGCACGGCGCTGCCCGCCCCGTCGCACCGCTCCACCACCGCCACGATGTCATAGCGGGAGAAGTAACAGGCGTCATCCGTATATTGGCCGGGCTGGCCGAAGTAAAATCCGGTGGAATAGGGCCGGTGGCTGACGGCGAGCACCTCGTCCCGCCAGACCGGGGCCAGGGGCTTCCCCGCCAGGGCCGCGTCCATGGCGTGGCGGTAGGCGTTGGTCACCGCGGCGGCGTAATAGGCGGACTTGGTCCTCCCCTCGATCTTCAGGCTGGTCACCCCTGCCGCCAGCAGCTCGGGCACGTGGTCGATCATGCACATGTCCCGTGAATTGAAAAGATACGTGCCGCCGTCCTCGGTCAGCTCCATATACTCCCCCGGCCGCTTTTCCTCCACCACGTGGTACCTCCACCGGCAGGGCTGGGCGCAGGCGCCCTGGTTGGCGTCCCGGCCCGTCAGGTAGTTTGACAGCACGCACCGGCCGGAGAAGGACACGCACATCGCCCCGTGGCAGAACGCCTCCAGCTCCAGCTCCTTTGGGGTCCGGGCCCGGAGGGCCGCGATCTGCTCCAAGCTCATCTCCCGGGCCAGGACCACACGGCTGGCTCCCAGGTCGTAAAAGGCCCTGGCCGTGACCGCGTTCATCACCCCCGCCTGGGTGCTGATATGGACGGCGGCGCTGGGCGCGTATTTTTTCGCCAGGGTCAGCACCCCCAGGTCGGATATGATGAGCCCGTCCGCGTGGGCGCTTTCCAGGCTCTCCAAATACCCCGGCAGCGCGTCCATCTGCCCGTCGGTGGGGATGGTGTTCACGGTCACATAGACCTTCACGTCCCGCTCGTGGCAATAATTTACCGCCCAGGCCATATCCTCCGGGCCGAAGCAGCCGGCCCCGGCCCGCATGCCGTACCCCGGCCCGGCCAGATACACCGCGTCCGCCCCGTATGTCACGGCCATGACCAGCTTCTCTCGATCACCGGCGGGGGATAAAATTTCCGCCCTGGCGCTCACCCGTTCAAAATGGCCATGAACTCGTCGCCGGTGATGGTCTCGTGCTCATAGAGATACGCCGAAAGCTCGTCCAGCTTGGCCCGGTTTTCGGTGAGTATTTCAACGGCCTTGTCGTGCTGCTTTTTCACGATGGCCACCACCTGCTTGTCTATCTCCGCCGCGGTCTCGGCGGAACAGGCCAGGGACGCGTCGCCGCCAAGATACTGGTTTGTAACCGTCTCCAGCGCCACCATGTCGAAATCCCTGCTCATGCCGTACCGGGTGATCATGGCCCGGGCCAGCTTGGTGGCCTGTTCGATGTCGTTGGACGCGCCGGTGGTGACGGAGCCAAAGGTCACTTCCTCCGCCGCCCGACCGCCGGTGAGGGTGGCGATCTTGTTCTCCAGCTCCTCCCGGCTCATGAGATTCTTGTCGGTCTGCTCCACCTGCATGGTGTAGCCCAGCGCCCCGGAGGTCCGGGGGATGATGGTGATCTTCTGCACCGGCGCGGAGTTGGTCTGTTTGGCCGCCACCAGGGCGTGGCCGATCTCGTGACAGGCCACGATATGCTTCTCCTTATCGGTCAAAATGGCGTTCTTCTTCTGGTACCCGGCGATGACCACCTCGATGCTCTCCTCCAGGTCCGCCTGGGTCACGAACCGCCGGCCGTCCCGGACGGCCCGGAGCGCCGCCTCGTTCACGATGTTGGCAAGCTCCGCGCCCGACGCGCCGGAGGCCATGCGGGCCACCCGCTCATAGTCCACATCCTCGCCGATCTTCACCTTCTTGGCGTGTACCTTCAATATGGCCTCCCGGCCTTTGAGGTCGGGAAGCTCCACCGGCACCCGCCGGTCGAAGCGGCCAGGACGGGTCAGGGCCGGGTCCAGGGACTCGGGCCGGTTGGTGGCCGCGAGAATAATGACGCCGTTGTTGGCCTCGAAGCCGTCCATCTCGGTCAGGAGCTGGTTCAGGGTCTGCTCCCGCTCGTCGTTGCCGCCGGGGCCGCCGGCGTTGCGCTTTTGGCCGATGGCGTCGATCTCGTCGATGAACACGATGCAGGGGGCCTTCTCCTTGGCCTGCTTGAAGAGGTCTCTCACCTTGGACGCGCCCATGCCCACGAACATCTCCACAAATTCCGAGCCGGACATGGAGAAGAAGGGCACGTTGGACTCGCCGGCCACGGCTTTCGCCAGCATGGTCTTGCCGGTGCCCGGAGGGCCCACCAGCAGCAGACCCTTGGGCATGGACGCGCCGATCTCCTTGTACTTATCCGGGTTTTGCAGGTAGTCCACGATCTCCCGCAGGTTGTCCTCCGCCTCGTCCACGCCCTCCACGTCGGAGAAGTGGATGCCGTCGGAGCTGCTCACGTATACCTTGGCGTTGGACTTGCCCATATTGAACATCATGGAGTTGCCCCCGGCCCGGTCCATGAGCTTCTTGCTCATGAACTGGCCGATGCCCACGAACAGCACGATGGGCAATATCCAGTACAGGAAAAACGACAGCAGCGGCGAGGTCTGCTCCACGATCTGGCTGGAAAAGGCCACGCCGGCCTCGTGCAGTCTATCCACCAGGCCCAGGTCCTGGATGGGGCCAGTCTTATAGACCTGGGTCTGGTCCTTGTCGGTGAACAGGATCTGGTTCGACTCGATCTGCACCTGGCCCAGCTCGCCGGTCTCCGTCATGGTCATGAAGGTGCCGTAGTCCACCTCTTTGATCTGCCGCCGGGCCAGCCAGGGCATGAACAGCAGGTTGAACAGCACCAACACCAGCATCACGATGCCGTAATAAAAAATCAGCGGCTTTTTCGGTTTCTTGACTTCTTGCATGATCTTATCTCCCCTTTTTATTGATCGGATGTTTCGCTCTGGGCGTATTCCGCCTCCAGAAGCCTGCAGATATCGCCGGCGGCGTCGGCGGGAATGACCCGGCGCTGGGCCGCGATCATTTCCTCCCGTGCGGCGCTGTCCAGCAGCCTGTCGCAGGCGTCCGCCAGCTCATCCTCCGGCGACGTGACGGCAAGGCTCATGCCGTTTTGGGCGAAAAAGTGCATATTGCTGGTCTCGCAGCCCGGTATGGGCGTGATATGTATCAGCGCCGTGCCCGCCACGGCCGCCTCGGTGGAGGACAGCCCTCCCGGCTTGGAAAGGTACAGGTCGCTGGCCTTCATGTAGTCCGCCATCTTATCGGTAAAGCCCAGCACGGTACACCGCCCGCCAAAGGCCTCCCGCACCTCTTTTTCCAGGTCCCGGTTGCTGCCGCAGACCACGACGATCTCGGCGCTGCTCTCGTACCGGTCCAGCAGGATGCCCACCACCTGGCGGATGCTCCCCGCGCCGATGCTCCCCCCGGCCGCCAGGATGACCTTCCTGTCCGGGTCCAGACCCAGCCGCGCCCGTATGGCCGCCCGGTCCTCCCGCTGGCGAAAAGCCGCCCGGACCGGGATGCCCAGGGGCCGTATACGCGCCTCGTCGATGCCCCGGCCCACAAATTCCGCCGTCAGCTCCTTCGCGGGGATGATGTACCGGTCCAGGTCCGTCTCCTCCGTGAAGGGGATACAGGCGTAGTCCGTGGCGACGAAACAGGTCCGGGGCATTTTGACCCTGCCACGCCGCTTCATGCTGGTCAGCATCTCCGCCGGGAACAGGTGGGTGGTCACCACCGCGTCAAAGCCGTTTCCCTCGATGTAGTTTTCCAGCAGCGGCTCCATCAGCCGGTTGAGCCGGTAGACGGGGGAGGGGAACGGCAGGTTCCGGTACACGTCCCCCAGCTTATAGGCCGCGCCGAAGGCGTTGGGGGCCTTCTGGGCCAATAAAATATAGGCCTTGTCCACCACCTCCGCCACCTGGTCGTTTTTCAGGGTGTAGGGGTTCATGGTCGTGACGGCGTGACCGCGGGCTTTCAGCGCCTCGGCCACCGCCGCGCAGGCGGTGTTGTGTCCGCCGCCGGTGCCGCATGTGAGCGTCAGTACGTTCATTTTCTTCTTCCTCCCGTCAGCCCGTCAATTCTGTTTAAATTCCCGCAAGATCAAGCCGGGGTTTTTCTCTTCCGCCCAGCGGATGGACCACTGGCCGCCGAAGACAAGAAGGTCGTTGCCCTTGAAGTCCTGCACCCACCGGGAGTCGGTGCCCAGATTGAGCCTGGACAGGTCCATGTCCTTGTTTTCCACCCAGCGGACGAACTGGTACGGCAGCCCCCGCCGGCGCACGTCCACGCCGTACTCCGTCTTGAGCCGGTACTCCAGCACCTCCAATTGCAGCACGCCCACCACGCCCACGATGACCTCCTCCAGGCCGCTGCCCGGCGCGTGGAAGATCTGTATGGCGCCCTCCTGGGCTATCTCCGTCATGCCCTTCTCAAACTGCTTGCGCTTCATGGTGTCGATGCGCTCCACGGCGGCGAATATCTCCGGGGCAAACGTCGGGATGCCCTCGAAGGTGACCTTTTTGGCCTTGTCGCAGACTGTATCGCCGATGGCGAAGATACCGGGGTCGAAGATGCCGATGATGTCCCCGGCGTAGGCCTCGTCGATGATCTGGCGGTTCTCCGCCATCATCTGCTGGGGCTGGGCCAGCCGCAGCGTCTTGCCGCCCTGCACGTGCAGATACTCCGTGTCCCGTGCGAACCGGCCGGATACGACCCGCATGAACGCGATACGGTCCCGGTGGGCCTTGTTCATGTTGGCCTGTATCTTGAACACGAAGGCGGAAAAATGCTCGTCGAAGGGGTCCACCACGCCCTCCGCCGCCTGTCGTGGCAGAGGCGTGGGGGTCAGTGCAAGAAAGCTCTTCAAAAACGGCTCCACGCCGAAATTGGTCAGGGCCGAGCCGAAAAACACCGGGCTCAACTGCCCCTTGTGGACCTGGTCGATGTCAAATTCATAGCCCGCCCCGTCCAAAAGCTCCACGTCCGCTTCCAGCGTCTCCCGGAGCGTCTTGCCCAGCAGCGCGTCCAGTGCTTCCGTGTCCTGGAGGGTGTGTTCCTCCGCCTGGATACGGCTGGACCCTCGGTGTGCGTCGCCGAAGGACAGTATCTTGCCGCTGGCCCGGTCGTACACGCCCTTAAAATCCCGACCGCAGCCGATGGGCCAGTTCATGGGATAGGTGCCGATGCCGAACTCGTTTTCCAGCTGCTCCATCAGGTCGTAGGGACTGCGGGCCTCCCTATCCAGCTTGTTGATGAAGGTGAAGATGGGGATATGGCGCATGGCGCAGACCTTGAAGAGCTTTCGGGTCTGGGGCTCGATGCCCTTGGCCGCGTCGATGACCATGACGGCGCTGTCCGCGGCCATCAACGTCCGGTAGGTGTCCTCGGAGAAGTCCTGGTGGCCCGGCGTATCCAGGATGTTGATGCAGCAGCCGTCGTACTCGAACTGCATGACGGAGGACGTGATGGAGATGCCCCGCTGCTTTTCCAGCTCCATCCAGTCGCTCACCGCGTGGCGGGCGCTGGCCTTGCCCTTCACCGCCCCGGCCAATTGGATAGCGCCTCCGTATAAGAGCAGCTTTTCCGTCAGGGTGGTTTTGCCCGCGTCCGGGTGGGAGATGATGGCGAAGGTCCTGCGCCGGGCGATCTCCTTTTGCAAATCGGCCATATGATATACCTCGTTCCGGTTGATTCCAAACGTCCGCTGACGGGAGGCGGACCCGCGTGTGTCCGCCTCCCGTCAACCTATACATATTATCATCCTTTTCGCGCAAAATCAACCGGGCCGGTATGCATATCAGCGCTTTTTCCGCTTTGCCAGCAGGTCCAGCAGCGCCATGACCCCGCCGAACAGCACCCCCGCCGGGGGCCAGACGATCCAGGTGAAGCCCCAGCGCCCGGTGGCAAAGCTCCAGGCCAGATACCCCGCCGTGACGGTGCACCAGTACAGCGGCGGCAGCGCCCGGTACCAGGGCCGCTTCTTCTCCGGGGCGTAGTCCCCCTCCTGCAAAAGCATCTGATACCCGTCCCAGGGGGCGGATACGCTCAGGATCAGGTACACCCCCGCGGCCACCAGTATCAGCAACAGCCCCACGCCGCCCACCGCGAATACCAGCGTGTGTAACACCAGCGCGTGTATGTTGCCCCGCAGAGACGTCAAAATCACCGGCACGGCGGAGAGCACACACAGGCATACGCCCGCCGTCAGCCGCCGGACCCGGACCGGCTCCAGCGCCTCCATCCGGCTCCGGGCCAGGGCCTCCACGCCGGGTCCGGCGGTGAATATCTCCTTTTCCAGATACTCATATTTCCCCAGCTTCATCCCCCAACGCACGAAAATGGCCACCGCCGGCACGATGAACGCAAACAGCACGGTCAGCCCCAGGCCAGTCGCCGCGCCTTCGCTCATAGGAATATGCAGCGAATAATAGGTTTTCAGTCCCCCCAGCAAGATGAGGCACACCGGGCTCAGGATGCACAGTGCCACCGCCAGGGCCGTGGGCCGCGCCGACGCCTCCTTCAGGTCCGCGAACGCCTTGGCTTCCTCCAGCGTCACCTGCCGCAGAGGCTCGGCCTCGGGCTCCGCCGGCAGGGCCGGCGTCTCCGGCTCCGGCGACTCCAGCTCATCTTTTATTAGGTAATCCGTGCTCACGCCGAACAGCCGGCTCAGCTCCAGCAGCTTATCCAGCGTGGGGGCTGCCAGGTCCCCTTCCCACTTGCTCACCGACTGACGGCTCACGTCCACCCGGTCGGCCAGGTCCTCCTGGCTCCAGCACTCTTTCTTTCGCAGCGCGACGATCTTCTCGCCCATGGTCATAGGACGCTTCCTCCTTTCAGAACTGCCCCCAGCATACAGGAATTTCCCGTTGCGGGCAAGAAAGCGGACTTGAAAATCCCGCAACCTGTAGTTGCGTCGTCGAAATTCGCTCCATAGGTCAGGACCCGGCACGCATGCCGGGTCCTGAATATTCCGCGATTTCTCCTCTCCCCACGCGACAGGCGTGCCGCGTGGGGACCCCGGGAATAAGGAAGAGGATCAAATGGCCCCCTCTGACGAGGGGGCTGTCAGCGCTCCGCGCTGACTGGGGGAGAGATATTTAAATCCTCTTTCTTATCGAAAGCCCCCTTTACACAAGGGGGCCTTTCGATATGGTAACCCCGGGGCGCAATGCGTCCCGGGGTCACTTTTTGTTTTTCGCTTTATTACTCGCCGAAATACCTTTTCAGCAGTCCCGCGAAAGCTTTCCCGTGGCGGGCCTCGTCACGGGCCATCTCGTGGACGGTGTCGTGGATGGCGTCAAGGTTCAGGGCCTTGGCGCGCTTGGCCAGGTCGGTCTTGCCGGTGGTGGCGCCGTTCTCGGCCTCCACGCGCATCTGGAGATTCTTCTTAGTGGAGTCGGTGACGACCTCGCCCAGCAGCTCCGCGAACTTGGCGGCGTGCTCGGCTTCCTCATAGGCAGCCTTTTCCCAGTACATGCCGATCTCGGGATAGCCCTCGCGATGGGCCACGCGGGCCATCGCCAGGTACATGCCCACCTCGGTACACTCGCCCTGGAAGTTGGCGCGCAGATCGCACATGATGTCCTCGGGCGCGCCCTGGGCCACGCCCACCACATGCTCGGACGCCCAGGTCATCTCGCCCGCCTGCTTGACGAACTTCTCTGCGGGGGCCTTGCACTGGGGGCAAGCCTCGGGGGGATTCTCCCCCTCATATACGTAACCGCAAACACTGCAAACCCATTTAGCCATAATGATGTACCTCCATAAAATTCAGCATAGCTCCTAAGTATCGGTAGCCGTGCTTAAATATAGCGCATTTTCCGCCGGAATGTCAATAGGCTTGGCAACGGCGCGTCGGCTATGTTATAATCCTCGCAAAGAATGTATAAAGGAGCAGCGATCATGATACGCTTTTTTAACGGACCTGTGCTGGAGCCCGCCGGCGTGACGGAAAACGAGGTCTGGGTGGACGGGACCGCCATCGCCTATGTGGGCCCCGCGCAGGAGAACATGCCCGCCTTTGACCGGCAGATAGACCTGAACGGCGATCTTCTCATGCCGGGGTTCAAAAACGCCCACACCCACTCGGGCATGACGTTTCTGCGCTCCGCGGCGGACGACCTGCCCCTGCACAAGTGGCTGGAAAAGCAGGTCTTTCCCGCCGAGGCCAGGCTGACGCCGGAGAGCACCGCCGCGTTCGTGAAGGTGGCGTTTTTGGAGTACATCGCCAACGGCATCACCGCCTGCTTCGACATGTACTACCACACGGACGAGATCGCCCGGATAAGCCGGGACTGGGGGTTCCGGACCGTGCTGTGCGGCAGCTTCACCGCCGGGAACGACTGGTCGGAGCTTTATGATTTCTACGACCACTACAACCACGACTTCGGCCCGCTGGTGTCGGCCCGGCTGGGCTTTCACGCGGAGTACACCACCAACCGGGAGAAGCTGGAATACCTCTCTAAGGTCTGCCACGAGCTGAAAGCGCCGGTGTGGTGCCACAATTCCGAGACTGCCTCCGAGGTGGCGGACTGCATCGCCCGCCACGGCATGACCCCCACCGGGCTCTTCGACACCCTGGGGCTGTACGACTACGGCGGCGGCGGCTACCACTGCATCTACATGACCGACGAGGACCTGGATATCTTCGCCCGCCGGGGGTTGACCGCCGTGCTGAACGCCTGCTCCAACGGCAAGCTGGCCAGCGGCTTCTTCCATCTGAAGGAGGCCGTGGCCAAGGGCGTACACCTGGCCGTGGGCACCGACGGCCCCGCCTCCAACAACGCCCTGGACATGTTCCGGGAGATGTATCTCATCAACATCATGGCCAAGCTCCGGGAGGAAAACGCGGCGGCCGGCGACCCGGCCCTGATCCTGGACGCGGCCGTGTCCGGCGGCGCGAGGGCCATGGGCCTTACGGACTGCGACGCCATCGCGGCCGGCAAGCAGGCGGATATGATCCGCATCGACATGGGTCGGGCCAACATGCGCCCGGTGAACAACGTGGTGAAGAATCTGGTCTACTCCGGCAACCCCGCCAATGTGCGCATGACCATGGTGGCGGGCAAGGTCCTGTACGAAAACGGGGAATTTTTCGTGGGCGAGGACCCTGCGGCCGTGTACGCCGAGGCGGAAAAATATACCAGAGCGATCTTGGGATAAAACACAACATCGAAAGCCCCCCTTGTGTAAAGGGGGGTGGCCCGCAGGGCCGGGGGGATTGTTACCAAGCTGGGATGTATTACCAGGCCCGGTAACAACCCCTCCGCCTCGCTTCGCTCGCCACCTCCCCTTGCACAGGGGAGGCGTTTCACATGGAAAACCGGGGCGCGAAAGCGTCCCGGTTTTGTTTTTATACGTTTTTCAATCCCCGGACGGTTCCTCGTGGCCGGTGGGTTCCACGAACTCCAGCGTCTCACCGCAGGCGGGGCACTGGATGGAGCCCTTTTTCAGGTCCTCTTCCTCAAAGGTCACGACCTCGCCGCAGGCGGGGCAGCGCACGTCGTAATACACGGTCTTGCCGTCCCAGTCGGCGGCCTCCATGTCGTCGTCCATATCATCGTCCATATCGTCCAGGTCGTCGTCCAGGTCATCCTCCACGTCGCCGAAGAGCACGTCCTCCACGTCCTCCAGGTCGTCGCTGACGGCGTCCAGGCCCTCGCCAAGCTCGGCGATGTCCGCGCCCATATCCTCCTGCTCCAGCGCCAGGTCCTCCAGCACGTCCAGGATGTTGGTCAGCAGCTTGCCCTCTTTGGTGGTCGGGTCGATGCCGTAGCCCTCGGCCAGGCCCTTCAGATACGCGACTTTTTCCGGTGTGGTCATGCAAAAGCCTCCTTGCGGTATTGCCTGTTATCCCTTGGCCCGGCCCAGGTACTCGCCGGTGCGGGTGTCGATCTGGATGCGCTCGCCCGGCTCGATGAACAGGGGCACCTTGATCTCGGCGCCGGTCTCCAGCGTGGCGGGCTTGGTGGCGTTGGTGGCGGTGTTGCCGGCGAAGCCGGGGTCGGTCTCGGTGATCTCCAGCGTCACGAAGTTGGGCGGGTCCACGGCGAACACCACGCCCTTGTAGGAGCTGATGGTGCAGGTCTCGTTTTCCTTCACGAACCGGAAGCCGTCGGACAGCTTGCTCTTGTCGATGGGCACCAGCTCATAGGTCTCGCCGTCCATGAAGTAGTAGATATCGCCGTCGGAGTAGCTGTACTCCATGTCCTTGTGCTCCACGTAGGCGTTTTCAAACTTCTGGGTGGGGTTGAAGGAGGTCTCCACCACCGCGCCGGTGATGACGTTCTTCATCTTGGTCCGCACGAAGGGGGAGCCCTTGCCGGGCTTGACGTGCTGGAACTCGATGACCTGCATGACCTGACCGTCCATCTCAAAGGTCACGCCGTTGCGAAATTCGCCTGCTGAAATCATATGTTTATCCTCCGTTGAGTATTTTATACGAACGATTCATTGTACAATAAAATTCCCGCTTTGACAACCCCCGATTACAGGATTATCAGCTCCTTTGGGGCTTTGGTTAAATCCTCCGCCCCATCCTCGCGCAGCCAGAGCATGTCCTCGATGCGCACGCCGAACCGGCCGGGCAGGTAGATGCCCGGCTCGGCGGAGATGACCGCGCCGACGGGCAGGGGCTTGTCGTTGCCGGGCCGTGCGCCCGGGTCCTCGTGGATCTCCAGGCCCAGGCTGTGGCCGAAGCCGTGGCCGAAATACTGGCCGTACCCCGCGTCGGCGATGACCCTGGCGGCGGCGTTATGCACGGCCGCGCCGGTGACACCGGGCTTGCCGGCCTCCTCGATGCCCGCCAGCTGGGCTTGCAGCACCGTGTCGTAGACCTTTCTCATCTCGTCCGTCACGTGCCCCACCGCCACGGTCCGGGTCATGTCGGAGCAGTACCCGTTATAGAGCGTGCCGAAGTCCATGGTGATAAAGTCCCCGGCCTGGACCACGTTGTCCCCGGGCACGCCGTGGGGCATGCTGCTCTTGGCGCCGGTCACCACGATAGGGTCGAAGGAGTTGCCCTCGCCGCCGTATTTGTACATCCGGTACACCAGCTCCGCGGCGATCTGCTTTTCCGTCATGCCCGGTTTTATCAGGCCCAGCACCTCGTCCAGGGCCTTTTCCGCGATGCGCTGGGCGGCCGTGATGGAATCCACCTCGTACCGGTCCTTTATCGCCCGCAGGTCCCGTAAAATGCTCCCCGCGTCAACAAGAGGCACGCCCACGGCCTTTTCCAGCCAGGTCCATCGGGCGTGGCTGAGCCGGTCCGGCATGGCCCCGGCCTTTTCAAAGCCCGCGTCGGCGAATATCCCGCCCAAAATGGCGCTCAGGCCCTTGTCCCGGCTGGTACACAGAACCTGCATGTCCGTGATGGCGGCGGCGGCCGCCTCTACGTACCGGGAGTCGGTGACCACCCAGGCCTTGTCCCGGCCGATGACGGCCGCGCCGTCGTCGATATGGAACCCGCAGGCGTATTTGATGCTCACCGCGTCGGTCATCACCAGCGCCGGCAGATCGCCCAGCGCGGCCTGGATCTTCTTCACATTTGACATGAACTTTATCGCTCCTTTGCTCCGGCTTACCGCCGGTATCATTCTCATTCGTCCCACTGGGGCGTGTCCTCGGCCAGCAGCGCGTCCGCCGGGGTCAGCCCCTGGAAAACCGTCTCGCCCCCGGCGGCGATATCCACCGCCCGCACGCCGTCCAGTCCACACAGGGTCATCGCCGCGCACAACGCCGCGGCGGTCCGGTCCATGGGCGCGGCGTCCAGAAAGCTCTCCGACAGCGTGAGGGTGGCCAGGCCGTTTTTCAGCGTGCAGTCCTCCACCCGCACGCCCGCCGGCAGCGCCCGGACGAGCCCCTCCGTCTCGCTCGGGGAGGCGAACAGCTCCGCCGCCGCTTTCACGGGCGAGGCGGCGTCGGCCGGGTACAGAAACAGCTCCTGACCCGTCAGGGCGGCGGCCGTCCTGTCCTCCGCCAGCCGATAGACGCTCAGCACCCGCTCCGGCTCCGCCTCCGCCTGGCCGGAAAGCCCGGACGCGCAGCCGCTCAGGACCATTGCCAGCGCGCAAAATACCGCCGGCAGCCGCCTTTTCATGTCCGCCCCTCCTTTTCCGTCTGGCACAGGGGGAACGCCACCGAAAACACCGTGCCCCGCTCCGCCCGGGGGGCCACCCATATCTCGCCGCCGTTGGCCGCCACCGCGTCCCGCACGATGGCCAGACCCAATCCGCTGCCCCCGGAGGCCCTTGACCGCGCCTTGTCCACCCGGTAAAACCGGTCGAACACGTGCTCCCGGTCCGCCTCGGGGATGCCGATGCCCGTGTCCGCCACGGTCAGCAGCGCCTTGCTGCCCGCGGCCTTCAGGGAGATCGTCACGCTCCCGCCGGGGATATTGTATTTCACGGCGTTCTCCGCCAGGTTGAAGATGATCTGATAGAGGTCGTCCGCCGACGCGGACACCACGCACCCCTCGCCGAAGGCTGTCACGATGGTCACGTTCTGGGCCGCCGCCAGCGGCTGGAGCAGGTGCAGCGTCCGCTCCGCCACGTCCTTCATGTCCACGCTCTCCCGCTGCCTGTTGCTGACACCGGCGTCCAGACGGGTCAGGGTCATGAGCTTTTCCGTGATGCGCTGCAGCCGCTCCGCCTCCGAGCCGATGTCCTGGGCAAACTCCCGCATGGTGTCCGCGTCCATGTCCCCGGACTGGGTGATGCTGTCGGATAAAAGCCGTATGGCGGCCAGAGGCGTGCGCAGCTCGTGGCTGGCGTCGGAGACGAACCGCCGTCTTGCTTCCTCCGTGTCCTCCAACCGCCCGGTGAGCACGTTGAACTCGTCGGACAGCTCCGCCAGCTCGTCCCGGCCCTCCACGGGGATACGGTAGGAGTAATCCCCGCCCCGGACCACCTCTACGGCGGCGGTGAGGCGCTTTATCCGCCGGGTCATGGTGGCGGACAGCACCGCGATGATGAGAAAGCAGGCCACGGCGAACAGCAGCGACATGTTGAAAAGATTGTCCCGCAGTCCGGCGATGATGTCGCCCTGCTCGGTGTCGTAGTCGTAAAGATACACCGCGCCCGTCACGGTCCCGCCGGCCATTACCGGCGTGGCGGAACGGCTGGCGAAGGCCCCGTCGGCGTAAGAGTAGGCGCAGGTGAACCAGGCGTTCCCCTCCAGCGCCGACGCCACGCCGGACAGCAGCGCGTACCGGCCCAGGTTGCTGCCGCTCCTGTCCGTGTCGTACAAAATGCGTCCGGCGCCGTCGGTCACCAGCATGCGGGTCACCGGCGTCACGTCCAGCAGCTCCATGACCCGGCTGACGGAATCGGCCGTCAGCTCCTCCAAAGCCGACAGGGAGCTGGAAACGACGGAGCCCTGGCTTTGCAGGGCCGTCTTTTTCGTGGCGTACACCATGTCCCGGCTGGTCATGATGGGGTAGGTGTTCACGCCCAGCAGCAGCGCCGCCGTGAACAGGGTGAACACCGCGGCGATCTTGAACCGGAGGGACAGGCCCCGCCGGCGCTTTTTTTCATCCCTCGCTGAAATAGTACCCCACACCCCACTTTGTGATGATGCACGCCGGCTCGGCGGGGTCCCGCTCCAGCTTTTCCCGGAGCCGGCGGATGTGAACGTCCACCGTTCTTATATCCCCCTGGTAATCGCTGCCCCACACCAGGTCCAGCAGATTCTCCCGGGAATAGACCTTGCCCGGCGTGCGCATGAGAAGCTCCACCAGGTCGAACTCCTTGGCCGTCAGCTCCACGGGCCGGCCGTCCGTCTCGGCGGTGCGCCGCTCGGTGTCGATGGTGATGGGACCGCGGGTGATACGGCCCGCCGGGTCCGGCCCGGCCTGGAGCGTGGCCCGGCGCAGCAGCGCCCGGATACGGGCCTTCAGCTCCAGGATGTTGAAGGGCTTGGTGATGTAATCGTCCGCGCCGTACTCAAAGCCGATGAGCTTGTCCGTATCCTCGCCCCTGGCGGTGAGCATGATGACCGGCACGGTGGAAAACTCCCGAATCTTCATGCAGGCGGCCAGCCCGTCCAGCTTTGGCATCATCAGGTCCAGCAGGATAAGGTCGTACTGCTCCGCACGGGCCATGTCCACGGCCGTCTCGCCGTCGTAGCACACGCGCACCTCGTAGCCCTCGTTTTCCAGGTTGAATTTCAGCCCCTTGACCAGCAGCTTTTCGTCGTCCACCACCAGAATTTTCATGGGTCCGCCTCCCCCGTTTCTCCGCCGATATACGGCGCGATGTCTGCATAGGTCGCCGGCCCGATACCGGGCACGTCCGTCACGTCCTCCGGGCTCTTGAACGGCCCGTTTTCCTCCCGGTAGGCCACGATCCGCTCCGCCAGCGTGGGGCCGATACCCGGCAGGTCGTCCAGCTCTTCCACGCTGGCCGTGTTGATGTCCACCGCCGCGGCACGGGTCATGGGCGCTCCCGGCTCCAGCGCCGCGAACGCGGGTTCGCCCGCCCCGGTATCCCCGGCGTAAGCGAACACCGTCGCCGCCAGAAGCGCCGCCACGGCCGCCCACAGCAGCGCCGTCACGACCTTTTCCCGTTTTTCGCCGCCGCGCTGATTTAAGAAAGTTTTCATCAAACAGATGTTGCTTTTCCCCGGATTATTTCTTATAATAAACCTAACTATGTCCTAAATAATGTTACCGGCTCTATCATACCATACTTTTCCGGAGAATGACATGAAAAATTTCAAGCTGCTTTCCCTGCTTCTGACCATATCGCTGCTGGTATGCCTTCTGCCCGCCCAGGCTTTGGCCGTGGACGACCCGGTGGTCACGGCCTCGTCCGCCATCGTCATGGACATGGACACCGGCGACGTGCTCTATGAAAAGGACAGCGACCGGCCCGTCTCGGCCGGCACGATGGTCACGCTCATGACCGCCCTTCTGGTGGGCGACGCCATCGACCAGGGCTCCGTCACCCTGGAGGACACGGTCACCGCCTCGGACAGCTTTCAGTACAACTTGACGGAGGGCGCCAGCACCGCCGGCATCCAGCCCGGCGAGCGCATGACGGTGGGTGACCTTCTCTACTGCGCCGCGCTGGCCTCCGCCGCGGACGCCTGCAACGTGCTGGCGGAGTACGTGGGCGGGTCCACCGGCGCGTTCGTGGACACCATGAACGCCAGGGCCCAGGAGCTGGGCTGCACGGCCACCAGCTTCCAGAACGCCGACGGCATCGAGCCCGCCGGCCGGACCACCGCCCGGGATCTGGCCAAGATCGCCCGGGCCCTGACCGGCAGCACCGCCGCCCGGACCCCTTTCAGCGCCGTGTCCTACAGCGTCCCCGCCACGGACATGACCGAGACCCGGACCCTGACCAACTCCAACGCCCTGCTGGACGAGGCCAGCCCCCTTTACTACTCCTACGCCTACGGCTTTAGAAACGCCGCCCTCACCGACGGGGGCTACGCCATGGTGGCCGCCGCGACGTACGACGAGATCGACGTGGCCGCCGTGGTGATCGGCTGTCCGGACAGCGACACCCGCTTCAACGACGCCCGGGCTCTTTTCGACTGGGTGTTCGACAATTTCAGCTACCGGACCATCCTGAGCAGCACGGAAAACCTGACCACCCTGCCCGTGGCCATGGGCGACCCCGGCACCGTGGGCGTGCGGTGCGAGGACGCGGTCAGCATCATCCTGCCCAAGGAGCAGGACCTGGGCCAGGTGGAATACCGGCCCGTGTACCAGTACGAGCGGGAGCAGACCACCCTGCAGGCGCCCCTGGAGGCGGGCCAGTACCTGGGGGAGGTGACGGCCTATCTGGACGGGGTGGAGCGGGGCTCTGCCCGGCTGGTGGCCGCCTCCGCGGTGGACATCTCCCGCCTGGAATACCTGCGGGGCCAGTGGGAGGCCATGACCCAGAACGAGTCCGTGCGCCAGCTCATCACCATCCTGATCGTCATTCTGGGCGTCTATCTGCTGCTGGTCATCTTCTACCGCATCCAGCGGGTCCGCCACGTGCGCAGCCTCCGCCGCGCCCGGAAGGACCGGGCCATCGCCCGCTCCCAGCAGGAGATACAGTGGCTGGACATCCCGGAGGATGAGGACGAGGACGCCGACATGGGGTACTTCCAAAACGGCCAGGAGGGGTACGACGATTACCCGCCCGAGGACGATTACGACGACTACGACCAATGATGCTACCGCGTGAAAACGACCTGCCACCCGGCAGGTCGTTTCAGCCTTTCGCTCTGCTCTATTCCCCAACAGGCCTGTTTTCATCGCATAAACCCATGTAATGCCTTTTTAACTGGCTCAATATCTATTACGCTATCCTTCATTGTCTGCTGATACAAGCGGCGTTCGATCCCCAGAACATGATGTGAATAAGGAGTACCCTCAAACCATTTTTCAAAACACCTTATGAAATCTGGGGATTCCTTCCTGCTTCCATAGACGCCGATGATAAAAAGTCTTTCCGCAAAGGAACTATATTCATTTTCATGGCGCATGAAAAAGTCCTGGCTTCTTTCGTTAAAGCCAAAATACAGGGAGGAAGGATTTCCGCAGTACATCGGTACAAGCAGAATTACTTTTTCATAGCTCTCAAAACTGCTATATAGGCGATAAACATCCTCGCCTCGATATCTGCATTGCGTTTTGAAACACTCATAACTGCAATTACTGCACCCATGTGTGTTCAGATCCATATAATAAATCACCTGGTCATGCGGTGTCTTTATAAAATCAATGATCTGCGCGCAATTACCGGTTTTTCTTGCTGAGAAAGAAACGAATAATCTCATTATATACCTCGTTAAGCATCAATTGTCGAACAGTCGTCCACTCGGCATTTTGCATTATACCACCAAGATGTGAAGTAATCTACTGTCTGTTCGCATGCGCTGTGCGGGGTGTCAGTCTGTAGATGTCTGAAAACGACCTGCCACGGCAGGTCGTTTTGCTGTCAAAAAAGTCTTTTTGACAGCAGATCCCATTCGAGGCGGGGCTCCCGCCCCCTCGAGCTCCCCCTTGCGCGGCCAACGCCGCCGCCTTCTCTGACGAGTCGCCTTTTCCTTGTGCTTTACCGATTTTATGTTATAATATACTTTCAATAACCCGCAAGAACCCCCAAGGAGGCCCTCATGGACAGCAAGCCCTTCAAAGTCGTATCCCCCTACGAGCCCGCCGGGGACCAGCCCGAGGCCATCGCCGCCCTGGCGGACGGCATCGAAAACGGCCTGGACGAGCAGGTTTTATTGGGCGTCACCGGCTCCGGCAAGACGTACACCATGGCGAAGGTCATCGAGCGGGTCCAGCGGCCCACCCTGGTGCTGGCCCACAACAAGACGCTGGCCGCCCAGCTCTGCGCGGAGTTTCGGGAGTTCTTTCCGGACAACGCCGTGGAGTATTTCGTCAGCTACTACGACTATTACCAGCCGGAGGCCTATATCCCCCACACGGACACGTTCATCGAAAAGGACGCCTCCATCAACGACGAGATCGACCGTCTGCGCCTCAGTGCCACCGCGTCGCTGTTGGAGCGGCGGGACGTGATCGTGGTCAGCTCCGTCAGCTGCATCTACGGTCTGGGCGAGCCGGACGATTTCGCCGCCATGATGGTGTCGCTGCGGGTGGGGATGGAGATACCCATCCCGGAGCTGTCCCGCAAGCTGGTGAACATCCGCTACGAGCGCAACGACGTGGCCTTTGAGCGCAACCGCTTCCGTATCCGGGGGGACACGGTGGACATCTGGCCCGCCTATTGGAAGGACACGGCATTGCGCCTGGAATTTTTCGGCGATGAGATCGACCGCATATCCGAGATCAACGCCGTGTCCGGCGCGGTGGTCCGGCGGCTCACCAACATCCCCATATGGCCCGCCAACCACTATGTGACCACGAAAGAGAAGATGGAGGCCGCCATCGTCCAGATACGAAAAGAACTGGCCGAGCGCCTGGCCTGGTTCGAGCAAAACGGCAAGCTTTTGGAGGCCCAGCGGCTGAAGCAGCGCACGGAGTACGACATCGAGATGATGCAGGAGCTGGGCTACTGCTCCGGCATCGAGAACTATTCCCGTATCATCTCCGGCCGGGAGCCGGGCAGCGCCCCCATGACCCTGCTGGACTACTTTCCCAAAGACTTCATTTTATTCGTGGACGAGAGCCACGTGACCCTCCCCCAGGTCCGGGCCATGTACCGGGGCGACCGGAGCCGCAAAGAGACGCTGGTGGAGTACGGCTTTCGCCTGCCCTGCGCCTTTGACAACCGGCCCCTGATGTTCGACGAGTTCAATTCCCGTATCCACCAGGCCATCTATGTGTCCGCCACGCCGGGGGAGTACGAGCGCAGCCGCGCCGGTCAGATCGCCGAGCAGCTCATCCGCCCCACGGGACTTCTGGACCCGGAGATCCAGGTCCGGCCCGTGGAGGGGCAGATCGACGACCTGATCGGGGAGATCAACGCCCGGGTGGCGAAAAACCAGCGGACGCTGGTCACCACCCTGACGGTGAAGATGGCGGAGGACCTGACGGCCTACCTCACCGACGCGGGCATCCGCTGCCGGTACCTGCACCACAACATCAGCGCCATCGAGCGTATCGAGATCATCCGGGACATGCGTCTGGGCCGGTTCGACGTGCTGGTGGGCATCAACCTGCTCCGGGAGGGTCTGGACCTGCCGGAGGTGTCGTTAGTCGCCATCCTGGACGCGGACAAGGAGGGGTTTCTCCGCTCCGAGACCAGCCTCATCCAGACCACGGGCCGCGCCGCCCGCAACGCGGAGGGCACCGTCATCATGTACGCGGATACCATCACGCCCTCCATGGACGCCGCCATTCGGGAGACGGAGCGCCGCCGGGCCAAGCAGCAGGCCTATAACCAGGCCCACGGCATCGTGCCCCGGACCATCATCAAGGACGTGAAGGACCTGATGGACATGACCGGCGCCGACGACAGGCAGCCGGACGTGCTGAACGACAAGGGCGTGAAGATGACCGCCCGGGAGCGCCAGGCGGCCATCGAGAAGCTGGAAAAGCAGATGCGCAAGGCCGCGCAGATGCTGGAGTTCGAGTACGCCGCCGTCCTCCGCGACCGCCTCGTCGAACTGAGAGGGGAGAAATGATTTAAAACAATTCCTTATCGAAAGCCCCCCTTGTCAAAGGGGGGTGGGCCGCCGAAGGCGGCTCGGGGGGATTGTCGTCGGTCTAACAGCAATCCCCCAGTCAGCGCCGAAGGCGCTGCCAGCCCCCTTTCACAAGGGGGCCTTATTTTTTTACACACCCCACCCGCTGGCCGAGGCGGACGGGGGTCTCTGTGCCTTTTGCCGAGGCGGCGGCAAGCGCCGGGTCCGGGACGGCGGCGTCCCTGGGCGTGACCAGTATGACGGTGGAGCCGCCGAAGGCGAAGTTGCCCTTTTCCTGCCCCCGGGCCACGGCGCCGACCACGGGCCGGTTTTCGATCTTCCCCACCAGCAGAGCCCCTACCTCCATGACCAGAAGCGGGCCGAAGGCCGTTTCCAGCAGCCGGTACTCCCGGCAGTTCTCATGGTACACGGGCCGCTGGCCCCGCGCCAGAGGCTGGACCGTGTGCAGCACGCCGGGGATACGCACCGCCTCGCCGGGGGTGCCGTCCGCCGTCCAGATATAGCGGTGGTAGTCCCTTGGCGTCAGCCGGAAAAGCCACACCAGCCCGCCGGAAAATTTCTCCGCCAGGGCCGGGTCCTGCAGTGATCCCGCCAGGGTGTACGCCGTGCCCTTCACGGGAAAGCGGCCGTCGGCCGTCACGGGCCAGACCGTGAGGGCCCCGTCGCAGGGGCTCACGAACGCCGCCGGGTCCATGTCCACAGGCCGGGCGTCAGGGGGCAGGGCGCGGGTGAAGAAGTCGTTGAAGGAGCGGAATCTTTGCCCGGCCCAGGGCGTCATGTCGATATGGTTGGCCTTCACGAAGGGCCCTACCGCCAGGGCGGACAGGCGGGCGGATAAGACGGCGCCGCCCAATTTGGAAAACCAGGGACGGCACAGGCCCCGGAGCAGAAAACGCCCCGGGGCCGTTCCGTACAGAAACTCCGCCGCCCTCATGCCGTACCGGGTACCCGGCGCAGCACCCACTTCCAGGGCAGCACGCTGCCCCAGCGGTGACAGGCCAGTATGTACAGGATGACCAGCGCCACAAGGCCGATGAGGGCCAGAAGCTCCGCGGTGGTGGGCTTGCGGAAGGAGAAGCGGATGATGAACAGCACGCCGGAGATGAGCATCACCACCGGCAGCCCGTACAAAAACACCCTGGGGGCCAGGGTCCCGACGGCGTAAAACACCGGCAGTATCACGGATATGGAGGTGATGGGCATGCCCTGATAGTACTTCTTCCCATCCTCGCAGGGGTCGGCGTCCACGGTGATGTTGAACCAGGCAAGGCGGATGAGTCCCGCCAGGCAATAAAGCCCCAGAATGCCCATGCCCAGGGCCGTGTGCATGCCCAGGTGGTAGGCGATGACCACCGGCAGGGCGCCGAAGCAGACCATGTCGCACAGGGAGTCCAGCTGCACGCCGAAGGCCTTTTCCGCGTCGGTCCTGTCCTTTTTCGTCCGGGCCACCTTGCCGTCAAAGGCGTCCAGCAGGCCCGACAGGGCCAGACAGGCCAGCGCCCAGCGGATATGGCCGGAGCAGGCGCAGAAGATACCGGCCACGGAGGATAAAAGGCTGGCATATGTCATCCATACGGTATAATCATAAAATCCGATCACGGCGGACTCACCCCGCTTTCTCTCTGTCTCGTTGGGACATTTACAGCCCCGTTTTGTCCCGTTTATGTCCCACTTGTGTCCCATTTATGGCCTGTTATGTCCCGTTTGTGTCCCACTGTGGGCGCGGCCAAGAACGGCGGCGGCCACGGCGGTGAAGGCCGCGGAAAGCAGCAGCCGGCAGTAAAAATCCACGCCCCGGCTCACTATCATCGCCGGCAGGGTCAGCGCGCCGAACACCGGCGCGAAGGCGGTCAGAAACAGCGCCTCCGTCACCCCCATGCCACCCGGCAGGGGCAGCATGTCCGCCGCCACGGTGATCATCGCCTGGGTCACGGCGATGTCCAGCCACCGGCCGGGGATGCCGAAGCTCCGGCACACCAGCCAGGGGACCGTGAACAGGGCGAAGCGCTGGGCGAAGGTGATGAGCTGCACCACCAGCATAAGCCCCATGTGGCTCTTGAAGTACCCCGCCGTCTCATGGTAGCGCTCCATGGCGGCCAGAAGCTTCTCCCGCCGGGAGCCGCTGCGGCGCAGGATATGCAGCTTTTCCAGCAGCTTGTGGCCCCCGTCCATGGTCCTGCGGGCCAGGTGGGGATGGAATACCAGCGTCAGCAGCAGACTGGTGAACCCCACCGTCAGCGCCAGGCCCAGCCAGAAAAGGAGCATCATGTCCCCAAAGCGGGCCGCGAGAAAGTCCCGCCGGAACAGGGCCATAAAAAGCCCCGTCAGCACCAGCACCAGCTTGTAGGTGATGGTGACGGCCATCAATATCACGGCGGAGACCGGCACCGGGATACGCTCGCGCCGGAGGAAATAGGCCTGCATGGGCTGGCCGCCCCCGGCGGAGGGGGTCACGGCGGAGAAGAAAAACCCCGCCGAGGACACCAGAAAGCACCGCCCCTGGCTCAGATGATAGCCGCAGGAGCGCAGCAGCAGCCGCAGGATAATGGCCTCGCCGCCGATGAACGCCAGCACGCATAGGATAGCGGGCAGCAGCCACCGGCTGTCGCAGCCCTCGATGGCCTCGCGTATGGCGTTTATATCCTGGCCCCGGAACACCGCGTACAGGGTAAGGCCCAGCACGGCGACGAACAAAAGGGTGTTGCCGAGGATCTTTTTCCGGTTTTCCTTCATGGGCCGTCCCTTTCTGTCACCGGTGTGCGCCGCGTCCAAAGCCGTCTGTACCAGGCGGAGAGGGATGTGCGGGCGGCGGTCTGCCAGCAAAGCTCCGCCAGGGCGCATCCCGCCAGCGCGTCCGCCAGCACGTGCTGCCGGGTGGTCAGGGTGGACGCCGCGATGGCCAGGGCGAAGGCCAGGGAAAAGCCCCGGTACCAGGCCGGTATGTCCTTCTGCCCCCGCAGGCCCGCCCAGCAGAGCCAGCTGCAAAAGCAGTGCATGGAGGGGAAAAGCGCGTCCGGCGCGTCCACGGCGTAAATAAGGCCCAGCAGCCACCCAAAGGGCGCGTCCGCCGGTATCTCCGGCCGGAGGTTGGTGGTGGGCAGGAGCAGAAAAGCCGCGAAGCACACAAGCTTTCCCAGAGCGTCCGCCGCCAGGAAGCGAAAGCCGTTTTCCTCGTCCTGCCGGACGGCCAGCACGTAATTGGCCGCCCAGAAGGCGTAGGCCAGCACGTATATGACCACGGTCCAGGGCAGAAACGGCACGGCGCCGTCCAGCGCGCCTGTCATGTCCCGGTGGGGCCAGGCCGCCGTGATGCCCTTGGCGCCCCAGTACACCGCGCCCTGCAATATGAGCGCGCCCAGCAGCGGCAGGCGGCCATAGACGGGAACAAGAGGACGGCGGACTGAGGTCATGGGGGCGCTCCTTTTGATAAGTGATGCTTATTCATTGTACCAGATTTTCCGGTCATTGTCTACGAATTTGGCCTTACAGTTTTGTAATATACTACTAAGTCGTCAAGAAAGCGGTAAAGGAAAGGGTAAATTTACCTTTGCAGGGGCAGGTACACGGTCATGCGGGTGCCCACGCCCTCGTAGGAGGTCAGGCCGATGGACCCGCCGTGGCGGGACACGATCCACCGGGCGATGGCCAGCCCCAGGCCGCTGCCGCCGGCGCCGCCCTTGCGGGCGCTGTCGGCGCGGTAGAACCGCTCGAACACGTGGGGCGCGTCGGCCCGGGCGATGCCGGGGCCGTTGTCCTGCACCTCCAACGCGGCTCGGTTTCCATCCACGCCGGTGCGGATGGTGATACGGGTGTCCGCCGGGGCGTATTTGCGGGCGTTGTCCGCCAGGACCCGGACCGCCTGCTTTAATAATGCCGGGTCCGCCCGGACGCTTACGGGCGCGGGCGCGTCCAGCACGTACTCGTGGCTGGCGTCGATCATCCGGCTCTCCTCCCAGACCTCGTGGGCCAGCTCGGACAGGTCCAGGGCCTCCAGCTTTAATTCCTGCCGGCCGGCGTCCCCGCGGGCCAGAAATAAGAGCTGCTCCACCAGCGTCTTCATGTGCTCCGTCTCGGTCTGGATGGCCCGGATGGACTCGTTCAGGACCTTTTCGTCCGTCTTGCCCCAGCGGGAGAGCATGTCGGCATAGCCCTGGATGACGGCGATGGGGGTGCGCAGCTCGTGGCTGGCGTCGTCCACGAACCGGACCTGCTGGCGGTAGCCGGCGTGCATGCGGGCGATCAGGTTGTTCACCGCCGTTTCCAGACCGGCCAGGTCGCTGTCCCCCACGTGCAGCTGCTCGTCCGGGGAGGCGCCGTTCAGGTGGTCGATGGCCTCCTCCAGGGAGTGGAACTTGCTCTCGTCAAAGCCGTGGGCGGAGATGCTCTCCGTCACCTGGGCGATGTCGTCGATGGGCCGCAGATACCGGCGGACCCGCCGGGTGGCCCCGAAGCAGCCGATGAGCCAAAATAGCAGCCGCGCCGCCGTGAGACATTCCAGCGAAAAGCCCAGCCAGAACAAAAACCCGCCCATCTCCGCCTGGGTATCCCCCGCGTGGAAGAGCACGTTGTCGGCGTAGACGTTTTCCTCGTCGCTGTTTTGGAGCAGGTACAGGGCATAGCCCGGGTCCGCCAGCATCACGTCCAGGAGGTTATAGGGCTTGGGGAACTGGATATAAAATTCCGTGCCCGGTTTTAAGGGCACGCCCGCCGCCTGGGCGGTGGCGACGCACCAGACAAGCGCGGCCACCAGAAACAGCGCCACGGTCTGCCAGATAATGCGCCAGAGCTTGCCCCACTGGCCCCGCCAGGCGATACGCCGGGCGATGGAGGTGGTGCGGTTCACGGCTCGTCCCCCTTCAGCACATACCCCACGCCCCGGACGGTGTGGATGAGCTTCACCCCAAAGGCGTCGTCCAGCTTTTGGCGCAGATAGCGGATGTACACGTCAACGACATTCGTCTCCCCGGCGTAATCGTAGCCCCAGACCTTTTCCAGAAGCATGTCCCGGGTCTGCACGATGTCCCGGTTCTCCAGCAGGGTCTGCAGCAGCAGAAATTCCTTATACGTCAGGGTCAGGGGCGCGTCGCCGTAGGCGGCGGTGTGCCGGGCCGGGTCCAGGGTGAGCCCGCCGCAGCGCAGCACGGCGGTGCGGCGGATGTTGGGCGCGCCGGTGCGCAGAGCGGCCCGGATACGGGCCAGAAGCTCCTCGATGGAGAAGGGCTTGGTGATATAGTCGTTGGCCCCCATGTCCAGGCCGCTCACTTTGTCCATGACCGCGTCACGGGCGGTGAGCAGGAGTACGGGGGTGTCCTTTTCGTTTCGCAGCCGGCGCAGCACCTCCAGGCCGTTCAGGCCGGGGAGCATCACGTCCAGCAGGATAAGGTCGAAGGGGCCGGAAAGGGCCGCTTCCAGCCCTTCCCGACCGTCGGCGGCCCTGGTGACGGCGTAGCCCTCGTGGTCCAGCTCCAGCTCCAGAAACCGGGCCAGACGGGCCTCGTCCTCCACGATCAGTATGTTCGCGCCCATGGTTTACGGGTCCTGTTTGTCCTGGCCGTCCTGACCGGCGGCGTTCTGGATGGACTGCTTGATGTCCCCGGCCAGGTCGCTCATCTTGCCCATGGCGTCGTTGATGCCGTCTTTGCCAAGCTGACGGCCCTCGAAGCGATAGCGGCAGTCGCAGAAAAGCCCCGCGATCAGCGCCACCAGCACCAGCCCGAAGCTGGCGAAAAGCAGCACCAGCAGTACCAAGACCGGCATGCCCAGAAGCCGCTTGCCCCGGCGCTCCACCACGAAGTCGTTATCCAGGGTGATACGGAAAAATTTCTTCACATACTCCCACAGCACCGCAAAGCCGTTGGAGAAAAAGCCGGGGCCTTTGTGGGCGGTCACGTTCTTCACGGGCTTGACGCCGCTGTCACCGCCGGCGGCCGTGTCCGCGTGTACGGCGGCGCCGTCGGTCTTGTGGGCCCGCTCCAGGGCCACCATGGCGTCCAGCATGTCCCAGTTGTTCTCTTCCAAAGCGGCGCGGGCTTCCTCCAAAGACACGCCCGCCTTTTTGCTCAAAAGCTCCGCCATTTCGTATCGTTCCATGCGCGATACCTCCTTGTCTTTATCTGAGAGCAGGATACCACGGCAAATTTAAAGGCAAATGCAAGGAAGATTAAAAACCGATTAAATCTGCACCGGCGCGGGCGTGGGCGAGGTATCCGGCGCCTGGGTGGGCTCAGGGTCGTCGGAAAAGCTGAAGTCCCCCGGACAGGCCGGATAGTCGCTGGTGTCCCACCAGTAAACGCCCCAGAGCCGCTCGTCCCCGGACAGAAATACGTCCGGGCCGGACACGTCCACGTGATAGCTGGTCCCCGCCAGGGTCACCATGTTCCAGCAGTGCTCCTGGCCGTCCATGCGGCCCGCCACGGTCCGGCAGTCCAGGCCGATGCTCTGGCAGCAGGCCTGCAGCGCCAGGGCCAGGCCCTCGCTGTCCGCCGCGCCGTTCATGAGCGCGTCCCAGGCGGTCGCCCCGGCGGTGTCGTCCGCCTGGCACCGGTCCGCCAGCCGTCCGCACAAAAGCCGCAGCCGCTCCGCCCCGTCCAGGGCCTGTTCCCGCGCCGACGGGCTCGGCGACGGGGAGGCGTCATCCGACGATGGCGCGGGGGTCAGGCCCGCCGTGATCTCCGCTATCGCCGTGGTCAGCTCTTCCCGGCGCCGGGAGAGGGCTGACGGGTCCAGGCCGTAATC
Organism: uncultured Oscillospiraceae bacterium; assembly: GCA_947624385.1. GTDB lineage: Bacteria > Bacillota > Clostridia > Oscillospirales > Oscillospiraceae > CAJOIG01. The sequence goes on from CANQJZ010000008.1 coordinate 59,980, forward strand.
CAGCGTCAGCTCCGCGATACGGGTCACGCCCGTTTCCGGGAACAATGCCGCGTCCACCTCCGGCAGCACGGGACAGGCCAGCGCGTCGGCGTAATAGGCCGCCGACACGTACGCCCGCAGGGTGTCGGCCGTGGCGGAGGCGTCGGATATTTCCAGAACAAGATAGGTCTCGCCCGCCCGGAGAGCCCCGTCCAGCCGGTCCTTCAGGGCCGACACGGACCGCACCCGCTCCAGCGCGTCCGCCTGGGCGGCCGTGCGCTTATAGGTGATGTTCACCTCCGCCTGGTAGTAGCTGACGATGCGGCTCAGGTCGTAGCTGATGGTGTCCACGGCGAAGGCACCCAGGGCCGTGGAGGACTTCACGTCCCAGCAGGCGGTGGACAGGTCCTGGCTGACGGAGCCCTCGTAGCCGTTGAATTGCAGCTGGGCGGACTGCACGTGGTCCGTCACCAGCGCCAGAACGGCCCGGCGCAGGGCGGCGTAATCGGTGATGTTGTCAGGCGCGTCCGCCGCCTCGTCCTCCGGGGGCGCCGGGGGCTGGTAGGGCTCGCTGGAGGCGTATTGGGTGTCGTAAAGGCTGGCGCAGCCGCAAAACGCCAGCGCGCATATAAGCGCCAGCAGGGCCGGCAGCGCCCGGGGTCGGCGTCTCATGTCAGCAGCCCAGGTCCTGGCGGATGAGCACGACCTCCATCGTCTCGCACCAGGAGGGCTTTTTCCACAGCACCACCAGGGCGTTGCAGATACGGTCCGGGCTGGCGCAGTCGTGGCACACCCCGTCCACGGCACAGGGAGTCTTTTTATGGAGCCGCTGGGCGTTTTTGGGCGCGGCGATGTTCCGGGCCCGGTCCAGAGCCTCCGGGAATGGGCCGGAGAGCTTGTTTTGGCCGATGACGAAGATCACCCGCTCCTTTTTCATCAGCGTGCCGGCCACCCGGTTGCCCCGGCCGTCGATGTTCAGGATGTACCCTTCCTCCGATACGGCGTTGGCGCTGGTGATGTACACCTGGGCGTTGTCCGCGGGGATACAGGTGTCGTCCCCGGGGACGGTCTGGTGCCAGTAGACGGTGTTGTCCGCCGCCAGGCGGTCGTACACGTCCAGAGCGGCCAGGGTCATGCTGCCGCCCATGCCGATGCTCTTGCCGTGCAGGGAGCCGGCCAGGTAGTCCGCCGCGGCCTCTGCGGTGTCAAATTCCGTGACGGTGAAGCCGTTTTTCCGAAGATCCTCCACGATGCTTGCCATAGCGCGTTCCTCCCAATGTATAAAAATCAATCTGTCTTAACGATGTCCTGGAAGTTCTTGCCGAACACCTCGTGGGACTGGGTGACGATCACGAAGGCGTTGGGGTCGATGTCGGACACCATCTTTTTCAGCGCGGGCAGCTGCTGGCGCTTGGCGGCGCACAGCACCACGTCCCGCTCCTCGCCGCTGTAGGCCCCCTCGCCCTTTAAGAGCGTGGCCCCCCGGTGGAGGGTGACGCCGATGTGCTGGGCGATGGCGTGGGGGTGGACGGTGATGATGTAGCAGACGCTGGAGTTGGCCGTGCCGTACAGCAGCAGGTTCACCACCCGGCTGGACACGAACATGGTGATGATGGTGTACATGGCCGCGTCAAAGCGCTTGAAGATGATGGCGAAGGCCACCACCACCGTGGCGTCCAGCGCCAGGCCGATGGTGCCAAGCTGCATGTAGCCGTATTTGCGCCGCAGCAGCCTTGACAGGATGTCCGTGCCGCCGCTGGTGCCGCCGGTGACGAAAATGAGCCCGTAGCCCAGGCCCTTCAAAAGCCCGCCGTACACCGCCGCCAGCAAAATGTCGTCCGTCAGGCGGATATGCAGGGCGTTGAACATGTCGATGGCCACGCTGGAACCCAGCATGCCGATCAGGGAGTAGACGATGAACCGCAGACCGAACTTTCTCCCGGCCACCACGAAAAGCGGGATGTTCATGACGATGATCATCACGCCCACGGGCAGACCGGTCAGCAGGTTCAATATCTGCGCGATGCCGGTGAGCCCGCCGGAGACGATGCTGTTGGGGTAGGTGAGGAAGGAGAAGCTGGCTCCCGCGATGAGGCAGCCCAGCACGTTGATCGCCACGGCCCTGCCGTCGGTGATGAGAAAACGCTTGAGTTTGTTCATGATGGACCTCGAATAACGCGCAAAGGCGCACATTGTTGTTGACAACCCTTCCGGCCCGGCTGACGCCGGGCCACCTCCCCTTGCACAGGGGAGGCGTTCAATAAGGAAATTTAGACGAACGTCATCTGTTCCTCGCCTCTATCCGCGTCGGTGAGTTTCGCGCCGGAGGCGGGGATGGTGCGGACCCGGTAGCGGGACTGGTTCTGGATGGCCGTCTCGGAAAGAGGCCGGGCATTCACCACCGGGTGCTTTTTCACGGTCATGACCTGCACGCCCTGGGTGGTGCGGCTCGTCTTGGGGGAAAGCAGCGCCGTGGAGAACACCACGCACCGGCCCTCCGCCGACGTGACGGCGATCTCCGTCTCGCCCTCCAGGGGCAGCAGAGAGACAAGAGGGCTCTTGTCAGAGTACGCGCCGGTGAGCTTTTTCCGGTTTGTCTTGGTGGCGTAGGCGGCCAGGGGCAGCCGGGCGCACTTGCCGTTGGCGAAAAAGAGCAGGATGGTCCCGGTATAGTCCCCCGCCGGGACGGCGGTCAAAAACGCCTCCCCCTCGTCAAAGCCCAGAAGGGCGGGCAGATAGTCGCCAAGGGCGCTGGCCTTTGTCTCTTTTACGTCCGCCACCCGCAGCTTGTACGCCTGCTGCTTATCCGTGAAGACGAGAAGCTCCGCGCTGTTTGTGCTGTCCCAATACCAGCCAAGGCCGTCGTCCTCCTTGTATTTCTGCTCGCCGCTCATGCGCAGGCTCTGGGGGGTGATCTTCTTGAAATACCCGTGCCGGGACAGGAACAGGTGTACCGGATAGTCCTCCACGGCGGCGGGGCCCTCGTCAAATTCCTCGATCTCCCGGGCGTAGACGATGCCGGTGCGCCGGGGGGAGGGGTATTTTTTCATGACCGCCTTTAATTCGTCGGCGATGATGGAGCGGATACGGCGCTTGTTCTTGAGGGTGTCCTCCAGGTCGGCGATGTCCTTCGCCAGCTCCTCCGTCTCGGCCACGCGTTTTAAGATGTACTCCCGGTTGATGTTCCGTAGCTTTATCTCCGCCACGAACTCCGCCTGGGTCTCGTCGATGCCGAAGCCGATCATCAGGTTCGGCACCACGTCCGCCTCCGTCTCCGTCTCCCGGATGATGGCGATGGCCCGGTCGATGTCCAGCAAGATGGCCTTGAGGCCCTCCAAAAGGTGGAGCTTTTCCTTCTTGCGGGACAGGTCGAACCAGACCCGCCGCCGGACGCACTCGGTCCGCCAGGCGATCCACTCGGTCAATATCTCCCGCACGCCCATCACACGGGGCGACCCGGCGATCAGGATATTGAAGTTGCAGGGGTAGTTGTCCTGTAAGGGCGTGAGCTTATAGAGCTTGGCCATGAGCCGGTCCGGGTCCGTGCCCCGCTTGATATCAATGGCAAGCTTCAGCCCGCCCAGGTCCGTCTCGTCCCGCATGTCGGCGATCTCTTTTATTTTGCCGTCTTTTATGAGGTCCCGGCATTTTTCGATGACCGCCTCGGCGGTGGTGGTGTAGGGCAGCTCGTATATCTCGATGATGTGCTCTTTTTCCACGTAGCGCCACCGGGCCCGGACCGGGAAGGAGCCGCGGCCGGTGTTGTATATCTCCGCCATCTGGCCGGGGTCGTAGACGATCTCGCCGCCGGTGGGGAAGTCCGGGGCCGGCATGGTGGACATGATCTCGTGGTCCGGGTCCCGCAAAAGCTCGATGGTGGTCTGGCAGACCTCGGCCAGATTGAACCCGCATATCTGGCTGGCCATGCCCACGGCGATACCTAAATTGGCGCTGACAAGCACGTTGGGGAAGGTGGTGGGCAGGAGGGTGGGTTCGGTGGTGGTGTTATCGTAGTTGGGCTGGAAGTCCACCGTGTCCTTGTCGATGTCCCGGAACAGCTCCGCGCACACCGGGGCCAGCTTGGCCTCCGTGTACCGGCTGGCGGCGTAGGCCATATCCCGGCTGTATACCTTGCCGAAATTGCCCTTGCTGTCCACAAAGGGCACGTTCAGCGCGCCGTTATCCCGGGTCAGGCGGACCATGGTCTCGTAGATGGCCGCGTCCCCGTGGGGGTTATAGTGCATGGTCTGGCCCACGATGTTGGCGGACTTGGTGCGGCCGCCGTTCAGAAGGCCCATTTTGTACATGCAGTAGAGAAGCTTGCGGTGGCTGGGCTTGAACCCGTCGATCTCCGGGATGGCCCGGGACACGATCACGCTCATGGCGTAGGGCATGAAGTTCAGCTCCAGCGTGTCGGTGATGGGCTGGTCGATGGTCTCCCCCCGCAGGCCCATCACGTTGGGGTCCATACCGCGCTTTTTGGGCTGGTCGTCTTTTGCTTTGCGTGCCATAGAGTTTTACCCTTTTCTGTATAGTTTACTGCTCCGCCAGCGGGAAAAGCTGCCAGCACCGCTCCGGGCCGGCAATGGGATAAAATAGCGCCGCCGCGCACAGCGCCCCGTCCACGTCCAGATAGGGTCTGGCCCGGGCGATGGTCTCGTCCGCCAGGGAGCTGGCGCGCTGCAGGTCGATGAAGTCGTCGTCCGTAAAGCCCGCGAAGGCGTCGTACTGGGCGCTCACGGCAGTGCGCAGCCGGTCGTTGAACCCGGTCCGGTCCAGGCCCATGGCCGCGAAAAACTCCCGGTCGCTGAGCCGTTCGCCGTCGGCGAGAGAGACGTTGTAGACATAGTAGTCGCACAGGTCGTTGGCCTCATAGCGGACGGCGGCCAGCAGGCTCAGGACATCCCCCCGGATGGCCCAGCTGTAGTCGATGCCCATGATATAGGACGCCTCCCCGCTCTGGGCGGCGTACTGCACGTCGTACATGTACCCCTCGTACAGGTCCGCCCATATGGCGGCGTTCGTCGCCGCGGTGCCGGGACCGTCCAGGTTTATCTGGGGGATGTGGTATTCCCCGCCGTATTCCTCGCCGGTGGTGTAGGTATAGGCGTCCGTCACCGTGTCGCTGTCCGCCAGCGCCGGGGCGGCAAGGCCCAGCACCAGCCCGACGGCCAAAAGAATGCTCAAAAGTTTTTTCATCATGATTCGCTCCCCTGTTATGAAATGTCCGCTAATTCCAGGTATTTATACCCCTCGCGGGCGATGTGCTGCTTGCGGCCTTCTAAATCGTTGCCCTCGAAAAGCTCGAAGTAATAGGCCGTGCGCTCGGCGTCCTCCGGCTGGACCCGGATAAGCCGCCGGGTCTCGGGGTTCATGGTGGTCAGCCACATCATCTCGGCGGAGTTCTCCCCCAGGCCCTTGGACCGGTTCACGGTGAAGCGGGCCTTGCCCAGGTCCTCCACGATCTTATTTTTCTCCCCGTCGGAATAAGCATACCAGGTCTTTTCCCGGCAGGTGATCTCGTAAAGGGGCGACTCGGCGATGTATACGTACCCCTCTTTGATGAGCGTGGGCGTGAGCCGCCAGAGCATGGTCAGGATCAGGGTCCGTATCTGAAAGCCGTCCACGTCCGCGTCCGTGCAGATGACCACCTTGTTCCACCGGAGGCTTGAAAGGTCGAAGTTATTCAGGTCTTTCCCGTGGCGGGCGACTTCTACCCCACAGCCCAGGACCTTCAACAGGTCCGTGATCACGTCGCTTTTGAAGATGCGGGTATAGTCGGCCTTCAGGCAGTTCAGGATCTTGCCCCGGACGGGCATGATGCCCTGAAATTCCGCGTCCCGGCCCATTTTGCACGAGCCCAGGGCGCTGTCCCCCTCCACGATGTAAAGCTCCCGCCGCTCCGGGTCCCGGCTGCGGCAGTCCACGAATTTCTCCACACGGCTCACGATGTCCATGGAGCCGGTGAGCTTCTTCTTGATGTTCAGCCGCTGGCGCTCCGCCTGCTCCCGGCTGCGCTTGTTGATCAGCACCTGCTCGGCCATCTTGTCCGCCTCGGCCTTGTGCTCGATGCACCAGATCTCCAGCTTCTGCTTAAAGAAGTCGGTCATGGCCTCCTGGATGAACCGGTTGGTGATGGCCTTTTTCGTCTGGTTGGCGTAGCTGGTCTGGGTGGAGAAGCAGTTGGTCACCAGCACAAGGCAGTCCTGCACGTCCTGAAAGGCGATCTTGGACTCGTTTTTCTGGTACTTGCCAAGCTTCTTGATGTACGCGTCAATGGCGTAGACAAAGCCCGTGCGGGCCGCCTTGTCCGGCGCGCCGCCGTGCTCCAGCCAGGAGGAATTGTGGTAGTATTCCAAAAGATTTACCCGGTTGGAAAAGCAGAACGCCGCCGTGAGCCGGGCTTTATACTCCGGCTTGTCGTCCCGGTCCCGGCCCCGGCGCTCCGCCTCGATGAACACCGGGGCGGTCAGGGCGTTTTCCCCCACCGTCTCGGAAACATAGTCCAATATGCCGTTTTCGTACAGGTAATCCGTGGTCTCGAATTTGGCCCCGTGCTGGATGCGCAGACGGAAGGTGACGCCGGCGTTCACCACCGCCTGACGGCGCAGGGTGTCCCGGAACCACTCCTCCGGGATGTCGATGTCCGTGAACACGGCCAGGTCCGGCTTCCACCGGTGGGTGGTGCCGGTCTTTTTCCGGTCGGCGGGGGAGGTCTTCAGCTTGCCCACGATCTCGCCCTGCTCAAAGCGCAGGTCGTACCGGTTCCCGTCCCGCCAGACCGTCACGTCCATGTACTCGGAGGAATACTGCGTGGCGCACGCGCCCAGACCGTTCAGGCCCAGGGAGTACTCGTAGCTCTCCCCCTCGTCGTTGTCGTACTTGCCGCCGGCGTATAATTCGCAGTACACCAGCTCCCAGTTGTAGCGGTTTTCCGCGCTGTTCCAGTCCACCGGACAGCCCCGGCCAAAGTCCTCGACCTGGATGGAATGGTCCTCAAAGCGGGTCACGGTGATGAGGTTTCCGTAGCCCGCCCGGGCCTCGTCGATGGAGTTGGATAAAATTTCAAATACGGAGTGCTCGCAGCCCTCCAGGCCGTCAGAGCCAAAGATGACGCTGGGGCGCTTGCGCACCCGGTCCGCGCCCTTCAATTGGCTGATGGATTCGTTGCCGTAAATTTCCTTCTTCGCGTTCGCCATAGTTCCCTCGCTGTTCACAATATCTTGATGTCCGGTGGACATAATTGACCTATTTTAAACACAGTATATCATAATCGGGGAAAAAATCAAGAAAAGGAACAGGTAACAACCCCTCCGTCGCGGCTTCCGCCGCGCCACCTCCCCTTACACAGGGGAGGCTTGTAAAGCGGTGATTTTCCCAGGGTGCAACTGACAGTTGACACTTTTCCGGGTCGGATTGGTTGCGGTTTGGGCGGTCAACAGCTATACTGAGAGGCAGGTGGACCGCCAAAATAGTATGACATAAGGAGGCGCTTTGCATGCCTTTGGCAGATAAGATCATGGAGCTGCGCAAAAAGCAGGGCTGGAGCCAGATCGACCTGGCGGACCGGCTGGACGTGAGCCGCCAGTCCGTGAGCAAGTGGGAGATGGCCCAGGCCGTGCCCGAGCTGGACAAGATCATAAAGATGAGCGAGCTGTTCGCCGTCACCACCGACTACTTATTAAAAGACGATACACCCGCGCCGGAGACGGGACCGCAACCAGAGCCGGGTCCCGCGCCGGAACCGGACCCGGAACCGAAACAGGAACCGGTGACGCCGCCAAAGCCGAGGCGGAAAATGTGGCCTTGGGTGGTGGCGGCGGTGCTGGCAGTGTTCGTCCTCCCCCTGGCCCTTGCCCTGGCCCTTTCATCCGCCGGGATAGACACCTATCAGCAGGTCAAGATTGGCAAGTCCACGCCCGCACCGGTTGAGGTCACCTACCCGCCGGACGGCCAGACCGTCATCGTCGGTGTGCCCACGCCCACGCCCGCCCCGGAAACGGTGCCTCTGGATGAAGCGGTCGTAGAGGAGCCCGCCGTGGGGCAGACGGCCGTGTCCGACCCGGACAATGTGGAGGACGGCATGACCGAGTATGTCTACGAGGGCGAGTCGGTCACCGCCGGCGGGTTCGACGAGAAAACGCTGGCGGCCATAGCCGCGGAGTACGAGCCCTACGGCCTGACCTGCGACGAGGCCCACCACTGGTACCTGGGCGGCGTGCGTATCCGCACCTTCACGGACGTGCTCACCACCAACGGCGAGAGCCTGACCGGCGGGGACTTCCACGGGACGTTGCGCACCTTCAGCGGCGACGGCTTTCTGGACGTGCGCGCCGTCCGGGACTATGAGCACTGCGGCGACGACGGCTGCGGGACGCTGCTGTACCTGGAAAGCCGGGACGTGCGCCAGGACGGCGACCAGTGGACGGAGCACTACGCGCTGGGCCACCACGACGAGGGGCACCACGAGTAGTTAATCTCTCCCCCAGTCAGCGCGGAGCGCTGACAGCCCCCTCGTCAGAGGGGGGCGGATCCTCTACCCAGGTGGAGAATCAGCCTCCCTCTGACGAGGGAGGTGGCGCGGCGCAAGCCGCGACGAAGGGAGAGACAGTTTACGACCGCTTGAAAAGCAGCGACAGGGCCCGATTTTTCGGGTCCTGTCATTTTTTGCTTGCGTTACACCGAACAATGCGCTACAATAGGACTGCGAGATAAGCAAAAGGCGGGACGTGAGGCGGTTCCAGCACCTCACGCCCCTATGCAGGAGTCGTGCCTCCCACACAGCAGGATAAACTGCGCCGGACCCATTATACCCGTAACCCTCTGTTTTTACAAGGCGGTTTAGATGGGGGCAGTGCTGTCGTTCCACGGTGTAGGGAAGTTTCCCTGCGCCGTCTTTTGTTTGTCTCGGCGGAAGGGCTGCGGGGCGGCAACGCCCCCGGCCTGACTGCCGGGAAACAACTTAAGAAAGGAACGGTATGAAAGCATGGCAAAGCGCGGTTTGAGTTTGCTCCTGGCGCTGGCGACGCTCTTTTCCCTGAGCGTTCCAGCGCTCGCGGAGGGGGAAGCGGTTGAAGAACCGGAAGAAGTAGTGGAGGCGGCGGAACCCGTCGAAGCGGAGGAAGCAGTGGAAGAAGCAGCGGAGGAAGCAGAGGACGAACCGGAGGCGGAGCCGGAGACAGCCGCCACCTCCGGTACCTGCGGGGATAACGTCACGTGGTCCCTCAGCGGCGGTACACTGACCATATCCGGCACGGGGAAAATGAAGGATTTTTCATGGGAAGGTGCGCCGTGGTATGGCCTACGTGAGCAGATCACGACAGCCATTATCAAAAACGGCGTGACCAGCATCGGAAACTGGGCGTTTGATAGCTGCCGCAGCTTGAAGAGTCTTACGATCCCTGATAGTGTAACCAGTATTGGCAGCGGCGCATTTCAAGGTTGTGACGGCCTGACGAGCATCACAATTCCGGCCAGTGTGACCAGCATCGAGGACGGTGGTACATTTAATGCAGATATAACAGATATCATCGTGGCGGAAGGCAATCGGAGTTACACCTCCGTTGACGGCGTGTTGTTCAATTTTGACAAAACGGAACTGATCTGCTATCCGCATGGTAAGACAGCGACTTCCTATGCCATTCCCCATACGGTCAAAACGATTGGCGACACCGCTTTTGCGAATTGCGCAGACTTGATGGCCATCACGATCCCAGCCAGCGTGACAAGCCTCGGGCGCTGGGTGTTTTCCAACTGCCTGTCTCTGACTGATGTAACGATTCCAGCCAGCGTGACCAGCATCGGGGATGGGCCGTTTTTGGAATGCCCTTCTCTTGCCAGCGTGACGATCCTTAATCCAAACTGTGATATTTTTGATGAACGGCAGCCGGATTACCCCTTCTTTTCTCATGCTGTGATAAAAGGTTACGCCGGTTCTACCGCCCAGACCTATGCAAACAAATACGGCTACAAATTTGAATCCATTGGCAAAGCACCCGGCGGCACGACGCCCACAAACACCCCCAAACCCACCGCCACCCCCAAGCCTACGGCGACGCCGAAGCCCCAACTGGCCGCGCCCACGGTGAAGATCGCGAAGGTTTCCACGGGCATTAAAGTAAGCTGGAACAAGATCGCCGGTTCGCCACGGTATATGGTGTACTACAAAGAGGGCAACGGTGGGTGGAAAAAGATCGGGACCACGACCAGCACGACGTATACCAGAGCCGCCAAGTACCTCAAGAACAATGTCACGTATACGTTCACGGTGCGGTGCTGTGAGAATGACAAGAAAACACTGCTGGGGCCGTACAAGGCAAGCAACGCTTTGAAATACACCGCTCAGCTTGCCGCGCCCACAGTGAAGATCGCGAAGGTGGCCGGGGGAATTAAAGTCAGCTGGAACAAGGTCACCGGTTCGCCGCGGTATATGGTGTATTACAAGGAAGGTAACGGCGGGTGGAAGAAGATCGGGACGACCACGGCGACGACCTATACAAGAGCGGCGAAGTACCTCAAAAACGGCGTGACGTATCAGTTCACGGTGCGGTGCTGCGAGAATGATAAGAAAACGCTGCTTGGGCCGTATAAGGCGAGTAACAGTTTGAAATATACGAAATAACAATCCCCCAGTCAGCGCCTTTGGCGCTGACAGCCCCCTTTACACAAAGGGGCCTTCCATATGGAATGGGCGCGTCTTTCGACGCGCCCATCATTATTGAAAGCCTCCCCTGTGCAAGGGGAGGTGCCGAGCGGAGCGAGGCGGTGGGGTTGTTGACAACCCTCCAGTCATCGTCGGAGCACGCATGGCTAGGCCGGGATTCGCCGCAAGCGGCAAACCCCAGATAGCCAGCGGCTCCTCCTCTCCCCACGCGACAAGCGTGCCGCGTGGGGACCCCAAGTGACGCGTGACAGCGGCAGATTGTCAAGCAAGTGCAACACCAAAGACTTCAGCGGGGGTTTTCCATTTGAGGCATTTTCTGGGGCGGGAG
>CANQJZ010000009.1 GCA_947624385.1 uncultured Oscillospiraceae bacterium
AGGGCCTTGTCGATGGTGCGCTTGATGTTGTCGTTGGGCATATTGGCGGCCTTGGCCTTGGTGATGACGGCGGCCAGGCGCATATTGTTTTTCGGGTCGCCGCTGCCGCCTTCCTTGACCGCCACGATGATCTCACGGGCGATCTTGGTGAAGGCCTGGGCCCGCTTGGCGTCTGCCGCGCCCTTTGTCTTTTGTATGTTGTGCCATTTGGAATGTCCGGACATGGTTTTTATCCCCCTGTATCGTTACGTTACAGGTCATTGTAGCATAATTTTTTACCAGAATCAACTATCTTGCCTTGGGAATTAAAAGAAGTCCCGCCGTCTGCTCCCCATTGGCGGCGGCAATGGCCTCCACCGTGGAGTGATATTTCTTCGCCACGGCCCACATATCCGCCCCCGGTTCCAGCCGCACCAAGCATATGGACGGCGCCGCCGGCGCCGCTGCCGCCGCCTCCTGGTCCTCTTCGATCGCGCCTATGACATCTATCGTCCTGGTGGTGACCGCTATAGCCTCCATTTGCAGCACGGCCCGCACGTCCAGCGCGCCGGCCGCCGCGCCGCAGTAAACGTCCGCGGCCGTAACGGTCACGCTGTGGAGCGCCGTCCCGGTGGGGATATCCGTGGTGAACTCCGCCGACAGGCGGCACCGGGCCGTTGTAAAGCCGCCGTCCTCCTGCTGCAGCACCGCCCGGATATTGACCGTCGTCTTGACCGTCTCTCCTTCCACCGTGACGCCGCCCACGGCGGCGGACGCCGCGATGACCTCGCCGGCGCTGCCGATGAGATCGGCGCTGCCCGTCACGGTCTGGCGCATGGACACCGGCTGGGCCGCGCTCACAAGGCTCAGTTCCGACCTCTGGCCCGCCAGCACGGTCCGGTTGCTGTACGCGTCGGCGATATAAGTTATCTCCCGCATCTGGCGGCACACCGTCTGGGCCACCAGGTGCAGCTCCGCCTTGATCTTCCCGTCGGCGTCCTGGCGCTCGGGCAGGTCGAAATACGCGCCCGTGAACATCATCGTCACCCCGGCGGTCACGTCGGCGGCCTCCACGCCCACCTCCATGATCTGGGACAGCTCCGTCTCATATTTGCCGGACCAGACGCGCCCGTCGGCCCCGGCCAGCAGCAGCGACGCCCGGATACGGCCCCGGAACACCACCTTACCGCTGACGTATTTCACGTCCTCCAGTTGCGCGTCCACCCGCTGGAGCATGATCCGGTCCGCCTCCGCGCAGCCCGCCGGCAGCGCGTACTCGTCCGTCACCACGAATGTCTTCTCCCGCACGTCCGCCACCGCGGCCATCGGGGCCGTGCGCGTGAGGATATGGATGGCGCCGGTCTCCTCCGCCAGACCGGAGGCGATCTCCACCGTGTACTTTTTGTACACCGTGGCCTCGCAGTCCACCTCCGCCCGGACGGACAGCTTGCGGGAGTTGACCATTTTCGCGTCGATGGCCCGGACCCGCAGCCGGGCCACGGTCTGGCAGTCCTGGTCCGCGCCGGGCGCGTCCATGCGCACCTCCACCGGCACCGTCACGCTCAGGCTCTGCAATCCCCCGCCGGTCTCCGGCACGTACATCACCGATACGCTCACCGAGGCGGCCAGGGACACCGCCCCGGCCTCCGTCTCCTTACTGCGCAGCGTGATGACGCCGTCCGCGTCGATGACAGAACCCACGTCCGGCATAGCGTCCGGGACGATGCTCTCGGCCGCGAAATCCCGGCTGAGGCTCCCCGTCCAGACCGGGACCAGGTGCTCATAGTTATCCTTTTTCAGGGACGTATCCATGATGCTATCGCTCCTTGCATGATATTCTAAGCAAGGTTATGCCCGCCTGCGGGCTCATATGACAACATCAGCACTTCAATAGCCATATCCCGCCGCCGATCAGCAGCGCCGCGCCCACCAGCCACCAGAACCACCCCGGCAGTATCAGCGCCAGCACGATCACCGTCCCCGCGCATATGGCCGCGTAGGCGCAGAAGCTGCCACGTCCGTTTTTCCGCATAAAGACCGCCTCCCACCCATTATATGGGCAGGAGGCGAAACCTGTGCAATTCAGGTGGTTTCCAGCGTCCAGCGGTCCAGCTTCTCCGCTTCTTCGTATAGCCGCAGATAGGACGCGTACCGGCTTTGGGCGATCAAGCCCCGTTCCGCCGCGTCGCGGACAGTACACCCGGGCTCCGCCCGGTGGGTGCAGTCGTCAAAGCGGCAGCGGCCCAAATAGGGCCCGAACTCCGGGAAAAGCCCGGCCAATTCCTCCGGCAGGACGGGCGTTTCCGTCTCGTCCCCAAAAGACGCAAAACCCGGCGTGTCGGCCAAAAGCGTGCCGTCCCCGATGTCGAACAGCTCCACATGCCGGGTCGTATGCCGGCCCCGGCCCAGTTTTTCGCTGACCTCGCCGGTGGGGATGGAAAGCCCCGGCGCCAGGGCGTTGATGAGGCTGCTCTTGCCCACGCCGGAGTTACCGGTGAAGCAGCATATCTTGCCCCGTATGGCTTCCCGTAAGGCCTCGACGCCCTGCCCGGTCACGGCGCTGACGGGATAGACGCCGTACCCGGTGGTCCGGTATATCTCCAAAAGCTTCTCGCCCGGGTCCAGGTCGCATTTATTGACCACCAGCAGCACGCCGCAGCGATTTTTCTCGCACCGGACCGTGACCCGGTCGGCGAGATAGGGATCCGTCACCGGCAGCGCGGCGGACAGCAGCATGACCAGATAGTCCACATTGGCCACCGCCGGGCGGCCGAACGCGTTTTTCCGGGGCAGTATCTCATCCACCGCGCCGGTGCCGTCCGGGTTTTCCGCGATACGGACCCTGTCGCCCACCAGCGGGACAAGCCCCTCCCGCCGAAAGCGGCCTCTGGCGCGGCATTGGACCAGCGCGTCGGGCGTGCGGACATAGTAAAATCCGCTGAGCGCCCGCATGATGACGCCTTCGGTCACTCTGCACCGCCGTTGCTCGCGGCAGAGGAATTTCTGGCGTTGGCCGGGCCGGTACCGATGGTCAGGTACACCTGCGCGCCGCTGACGATCTGGGTGTTGGGTTCATAGTTCTGCCACAGGACCTGGCCGTTCTGTTCGGCGGTGGAGCTGGTATAGGTGATCTGGTCCTCGGTGCAGATAAGCCCCTTGCGCTGCAGGGCCAGCAGCGCCGCGGATTTTGTCAGGCCCACCACGTTCGGCACGTCCGTGTACGTCACCACCGGGCCGGCGCTGACGTACAGCGTCACGGTGCTGCCGCTGACCACGCTCTGGCCGGGGGCCGGGTCGGAGCTGACCACATAGTTCTCGGTTATCGTGTCGGACTGCTGGCGGGTGACGATCACGTTCATGCCCATGCCCTCCAGCTGCACCTGCGCCTCCGTAAAGGGCTTGTTCACGATGTCGGCCGGCATGTTCTCCATCTGGATGCCAGAGCTGACCGTCAGCGTCAGGTCGATGCCGTCGGTGACCTTCATGCGGTTGGAGTTGGCCGGCGGGTCCTGGTCCATGATGACGCCCTTTTCATAGGACGGGTCCGCCTTGTACACCACCCTGATGTCGTAGGTGGCGTTGACATCCTCGTCCGCAGTGACGGTCTCGATGTTCTCCCCCACAAAGCTGGGCAAAATCACCCGCTCGGCGTCGGAGAAGATATCCGCCAGCCAGTACCGCCACACGAATATGAACAGTCCCAGCGCGAATATCCCCACCAGCGCGAAGCCCAGCAGTGTGCTGATCTTGTTGGCCCTCGTCCGCCGGCGGACATAGCCCTCCCGGGACAGCTCCCCCGCCTTGCTGATACGGGGCACGTTCTTGCGTATGACGTGTACCTCGTCGTGTACGATACGCACCGGCGTGCCCTCCCCGTCGGCCGCGCCATATTCCGGCGCGCCGGCGGCTTTGCCGCGGGTCTTTTTCTCCTGCACCGGGGCGGGCGAGTCCGTGATGCTCTCACGGGCAAAGTCCTCCAGGTCGGCCAGCATCTCGTCCGCGCTGGGATAGCGCTCGTCCGGGTCCGGCTCCATGGCGTGCAGGGTGATGTCCTCCAGCTCCTCCGGAATTTTCGGGTTGAACTGGCTGGGCGCGTCGGGAATGACGGAGTACTGCTGCACCGCCACCTGCTCCACCGTCTTGCCGTCGAAGGGCAGCTTGCCGGTGAGCATCTCGTACATGACCACGCCCATGGAGTATATATCGGACCGGGCATCCACCGCCTCGCCGTGGGCCTGTTCGGGAGAGATATAGTGGATGCTCCCCACCGCCTCGGCGGACGCCTGCTCGGACACGACGGCCTCCTCGATCTGCGCGATGCCGAAGTCGGCGATCTTCACCCCGCCGTCGGGCAGGATCATGATGTTCTGGGGCTTGATGTCCATGTGGATGATGCCCCGGCTGTGGGCGTGGGACAGGGCCCGGACCACCTGTGTGGACAGGCGCAGCACCTCCTGCCAGGGCAGGACGAGCTTTTTGCGCATGTACTGTTTCAGGTTGATGCCGTCCACGTACTCCATGACGATGTACTCCGTGTCGCCGGATACCACCACGTCATAGACCGCCCGGATATTGGGGTGGCTGAGCATGCCCACCGCCTGGTATTCCTTGCGGAACTGGCGGCGGCTCTCCGCGTCCATGGCCACGTCGTCCCTGAGCACCTTCACGGCCACGTCCCGCTGCAGCTGCTGGTCGTACGCCTTGTACACCACGGCCATACCGCCGATACCCAGAACAGAGTCGATCCTGTACCGGTCATCCAGTATTTTCCCAAGACGCCAGTTGACCTTATTTTCCATGTTCGGCGCCGCCTTTCTTCGGATAGATCACGATCGCAGTCACATTGTCCCGGGCGTCATTTTCGATGGCCTCCCGGATGAGCACCTGGCAGGCCGTCTCGGCGTCCTGCTCCGCCAGGAGCACGCGGTGGAGCTCTGCGTCCTCCAGCGCTTTGGTCAGCCCGTCCGAGCACAGGAGGAACCGGTCCCCCTCCCGGATGGGCACGGAAAACACGTCGCTTTTCACGAACCTGTCGCTTCCAACGGCGCGGGTGATATATCGCCGGCCGGGGTGCCGCCGGCCCTGGGCCTGGGTGATCTCCCCCCGGTCGATCATCTCCTGGACCACGGAGTGGTCCTTGGTGATCTGCAAAATGCCGTCCTTGGCGATTCGATAAGCGCGGCTGTCGCCCACGTTGACGAAATAAGCCATACCCTCCCGGAAATAGCCGCCCACCAGCGTGGTGCCCATGCCGTCGTATTCCTCGGCGCGCTCGGCCAGGCGGTAGACCTTCCGGTTGGCCGCGTCCGTGGCCTGACCTAAGATCTCGCCCGCGTGCTCCCCGTCCGACGCCTCCAGCGCGGCCCGGGCAAAGGCGAAAAACCGCCCCGCCGCCAGGTCGCTTGCCAGCAGCCCGTGGACCTCGCCGCCCATGCCGTCGCACACCACGGCCAGGACCCCGCCGCCGACGGCGCCCAGATCAAAAGAATCCTGATTCTCGGTCCGATAACCGCCCTTGTCGCTTGCTCCACAGAAATTCATGTCTTCCTCATCCGCCCGCGGCGAAGCTGTCCGCAGGCCGCGTCGATATCGCTGCCCAGCCGCCGCCGGACCGTGGCGGTCACGCCGGCGTCGCCAAGCGCCTTGGCAAAGGCCCGTACCGTATCCTCGTCGGATGGCTCCAGCCCACGCTCCGGGACATAGTTGAGCCGTATAAGATTCACGTGACTGCCGGTACCCCGCAGCCGCTGGGCCAGCAGCCGTGCGTGCCTGGGCGTGTCGTTCACACCCCGGACCATGGCGTACTCAAAGGATATGCGCCGCCCGGTGACGCGAAAATACCGCTCACAGGCGTCGTACAGCGCGTCCACGCCGTAGGCCGCGTTCACCGGCATGAGCCGGGAGCGCGTCTCGTCGTCCGGCGCGTGCAGGGACACGGACAGTGTCAATTGTAAATGAAGACCGGCCAGTTTGTCAATCGCTTCCACCAATCCGCAGGTGGACAGGGATATATGCCGCATGCCGATGTTGGCCCCCTCCGGGTCGTTCACCAGCGTGAGAAACCGCATCACATTGTCGAAATTGTCCAGCGGCTCGCCGATTCCCATGAGCACGATGTTGGATATCTCCGCACCCGCCGCGATACCGGTGCGCAGCACCTCGTCCAGCATCTCCGAGGCCGTCAGGTCCCGTATCTTCCCGCCAATCGTGCTGGCGCAAAAGGCGCAGCCCATCCGGCACCCCACCTGGGACGAGATGCACACGGAATTGCCGTGCTTATAGCGCATGAGCACCGTCTCCACGCTCTCCCCGTCGGGCAGCTCCCAGAGAAATTTCTCCGTCCCGTCCAGCGCCGACGTCTGCCGCCGCAGCATTTTCAGGCTGGGAATTTGATAGGCCCCGTCCAGCGTCTCCCGCAGGGCCCTGGGCAGGTCGGTCATCTCGTCGAACCCCGTCACGCCCCGGCCCAGCCAGCGGAACACCTGCCTGGCCCGGTAACCGGGCAGACCAAGCGCCGCGAATTCCGCCGCCAGCTCCGCCGGGAGCATCGCTTTTATATCTTTTTTGCCCGATCCATCCGGCATATATAAAACCCGTCCGTTCCGTCCATATCCGGCCAGAAAGTTTTCTCCGCGACCTTTGCAAAATCCGCGTGTACGCCCAAAAACGCCTCCGTGACCGCCTCGTTCTCCGCCCGCCGCCAGGTGCACGTGGAATAGACGAGCCGCCCGCCGGGCCGCACCGCCCGGGAAATGGCCTCCAAAAGCTCCGTTTGCAGTTCCGGCAGACCGTCCAGCTCCCCCTTGGGCCGGTAGCGCACGTCCGGCTTTTTCCGGATCACGCCCAGTCCGCTGCATGGCACATCGGCGAACACCGCGTCATAGTCCCCGCCGTTTATCTCACGCGCATCCCCCGCCTGACATTCGATGCAGGTCAGGCCCATCCGCTCCGCGCCGCTTTTGACCAGCGCCAGCTTTTTGGCGATGATGTCCCGGGCCATCACAAGGCCCTGATTTCCCATGGCGATGGCCGCGGCAAAGCTCTTGCCGCCTGGGGCGGCGCATGCGTCCAGTACCCGCATACCCGGCAACAACGCCGCTATTTCAACAGCCGCGTGGGCCGCCGGGTCCTGCACGTAAAAAAGCCCCTTTTGAAACGCGTCCGACCGGGTGATGTCCCCCGCCCTGTCCAGGACCAGCCCCGCCGGCGTGCGGCGAAGCGGGAGAAGCTTTCCGAGCGCCGCCTCGTCCGTCCGGCAGGTGTTGCCCTGCACGTACACGGGCGGTTCGGCGTTGTCCGCCGCCAGCACGGCTTCTGCGCCCTCATAGCCCCGCAGGGCCAACAGCTCTTCCGCCAGCCACAGCGGGTGACTGTACCGGGTAGCGAGGTATTCCGCCGTGCCCTCGCCCGGTATTTCCGGCAGGTTTTCCCGTTCCCGGTCAAGCCGCCGCAGCACTGCGTTGACCAGCCCCGCGGCACGGCCGTAGCCCAGCGCCCGACAGGCGCTCACCGCCTCGTTCACCGCCGCGCTGGCCGGTATTTTGTCCATGAACAGCAGCTGATAGGCCCCCAAACGCAGGATATCCCGGACCTTCGGTTCCAGCCGGCCGCTTGTAAACGCGTCAATATAGTGGTCGCACAGGGCCATATTTTGCAGCACGCCGTAAAACATCCTGGCGGCCAGGGCCGTATCACGCCCATCCAGGCCCCGTTTCGCGGCGATGCTGTCCATCACCTGCCGGCTCCATGCGCTGTCCCTGCGAAAACGCTCCAGCGCTTCCAGCGCCGCCATTCTGGGCATGGTCAGACCTCCATGGGGTGGCCCAATAAATAAGCCCCCGCCGCCATCCGCTTGCCCCCGGCCGCCTGTATCTCCGTGAGCAGTATCGTCTCATGCCCGCCGCAGGCTACCTCGATGCCGTTTTTGTCGGCGCGGACGATAGTCCCCGGCGCTTTTTCCGTAGGCCTGTACGTGTATTCGGCCTTGAACACCTTAAAATCCGTCCCGGCCAAATGCGCCGTGGCGCATGGCCAGGGCTGCATGCCGTATATATGCTTGCACACCATGCGGGCCGGCTTTGTCCAATCGATAGGCGATTCCTCGCGGCGCAGCGGCGGCGCGTACGTGGCAAGGCTACCGTCCTGGGGCATGCGCGGGGCAACGCCGGCCTCGATGGCCCGGATGGTCCTTACCAGCAGCTCCGCGCCCATGGGCGCGAGCCGGTCGAATAACTCCCCGCTGGTCTCGGTCTCGCCGATGGCCGTCTCGGCGGTGTATATCGTGTCACCCTCGTCCATGCCGGAGGACAGATACATGGTGGTCACGCCTGTGACCGCGTCGCCGGAGAGCACCGCCCGCTGGATAGGCGCGCTGCCCCGGTACCTGGGCAGCAGCGAGCCGTGGACGTTGACGCAGCCGTATTTGGGCAGGGCCAGGATATCGTCCGGGATGAGCCGTCCGTATGCGACGACCGCGATAAGGTCCGGGGCCAGCTCCCGCAGGATGGCCAGCGCCGTACCGTCCCGCAGCTTTTCCGGCTGGTACACCGGCACGCCCGCCGCCAGGGCCGTTTTCTTCACGGCGCAGCTCTCCAGCTTATGGCCCCGGCCCTGGGGCTTGTCCGGCTGACAGAACGCCCCCACGACATCAAAGCCCTCGTCCAGCAGCTTTTGCAGGGAGCACGCCGCGAAGTCCGGCGTGCCCATGAACACGATCCTCATTTGTCCCCCTTTTGCTCCTGCTGCTGGCCGTAATAGGCGTCCAGCTCCTCATCGGTCATGATATGGTCGCAAAGCTCCGTGAACATATGCCCGTCCAGGTGGTCGATCTCGTGGCAGAAGGCCCGGGCCGTCAGCCCGTCGCCCTCACGCTCGAACCAGGCGCCGTTTCTGTCCTGGGCCCGGACCTTCACGTGCTCCGGCCTTGTCACCATGCCGTATTCCCCCGGCAGGGACAGGCACCCCTCCGGGTCGGTCTGCTCGCCGCTGGCCTCCACGATCTCGGGGTTTATAAGCTCGACCACGTACTCCTCCCCCTCCGGCGTGTTGGTTTCCAGCACCACCACCGCCCGGCGGAGAATGCCCACCTGCGGCGCGGCCAGACCCACGCCGTTGGCGCTGAGCATGGTCTCGGCCATATCGTCCAGCAGCTCGTGCAGCCGGTCGTTGAAGTCCGTCACGGGACGGCAGCGCCTGGTCAATATCTCGTCTCCCTGTCTGCGTATGTTCCGAAGGGCCATACTCTCGTCTCTCCTTGTCAGTTCAGTGGGTCGAAGTCCGCGTACACGGACACGCCCCTGTATCGTTTTCCGTCGTTGCACACCGTCAGCGCCCGGTCCACCGCGGCCCGGACCGCCCTGGACGACCGGCAGCTCACCGTCACCCGGTAGCGCCAGGAATTGTTCACCTTGGCTATGGGCAGCGGCGCGGGACCTATCACCTTCGCGCCGGGTATATCCCGCAGGTCATAAGTAAGCCCGTCCCGCAGCTCCCGGCAGCAGCGCAGCACCGCCGTCTCGTCCGGCCCGGAGGCCGTCAGCACGAACAGGTCCGAAAACGGCGGCGCCCCCGTCACCTGGCGCAGGGCGATCTCCCCCTCGTAAAATCCCTCGTAATCCTGTCGTGCGGCCTGGAGAATGATCTGATTCTCCGGCGTAAACGTCTGTATCACGGCCCGACCCGGTTTGTCGAACCGCCCGCTGCGGCCTATCACCTGGGTTATCAGCGAGAACGTCCGCTCACCCGACCGGTACTCGCTGTTATAAAGGCTCTGGTCCGCGTTCAGCACGCCCACCAGCGTGACGTTTTCAAAATTGAGCCCCTTGGTCACCATCTGCGTGCCCACCAGAATGGGGATGCGCTGGACCCGGAACTGCTCAAACAGCGCCCGGTGGCTTCCCACCGGGGCCACGGCGTCGGTGTCCATGCGCAAAACAGGCGTGTCCGGAAACAGTTCTTTCAGCTCCTCCACGACCTTCTGGGTACCGGTGCCCACGTAGTTGAGCTTTCCCCCGCAGGCGGGGCAGACGGCGTCCACCCGCTGCACGTGGCCGCAGTAGTGGCACATGAGCCGGTTTCCCACGCTGTGGTAGGTCAGCGGCGCGGTGCAGTTGGGACACTTGTAAGTATACCCGCACTCCCCGCATGTCACCAGCTTGCTGGCCCCCCGCCGGTTGATGAACAAAATGGACTGCTCGCCCCGGTCGATATTCTCCGCCAGCTCATCCCGCAGCACGGAAGAAATGCTGGTGTCGTTGCCGGCCTTCAGCTCCCGCTTCATGTCTGCGATACGGACCCTGGGCAGCTGCATGGCGTTATAGCGCTCGGGCAGAGTGAAAAAGTGATAGCGCCCCGTCTCGGCATAGTACCGGGAGCACACGTCCGGCGTGGCGCTGCCCAGCAGCAGCAGGGCGTTGTGCCGTGCGCACAGGAACTTTGCCACGTCTCTGGCGTGGTAACGGGGACTTGTCTCGGACTTGTAGGTGTCCTCCTGCTCCTCGTCGATGATGACGGCCCCCAGGTCCGACACCGGCGCGAAAATGGCGCTGCGGGTGCCGATGATGACCCGTGCGTCGCCCGACCGTATCCGCTTCCACTCGTCGTAGCGCTCGCCCATGGAAAGGGACGAGTGGAGCACGGCGATGCTGTCGCCGAAGTGGGCGGAAAAGGTCTGGAGCATCTGGGGCGTCAGGGCGATCTCCGGCACCAAAAATATGGCGCTCTTGCCCCGATCCAGCATGGCCTGGATCAGGTGGATATAGATGGTCGTCTTGCCGCTGCCCGTGACGCCGAACAGCAGCGCCGCCCTGGGCTCTTTCCCGTCCGCCAGGGCCAAAATGCCCTGGAAAGCTTCACGCTGGGCCTGGTTCAGCACCGGCAGAGGCCGTGCGCTTCCCTGGTCATAGGCTGGCCGGCGGTACACCGCTTCACGGGACAGGGTGAGAAGGCCCTTCTCTTCCAGCCGTTTCACCGTCTCACGGCCCGCGCCGGTGAAATAGCACAGGTCCGCCACGCTGGCCTGCCCCAGCTCCGCCAGCACCCGCAGCACGGCGGACTGGCGCACGGCGCGGCTGTTTTTGGCGGCCTGTTCCAGCGCCTTTTCGGCGCTGACGGCGAGGCTGGCCCGCAGGATAGTCTTGTCACCCGCCCGGCGGGAAGCGCCCGCCTCGGTCTGCAAAACGCCCTTTTTCACCAGCGCCGCCAGGGCAGGTCCGGGGTTTTTCTGGCCAAACACGGCCTCCACGTCCGCCAGCTCGCACCGGCCCTTATGGCCCATGACGGCGTCCAGCACCAGCTTCTGGGCCTTGTCGGTCCCGGCGGCTTCATAGGCCCGGTCCGGGTCCATGCCGTCCGCCAGCCGGTACACCGGCCACACGCTGTACCACAGCCCTGCCGGGAGCATGGCCCGCACCGCGTCCATCACCGTGCAGAAAAACCGCTCCCGCATCCAAAGGGCCAGCCTCAGCTGTGTCTCGGACAACAGAGGCTCCTCGTCCAGGACCTCCAGAACGCTCTTGAGCCGCTTATCCGTCTCGCCGCCCAGGGCCAGCACCACGCCCTCCCGGGGACGGCTGCCCCCAAAGGGCACCGCCACCCGCACGCCGGGCCGCACAGAGGTTACCAGCGTTTCCGGCACCGCATAGGTATAGGGCCGGTCCACCCAGTAGGTGACCCCGGCCACCGCTATCCGCGCTGTGGTTTGTGTGGTCAATGGCAGCTCCGTCTCACGGGGCGCGAAAGCGCCCCTCCGGTCTTGTCGTCAGTCGTCTTCCTCTTGCTCGTCGCTGTTGATGGTGAGCTTGCCGGTGTACACCTCGTCGATGGCGGAGGACACAGGCTTCTTCGTCAGCGGGATACCCAGCTTCTCGGACTCCTGGGAAATGCCGCGGGCCCGCTTGGACACCAGATTGATAAGGGCGTAGCGGCTGCCGACCTTCTCCACCAGATCGGCTACGGGGGGATAGAGCATCATATGGGTCGATCTCCTTCCATGATCGTATTCAGTCTTATTTTGCTGCGGCAAAGCTCCGCCGTGATGATGGCGTCCAGCTCCGCCGCGGCTTTTTCCGCGTCGTCGTTAACGACGATGTAGGCGTAATTTTTCGCCCGGGCGTACTCCCGCCGGGCCTGGTCCATGCGGCCTTGTATCTTTTCCTCGCTGTCGGTGCCCCGGCCCCGGAGGCGGCGTTCCAGCTCCGCCATGCTGGGAGGGCACAGAAACACGCTCACCGCGTGGGGTCGCTTCTGCAATACCTGCGCCGCGCCCTGGACTTCGATGTCCAGCATCACGTGATACCCGGCGTTCAGGTTTTCCTCCACCGGCGCGGACGGCGTGCCGTAGTGATTTCCCACGTACTCGGCATGCTCCAAAAACGCGTCCTGCGCGATCATTTGCTGGAATTGCTCGTGAGTGCAAAAGAAATAATGTACGCCCTCCGCCTCGCCGGGACGTGGCGCCCGCGTGGTGGCGGAGACGGAAAAGCGGATATCGCTCCGCCGGCGCGTCAGCGCGGCGATCACCGTGCTCTTGCCCGCGCCCGACGGGCCGGACAGCACGATCAGCAGTCCCCGTTCAGTCCCCATGGTCCTCTCCTTCCCGCGCCTGAGCCCTCTCCGCCAGCGCCTCCGGCGTCAGCGGACAGAGGATCACGTGGCCGCTGTCCATGACCAGCACGGCCCCGGTCCTGCGACCGTAAGTGGCGTCGATGAGCCGGCCGTCTTCCCGCGCCTGGGCCACGGTCCGCTTGATGGGGTTGGACCCCGGGTCCACCGCGGCCACGATACGCTCCGGCGCCACAAAGCTGCCGTATCCGATGCTCACAAGCTTCATATCCGGTCCTCACTCGATGTTCTGTATCTGTTCGCGTATCTTTTCCAGCTCCGCCTTCATGTCTATCACCGTCTTGGCGATGGCGCTGTCGGCGCACTTGGAGCCGGTGGTGTTGACCTCCCGATTCATCTCCTGGGTGAGGAAATCCAGCTTCCGGCCCACAGGGGACCCCTCCGCCAGCAGGTGCCGGAACTGGGCGATGTGACTGCGCAGCCGCACGGTCTCCTCGTCCACCGCCACCTTGTCGGCGTAGATGGCCGCCTCCTGCAAAATGCGGCTTTCGTCGATGGAGGCGTCGCCCAGGACCTCCTTCATGCGGCCCAGCAGCTTTTCCCGGTACTCCGCCACCGTCTCCGGTGAGCGCTGCTCCACGGCCGTTACCATGCGCTCCAGCGCGTCCAGCTTCCCGGCTATATCCTCCGCCAGTTTACGCCCTTCCCGCTGGCGCATGGTGTCGAAACCCTCCAGCGCTTCCGACAGGACGCTCAAAATGGCCTGGGTCAGCGCGTCCCTGTCCGCGTCTGTCTTCTCCGTGCTCAGCACGTCGGGGAACCGCACCAGGTTCAGGGCGCTCACGTCCGCGTTCAGATAGTACTTCACCGCCGTGTCCCGCACGGCCTTGAGATAGGCCGCCGCCAGGTTGTCGTTGACCCGGATGACCGCTTCCTCCGCCTGGCTGGTATCCACCGTGACGAACACGTCCACCTTGCCCCGGCTGATGACGCCCGCCACGGCGGAGCGCACCGCTTCCTCGGCAAACAGGCAGTTTCTCGGCAGACGCACGGACACGTCCAGGTATCTATTGTTGACGCTTTTCAGCTCCGCCGTCACGCCGATGGCGTTATGCTCGCCCTTGGCGCCGCCGTAGCCGGTCATGCTCTTTATCATTCGAAGTACCTCGCAATTTTCACCAGGTAAAACCGTATGAGCGACGAATACGCCACATCGTACAGGAAAAACACCGCCGCGCCCAATGGGTACAGCACATACCAGGCCAGCTCCCCGCCGGTAAACGTGAACAGGGCCCTGGCCAGCAGCCAGTAGACCACGAACGCGCAGGAATAGAGCGCGAACTTGCACACCCAGCCCAAAGTCTTGTTGTGGATGCGCTCAAAGAGGCTCTTGGCGATGGGGTAATAGCCGAAAAAGGCGGCGTACATGATGACCGCCGCGCCGGGATAGAGCAGCGCGCCCAGGCCCGCCGTCACGGCGAACACCGCCAGGGACCACTTCATCCCCGCCATCATCAGCGCCACGCACACCGGCAGGCTGGACAGCGCCACCAGCGCCAGCCGTCCCGCCGGCAGCCAGGAACCGAGCAGCAGCAGCGCCACGCCCAGAGCCGCCAGGATGGCCATCCGGGCCAGCCGTTTCGTAGAAGCTTTCATCTCACCGGCAGCCGATACACGGGATGAGATTCCCGCCCATGGCCTCGCAGCAGCAGTCCGCGCAGATCAGATTCTGGCACATGTTGCACGCCGCGTCGCCGCCCGTCATGTCCATGCCCATACCGCCGGCTGGCCGGTAGGCCTGTCCGCCCTGGTTCATGTACTGCACCGCGTTCCGGTACTCCGGGTTGCTTGGGTCCATGGTGGCGGCGGTGCGGTAATACTGTCCCGCCTGGTCCATCCAGCCCCGGCGCCAGTACACGCTGCCCATAAGATAATACCACTCCGCGTCATGATTGCCGATGGCGTTCAGCATCGCCTCCGCCTGGGCCAGATCGTTGGCGTTGATCAAATTGCGGATACGCACATACTGGGCGCTGCCCGACGCGCTCCGGCTCTGGCCCGCGCTTTGATACGCGCCGCCGCCGTAGCTGTAGGAACTGCCGCCCCCATGCTCCCGGCTTTTGGTGATGGTGTCGTAGGCCTCGTTGATCTCCTTCATCTTCTCCGAGGCCAGGTCCGCCAGGGGGTTATCGTGATAGTTGTCGGGGTGGTATTTGCGCGCCAGGTCGCGGTAAGCCTTTTTGACCTCCTCGTCGCTGGCGGACGGGGATACGCCCAGCACGCTGTATGGATCGTTCATAAGTTACTCCGTTTCCTGTGTATTTTCGCGGAAGCGTTCCAGGTCCCGGCGAACACCGCCTGCGTCGCCGCCGGAAGGCCCAGATAGATCGTATTGGATAAGATGCCCCCGTAGGCATTCTCCCCCATCAGCGCGTAGGCCGAGACCAGGGCGTTGTGGGAGTGCTGCAATCCGGTGCGCAGCAGCTTTTCATCCTCCGGCGAGAGCCTCCCATTCACGGGCTGGAACCGATAGCGCAGGGGATTATAGCTGTTCGTCTTGATGTCCTCCGCCAGATCGTCCGCCGCGTCAAGAATGTAGATGATACGGCCAAGATGATATAAAAGCTCCCCGGCGGCCCGCTGTCGGGCCGGGTCGGCCACGCACCCGGATATACTGCGCAAGATCGAGGCGAACTTGTCCGCAGCCGCGTCCAGATTGGCACACTTTTCCCGCTCCAGCGTCTGCAGCGCCGCGAGGTTTTCCTCCACGGCCGCCGCGAACTGCGGCTGACGTGCCGCCGCCCTGTCATAGGCCCGCTTCAGCGCCAGGCAGGCCAGCCGACAGCCCACCGAGGCGGGAAATTTGCCATCCTTTGCCCCGTCCGCCAGCTTCCACCAGCCCAGCACCACGGTCATGTCCGCCGCCAATGACAGGCTCTGACAGCTTTCCAGGCACGCCCTTTTGCGGACCGGGTGGGCCGGACACCGGCGGGGACACATAGCGACAGGCTCGTCCCCGGCCAGGAGCATCGCCAGGAACGTGAAGTCGTAATTGACGAGAAACCGGCTGAAAAAGCCGAATTTTCGGGCCAGCTCGTGGCACAGTCCGCAGTACACGCCCTGAAAGCGCTCGAACTCGGATACCTTCAGCTCGCCCTTGACCGGGCGGACGTAACCGTACATCAGCGGCTATAGCCGGTGATCTCGTAGTCGATCTTCTTGTGCCGCCGGCCCACGATGGTCACGATGGCCGCGCCCACCGCGCAGGAGACAAGGCTCACCACGATGCACTGGCCCTGACCGAGCTTCATCAGCGCGCCGATGGCGTAGCCCAGAAACAGCATCGCCACCGGGATCAGGTAGACCAGCACCGCCGCCTGGACGATCACGCCCGTCTCCGTTTCCAGCGTCACCTTATCGCCGGGCTTGGCGAATATCTTGTTTTTCGCCGCCACCAGAATACGCTTGCCATACACGCACTCGCCGCAGCCGGTGCAGTGGCCGCAGGCGGTCCCCCGCTCCACGGCGACCTCCGCCATGCCCTGGTCCAGCAGCTTTGTCACCACTCCGTTTTGCGTCATTCCTCTTCCTCCTCCAGCTGCACATACACGGGATAGGACCCGACAGCGCCGGCGTTTTCAAACCCGTCCACGTACACGGTGGTCGGCACCCTGTACCGTCCGGCTCCGTATCCGGCCAGACCGGACAGGTCCGCCACCACTCGTATGTTGTTTGCGGTGATCCGCGACAGGATATCGGACGGGGCCCGGACCGTGACCACCTTGTTCATATCGATGATGCTGGCGTCCATGCCGTCGGGGGCGTTGATATAGCTCAGATTCGTCACGATGAACGTATCGGCGGCGAGGCCCACCAATTCCAGACTCACCTTGGCCGTCGTCTCCCCGGACAGACACTCCACGCCGTTGGGGAGCATGATGTTGTACTCCGTCTCCGGGAACTCCAGCGCGTCCGCCAAATTTATGTTGGCCAGCGCGATGGTATTCAGGCCGTCCAGCGTGGCCGCGTCGCCCGCCACGGTGATGGTCTCGGGCTGGATATGCTTGACCACGTTTTCCTCCGCCGACGCGCCGCCGCCGCTCTGGAGCACCACGTCCAGCGCTACCTGCTTGATGGTGCTCACCGGCACGGTGACGGTCACGGTGTCCGCGTCCGCCTGCACGTCCTCAAATTCCAGCACATTGCCGCCCTCGTCCAGCAGCACGTAGTTCCCCTCGGCGGAGAAGGACGAGCTGACCTCGTCCCGGCCCACCACCACGCGCACCGCGTCGATCTGCTCCAGCTCCTCCTCCGGACCGGTGAAGGTCACGTTGGCGGGGTCAAAGGTCATCTCGGCGCTGTCCACCATATAGCCGTCCGCCGTGGTCCCCTCGAAGGAGCCGGTCACGGGGAAGCTGACGGTGGACAGTTTGCTGATCTGCAAGCCGATGGTGGCCGGGGACTTGTTGGTGTCCCGTATGCTGGCCTGGTTCACCGTCGTCGGATAGGAGATGGTATAGCTCATGGTCCGGTATCCGGCCATGGTGATGTTGGACAGGTTCACCACCGCCCGCAGATCCGCGCTGGTGATTTGGGAGATGTCCCGCCGCGTACCCGTCAGGGTCACGTTCACCGTGTCGGTCTCCTGGTCGGACACTACCAGATTGAGCGTGTCCCGCAAAGCCTCCTGGCCGGTGAAGGTCACCTCCACGCCATAAAAGGTCTGGGTCCTGGTGGCCCCATAGTTCGACGTATAGTATATCCACAGCATCAGGGCCGCACACAGGCTGAATATTACCCAGAACACGCGGCTGTCCAGTATCCTGCCGATCACATTTACTCTGCCGTTATCGCGCATCGCCGCTCCCCTTTGTCCGTTTCAGCCGGGCCAGCAGCCCTTTTCCTTCGTCCTTCTCTCTGGGCATAAGCTCCTGGCGCAGCAGTTCTTCAAACGTGTCCCTTGTCAGATGCCGCTTCAAAAGCCCGTCCTCCGCCACGCTGATGGCGCCTGTCTCCTCCGACACGATGACCACCAGCGCGTCGGACCGCTCGCTCATGCCGATGCCGGCCCTGTGGCGCATGCCCAGGTCCCGGCTCAGGTTGGCGTTCTCGCTCAAGGGCAGCATGCAGCCCGCCGCCGCCACGCGTCCCTCCTTCACGATCACCGCGCCGTCGTGCAGCGGCGAGTTGTGGAAGAAGATATTCTTCAAAAGCTCCGCCGACACCAGCGCGTCGATCTGGGTGCCGGAGGCCATCGCGTCGTTGAGCCTGTTCGTGCGCTCAAAGACGATGAGCGCCCCCGTGCGGCTCTGGGACATGTCCTCGCAGGCGTAGACGGTCTGGCGGATGACCCGCACCAGCGCTTCCCCGCCCACGTCCCGTCCGAACAGGGAAAACAGCCGGTAAGACCCCACGCGCTCCAGGGCGCGGCGTATCTCCGGCTGGAACAGCACGATCACCGCCAGCACGCCGATCTCGAACACCTGCCGCAGAATAAAGCTTGTCAGCGTCAGGCGCAGCGCGCTGGACAGGGCCAGCGCCACCAGCAGCAGCAGTATCCCCTGGGCGACCCGCACAGAGTTGGTCCGCCGGATGAAGGATATGGCGGCGTATATCGCCACCGCCACCAGCAGCACGTCCAGCACATCGGACAAACTCATGGACAGGATCAGCCGCAGATTGTCGGTCACGCTTTTTACAAAATCGCTCATATAACTGGCACCATCGTCATCGTTTTTCCTGTATATCCATTCTGATTCAACTTTGTATTATATTACAAAACCCCGCCGTTGGCAATACAATTTCTCCCAAACCCGCAAAACCCTGCGTGCTACGCCAGCGCCAGCAACGCCTCCGCCGCCGTCAGCGCCTCCCGGCTGGTGTTAAAGGGCGAAAAGCTGAACCGGACCGTCCCGGACGCGAGCGTGCCCGCCGTCTCGTGGGCCAGGGGCGCGCAGTGCAGCCCCGCCCGCACGGCGATGCCACGCTCCGCCAGACGCGCCGCCACGTCCTCGCAGTCCATGCCGTCCAGCCGGACGGACACAACGCCGGCCTGGTTTTTCGGGTCATCCGCCCGGAAAAGGTACACCCCGTCCGCGCCGGAAAGCCTCTCGCAAAATACCCGCAGCAGCTCCCGCTCATGGGCCAGCACGGCGTGGCAGGTCCGCTGCTGCAGCCATTTTACCCCCGCCAGCAGCCCCGCTATCCCCGGCACGTTGTGGGTCCCCGGCTCCAGCCGGTCCGGCAGAAATTCCGGCATGACCGCCTCCTGGCTTTGGGACCCGGTGCCGCCGTAGAATAGCGGCGTCACATCCTCGTCCCGGCACAGCAGCACGCCGGTGCCCTGGGGACCCAACAGCCCCTTGTGCCCGGGCATAGCCGCGAAGGCGCAGCCCAGGGACTCAAAGTCCAGCCCCACACTGCCCGCGCTCTGGGACGCGTCCACAATGAGGGGCACCCCCTGCTCCCGGCAAAGCGCCGCGATACGCTCCACCGGCAGGATATAGCCGAACACGTTGGACACATGGGTACACACCGCCGCCTTTGCCCCCGGCAGCAGCTCCCGGAAGGCCCGCACCATGTCCTCCGGCCGGAACAGGGGCGAGCGCGCCACCCGTATATCCGCGCCCAGCCCGTGCAGAGGCCGCCACACGGCGTTGTGCTCATACCCGGAGATCACCACCTTATCCCCCGGCCCCACCAGGCTCCGGATGGCGATATTGAGCCCATGGGTGGCGCTGGACGTGAACACCACCCTTGCCGGGTCCCGCATGCAGAAAAGGTCCGCCAGCGCCAACCGGCAGTCCAGCAGCGTATCTGCCGCCAGCATGGCGCTTTCGTACCCGCCCCGGCCGGGGCTTGACATGGTCCGCATGGCCTCCGACACCGCGTATCGGACCGAGGCCGGCTTCAAAAACGACGTGGCGGCGCTGTCAAGATAGATCATTCCGACACCTCCAGCGTTCCGTCCGGATGGCGCAGGATGGTCCGCTCCGGCGTAAGGCCCGCGCCGGTGAGCAGGTGCAGGGCCCAGTCCCGGTTCCGGGCCGCCACGATCACGCAGTAGGCGCACCCCCGTGTTGCGGCCGCCTTGGGCACGCGGGAGACCGTTCCCGTCACGCCCGCCCGCTCCAGCACCCGGGACGCCCGCTGGGCATAGGTCAGGCTCCGGAATGTCAGTAAATATTGCATAAAACAACCTCCCGCCAATGGTCACAGGCCATTGTATGCGGGAGGCGGTCTGATTGGTCCGTCTCAGACCAGCAGCGCCACCGCGTGGGCGCTGATGCCCTCGCCGGCGCCGGTGAAGCCCATGTGTTCCTCTGTCGTGGCCTTCACGCTGACAGCGGAAACGTCCACGTCCAGGTCTGCGGCGATGTTCTCACGCATTTTGTCTATGTACGGCGCCAGCTTGGGCCGCTGGGCGATCACGGTCACGTCGCAGTTTTCCACGCGGTAGCCGGCCTCACGGACCGTCCGGACCGCCCCGCGCAAAATGACGCGGCTGTCGATGCCCTCCGTGGCCGGGTCACTGTCGGGGAACAGCTTTCCGATGTCCCCCAATGCCGCCGCGCCCAATATGGCGTCCGCCAGCGCGTGCAGCAGCACGTCCGCGTCCGAGTGGCCCAACAGCCCCTTTTCAAATGGTATCTCCACCCCGCCCAGTATAAGCTTTCTGCCTTCTGTCAGCCGGTGGGCGTCATAACCGTGTCCGATCCTCATTGCATTTCCCTCTCCTGCCAGATAAGCCGCGCCAGACGCAGGTCCAGCGGCGTGGTGATCTTGATATTTTCCTCGCTGCCCTGGGATAGGGCGATCCTGCCCCCGATGCGCTCCACCGCCGCGCAGTCGTCGGTGACCTCCGGTGCGTTTTCCGCCGCGTCCAGCAGCGCCCCGCGGATGAGGTCGGCCTGGAAGCACTGGGGCGTCTGGGCCGCATATAAATGGGCCCGGTCGGGCGTACCCGTGACCATGCCCTTATCCGCCACCTTTACCGTGTCCCGCACCGGCACGGCCGGCACCGCCGCCGTATGGCGATAGGCGGCCCACAGCGCGTCCATGACGATCTTCTCCGTCACAAGAGGTCTGGCCCCGTCGTGGATGGCGATGAGCTCCGCCTCCGGCGGCACGGCCATCACCCCCGCGAGGCAGGACTGGGCCCGCGTCTCGCCGCCGGGGACCACCGCCGCCAGCTTGCCTATACCGTATTGACGGCACAGGTCACGCACCGCGTCCACGCTCTCCCGTCTTGCGGCGACCACGATGGCCTTGACCGCCTCCGTACCCTCAAAGGCCAGCAGCGTCCGGGCCAGCACGGGCATGCCGCCCAGGTCCTCCGCCAGCTTATCGCCGCCGAAGCGGGTCCCGGAGCCCCCCGCCACGATCACCGCCGCCGCGTATGGCAGCCGCCCCGCCTTCATCTTATCCGAAATCGCGCCCATACCCATCCTCAACATATCCGCCGAATTTGTCCCATATAGTGGATTATAACCATTTTGCGCGCTTTACGCAAGGGCATGGGAGGGATCGGCTTGCTGCGGGACAGGACCCTGGCCTTCAACACGGCGCTGCTCACCGCCTCCGGGCTTGTCATGCGGTTCGTGGGCATGATCTGGCAGATCTGGCTGGTGAGCCGCATCGGCGAGGCCGGCATCGGCCTTTTTCAACTGGTCATGAGCGTGAACGCCCTGGCCGTGACAGTGGCCATGTCGGGCAGCCGCTACGCCGTCACTCGGCTCGTGAGCGAGGAACGTGGCCTGGAAAGGCCGAACGGCGCGGCCCAGGCTCTGGGCGAGACCATGCTGTACGGCCTCTTTTTCGGCTTAGCCGCCGGGCTCATCCTCATGCTCACGGCGGAACCCCTGGGCTTTCTCTGGCTGGAGGACGCCCGGACCGTGCGGCCGCTGTTCATCCTGGCCCTCACCATGCCGCTGACCGGCCTGGACTCGGTCATGCACGGGTACTTCACCGCCGTTGGCCGGGTGTGGAAGAGCGTGTCCGTGTCCGTGTGCCAGCAGCTTCTCACCATCGGCGTGACCGCGTGCGTGCTGCTGGTCGGCCCGGCGGCTGACCTGGAATTTGCCGTGGCGGGCATCACCGCCGGCGCGCTGATCGGCGAGGCGTTCGGCCTTATGGCGCTTGGCGCGGCCTACGCCATCGACCGGCGAAAGCACGGCATCGTCCGGGATAAGTCCCTCCCGCCTGTGTCTGGCATGACGCGGCGGCTTCTGACCATCGCCCTGCCCCTCGCGGCGGCGTCCTATGCCCGCAGCGGCCTTTCCACGCTCCAGCATCTGTTGGTGCCCCGGGGCCTTCGTTCCTCCGGCCTGACGGCGGAGCGGGCTCTGGCCGGTTACGGGGTGATCCAGGGGATGGCGCTGCCGGTGGTGCTGTTCCCCTCCTGCCTGATGATGGCCGTGGCGGAGCTGATCGTGCCCAAGCTCACGGAGCGGCAAATGCGTGGTCAGACCGACTCCATCCGCCAGGTGACGGAGGACGTGCTGTGGAAGAGCCTGCTGTTCAGCGCCATCACCGCCAGCCTCTTTTTGTCCCTGGGGGACAGTCTGGGCCTGGCCCTTTACGACTCCCCCCAGGCCGGGCGATACATTCAAATTTTCGCCTGCATCGTGCCGGTCATGTACATGGATATGGCAGCGGATGGGTGCCTGAAGGGCCTGGGCGAGATGCTGTTCTGCATGGCGGTCAATATCGCGGACGTGGGCCTTTCCGCGCTGTTGGTCTGGCTGCTGCTGCCCCGCTGGGGCCTGGGAGCTTATATCTTCGTCATATGCTTCACGGAGGTGTTCAACTTCGCCCTGAGCCTGTGGCGGCTTTGGAAAGTCTCCGGCGTGCGTCTGCCCTTGCGGCGCGTGCTATACGCGGCGCTGGCGGCGGTCATAAGCGGCGCTTTGGCACGTTTCGTGGGCACTTTTACCGGCGCGGATGGCAGCCTGTGGGCGCTGGCACTTTCCATGACGGCGGGGCTGGGACTGTACGCCCTGGCCCTGAGGGGACGGCTTGACCTTTGACAGCGGCAATTGAATATGATAAGCTATGGGCGGGAAGTGATGGAAAATGCTTTTGACCGTTGATCTGTCCAACAGCCGCATCACCCTGGCGGGCCTGGAGGACGGCGCCGTGCGCTTTTCCTGCCAGATGGCCACCGTCAAGACACGCACAGCGGACGAGTACGCGGCGCTGATGCAGCTGCTTCTGACCCGCCAGGGCGCGGACTGCGCCGCGCTGGACGGGTGCATCCTGGCGTCCGTGGTGCCGGAGCTGACGCTGGTGCTGCGCCAGGGGCTGGAGCTTTTGACCGGCATCGCCCCCATGGTGGTGGGTCCGGGCGTAAAGACGGGCCTGAACATCCGCCTGGACGACCCCTCCGAGCTGGGGGGCGACTTTGTGGCGGCCGCCGTAGCGGCCCAGGCGGACTATCCCCTGCCCGTCATAACCGTGGATATGGACACCGCCATCGGCCTGGGCGTCACCGACGGCCAGGGCCGGTACATCGGCGGCGTCATCGCACCGGGCGTGCTGGCCTCCGCCGCCGCCCTCACCAGTCGGGCCTCCCTGCTGCACAACGTGGTCCTGAAGGCCCCCAGCCATATCATCTGCAAGAACACCGACGAAAGCATGCGCTCCGGCATCATCTACGGCGCCGCCGCCATGCTGGACGGGCTTCTGGCCGGGATGGAGGAGGAACTGGGCGGGCCGGCCACGGTAGTGGCCACCGGCGTGTGGGCCCCCGCCGTCATCCCCTGCTGTCGCCGGAAAGATATTCATTTAGACGGCGACCTTATCCACCGCGGGCTGTGGCTCATTTGGAAGAAAAACCAAAAATCCTGAAAATCAATAAATAATCACCGGCAGCGGACCATCCGCTGCCGGTTTTTATGCAATGGTAACAAGTTCTTACTGATGGGGATTTTCCTGTATGTACTTGTGGATACCGGCCGCCGCGGCGCGGCCCGCCGTCATAGCGCCGATGACCGTGCCCACGCCGGTCACCGCGTCGCCCCCGGCGAACACGCCCACCCGGCTGGTGGCGCAGCTCACCGGGTCCGCGGCGATGCCGCCGGATTCCGTGGCACCCAGACCCGGCGTGGTGTGCAGCAGCAGCGGGTCCGGTCCCGTGCCCACGGCCACGATAACGGTGTCCGCCGCCAGCTCATCCGGCCCGGAGCCTGACAGCTTCAGCGCCCGCACCCGGCCGTCCTCCCCGGCCAGTATCTCTGTCACCTTCGTCTCAGGCAAAAATACCACGCCCTCGTCCTGGGCGCGCCTGACCTCTTCCCGGCGGGCTGGCAATGCTTCCACAGGCTTTGTACACGCCACCCGTGCGTCCGCCGCCCCTAAGCGCAGCGCCGTTCTGGCCGCGTCCACGGCCATATCCCCGTCGCCCACGACGGCCACGTGCTTGCCCGCCATCACGCCGGCTGCCAGCTCCTCTGAGCGCATCAGCAGGTCCTTGGCCGACAGCACCCCCGGCAGGTCCTCGCCGGGCACGTTCAGCTTTAATAGCATGCCAGCCCCGGAGCCGATGAACACCGCCTCGAAGCCCTGTTCAAACAGCGCGTCCACGCTGTCGGCCTTGCCCACGGTGGACTCGGTGACGATCTCCACCCCCAGGTTTTCCAGCCGCACGATCTCCATCTCCACCACGGACCGCGGCAGACGAAACGCCGGGATGCCCAGCATCATCCGGCCCCCTGCCCTGTCCATGGATTCGTACACGGTCACCTCATAGCCCAGCCGGACCAGCTCGCCCGCACATGTCAATCCCGCGGGCCCGGAGCCGATCACCGCCACCCGGTGGCCGTTGGGCTCGGCGTACTCATCGTCGGGCGATGGCCCGCCGTTTTGGATGTGCCAGTCGGCCGTGAACCGCTCCAGGCAGCCGATGGCCACCGGCTCGCCCTTGATGCCCCGGATGCACCGGCCCTCACACAGGCTCTCCTGAGGGCACACCCGGCCGCACACTGCTGGCAGGTTGCTCACGGCAAAAAGCGTGTCATAAGCGCCCTTGAAGTCCCCCTCCGCCACCTTGGCGATAAAGGCCGGGATAGGCACCGCCATGGGGCAGCCCTGCACGCACCGAGGCTCCTTGCAGTTCAAACACCGCTTCGCCTCGTCGATGGCCGCCTCCGCCGAATACCCCAGCGCCGCCTCGTCAAAGTTGCCCAGCCGCGCCCTGGGGTCCTGCTCGGGCATGGGGTTTTTGTCCATGCGCATGTTCGCCATGATGTGCCTCCCGTCAGTTCGTTCTCTCCGTCAACGCGTTTACGATCTTCTCAAAGCCCATGGCCCTGCTGGCCTTCACCAGCACGGCGTCACCCGGCCGCACCAGCGCGTCCAGGCTTGCGATCAGTTCCTCCGCTGTGGCGAACCAGGGCGTGTCAGGCCCAGCGCCCACGGCGATCTCTTTTGCCTCAAGGCCGCACGCCACCACCGCGTCGCACTTTTCCGCCGCGAACGCGCCGACGGCCCGGTGCAGGGCAGGACCCGCCGGCCCCAGCTCCCGCATGTCCCCCAGAATGGCCACATGCCGCCCGGTCAGCCGGGTCAAACTCTCGATGGCGCTGCGGGTGCTGGTGGGGTTGGCGTTGTAGCAGTCGTCCAGAATGACGAGTTCCCCCGCGTGGACCACCCGGCCACGGCTGCCCACCGTCTCATAGGCGGCGATACCGGCGGCGATCTCCTCATCCGTAAAGCCCAGCTCCAGCCCCACGGCCGCGCCCATCAGGGCCGCGTAGACCATGTGGTCCCCAAAGGCGGGAATGGTGACCGGGATACGCCGTTGGCCAGCCAAAATGGCGCAGCCCATGCCGCTTTCTCCCGCCGGCTCTACGTCCACGGCCCGCACGGCACAGTTCCCGCCCAGACCGAACAGCACGGTCCGGCGGCCGAAATCATGCTCCCGGAGCAGCTCGTCGTCCCCATTTGCGATAATGACGCCATCGGGACCCATGCCCTCCGCCATCTCGCCCTTGGCCCGGAGCACACCGGGCCTGTCGCCCAGAAATTCCAGGTGGGCGTCGCCGATGAGGGTGAACACGCCTATATCCGGCCGGACCATTTGGGTAAGCCGGCGCATTTCCCCGAAGCCGGAGATGCCCATCTCCACCACGGCCGCCTGGTGATGTTCCCGCAGTCGGAACAGGGTCAGGGGCACGCCCAGCTCGTTGTTGAAATTCTTCTCGGTCCGCAAGGTGTCGAACCGGGCGGACAGCACCGCGGCGATCATCTCCTTGGCGGTGGTCTTGCCCACGGAGCCGGTCACGCCGATGACGGGTATGTGGAACTGTCCCCGGTACCATGCCGCCAGGGCCCGCAGGGCCGCCTGGGTATCCGCCACCCTGATCTGGCACACGTTCGCGTCCGCGAACCGCTCGCACAGCACGCACGCCGCGCCCTTTTCCGCCGCCTGGGAGATAAAATCGTGGCCGTCCACGCGGGCACCCGGAATGGCCGCGAACAGACACCCGGCCTGGATGGTCCGGCTGTCCGTGGTGACGAATGCCAGCTCCCCCGCCGGGATACTGCCCCGTATCTCACCGCCCGTGACGGCCGCCACGACCGCCGGTGTGAAATTCTTCATCGTATCACGCATATTTTTTCATCGACGCGTCGATGAGCGCCTGACACAGCCGCTCATAGTCCATGCCCATGGCCCGACCCATCCGGGGTATCAGGCTGGTAGGCGTCATGCCGGGGAGTGTGTTTGCTTCCAGACAATAAAACACGCCGTCCTTGCCCATGATGAAGTCCACCCGGCCGTAAGCCTCCAGGCCCAGCACGCCGTATACCTTCTCCGCCAGACGCTGGATGGCGGCGGTCTGGTCTGCCGTCAGATCGGCGGGGCACGGTTCGTCCGTCAGCCCGGGCTGGTACTTGTTCTTGTAGTCGTAAAATCCCGATTTGGGGATGATCTCGGTCACCGGCATGGCCTTCCCGTCCAGCACGCCCACGGTCAGCTCCCGCCCGGCGATAAACTGCTCCACCAGCACGCTGTCCTCATACCGGAACGCCAGGTCCAGCGCCGCGCCAAATTCCTCCGGACCCTGCACGATGGTGGTGCCCACGCTGCTGCCGCCGGAGCAGGGCTTCACCACGCAGGGAAACTTTGGCTCTGGGGTCGTCTCGCCCTTATGTATGGTCACGCTGTCCGGCACCGGCACGCCAGCGGCCCGGAGCAGACTCTTGGACACGCTCTTGTTCATCGCCAGGGCGCTGGCCAGATAGCCGCTGCCCGTATAGCGCACGCCGTTTATGTCCAAATAGGCCTGCAGCTTGCCGTTTTCCCCTTCCTCGCCGTGCAGGGCCAGAAATACGATGTCCGCCGCCCTGCATATATCCGCCACGTTCGGGCCGATCAGGCCCTGACCGGGGCGCATTGCCCGCACCGCCGCCAGGTCCGGAGCGCTCTCCGCCACGGCAAAGGCGCTGTCGCCATCCTCGGCGGTGAACACGTCGTCTATGGCTGCCATCGGCTCCGTCCGGCCCAGAAACAGGTCCAGCAGCACCGCCCGATGGCCCAGCGCCCGCAGGGCCCTGGCAATGCCCCGGCCACTGGACAGGGACACGTCCCTCTCGTTGGAAAGCCCGCCGCAGAGCACCGCGATCTTCATATCTTCCCCTCCCTTGCTTAGCTTTGTCATTTTACCATATATAGAAGATTCGTGCAATTGTATTGTCATGTTTTCAAAAATATGTTACAATATTTTGTACCGCGCATATGGCGCACAGGAAGGAAACACCCCATGCCATACATTGTCCTCGACCTGGAATGGAACCAGGCCATGAGTGCGAGATCCTCCGTTTTCAACCATCTTCCCATCCGCCTGCGGGGCGAGATCATCCAGATCGGCGCCGTCAGGCTGAACGACGACTTCACCCCCGGCGAGGAATTTCAGTGCGACGTGAGCCCCGTGTGGTTTCGGAAGATGCACTTCAAGGTCAAGAAGATCACCGGCTTTGACAACGCCCGTCTGGCCCAGGGCACACCGTTCCCCCAGGCGTTGGAGAAATTTCTGGCCTGGTGCGGGCCCGACTGCACCTTCATGACCTGGGGCTATGACGACAGCGGCATCATGGAGCAAAACTGCATCATCCACGACCTGGACATCGACTGGATGGGCCAGTGGGTGAACCTGCAGCTCATCTACAATATGCTCACCGAGGACCCGGACCGGAACCAGAAATCTCTGGAGACCGCCATGGAGCACTTCTCCATCGAGCAGACCCGCGTGGCCCATGACGCCCTGGGGGACGCCTATAACACCGCCCTGGTGTGCTCCCGGCTGGATATGGCCCGCGGCCTTTTGGAATACGACAGGCTGGCCCGCCAGCTTGCCATCCAACCCGCCGGCGGGCAAAACGGTCTCAAGCCCATTGAGCACTCCGTCTCGGCCGTGTACAGCACCAAAGAAGAGCTTTGGGCGGCGGCGGAAGAGGCCCGGGCCGTGTGTCCCGTGTGCGGAAAGCTCTTGGAGCGGACCCGCTGGGTCAGCCAGGGCGACAGGCGGTACATGTCCCTTGCCAAGTGCGACGAGCACGGGTCCTATCTTTGCCGCATACGTTTACGCAAGCGGGATGACGGCACCTGGATCGCCAACCGGCTTCTTTACGAGGCGGACGAGGAAATGGTCAAGAGCTTTCACGACCGCAACGACCGCGCCCGCCGCCGCAGACGCCGCAGCCGCAAAAAATCGCAGTAAGAGAGAATGCGGCGCCAGCCGCACATTATGGACGGCCCCCCTGTGTAAGGGGGGGCTGTCACGCGCAAGCGTGACTGGAGGGTTGTCTGTTATCCGACGCTACAACCCCACCGCCTCGCTCCGCTCGGCACCTCCCCTTGCACAGGGGAGGCTTTCAATAATGATGGGCGCGGCAGATAGCCGCGCCCATTCCATATGGAAGGCCCCTTTGTGTAAAGGGGGCTGTCAGCGCTTTGCGCTGACTGGGGGATTGTTATTTCGTATACTTCAAACTGTTACTCGCCTTGTACGGCCCGAGCAGCGTTTTCTTGTCGTTCTCACAGCACCGCACCGTGAACGTATACGTGACGCCGTTCTTGAGGTACTTCGCCGCTCTTGTGTAACTCGTCGCGGTGGTGGTCCCGATCTTCTTCCACCCGCCGTTACCTTCCTTGTAATACACCATATATCTCGGCGAACCGGTCACCTTATTCCAACTGACCTTAATTCCCCCGGCCACTTTCGCGATCTTCACCGTGGGCGCGGCAAGCTGGCCGACGTACTTCAAACTATTACTCGCCTTATACGGCCCCAGCAGCGTTTTCTTGTCATTCTCGCAGCACCGCACGGTGAACGTATACGTGACATTGTTCTTGAGGTACTTCGCGGCCCTGGTATACGTCGTGCTGGTCGTGGTCCCGATCTTCTTCCATCCGCCGTTGCCCTCCTTGTAGTAGACCATGTAACGGGGTGAACCAGATATCTTGTTCCAGGTCACTTTGATTCCCCCGGCTACCTTGGCGATCTTCACCGTGGGAGCCGCCAGTTGGCCGACGTACTTCAAACTATTACTCGCCTTATACGGCCCGAGCATAGTCTTCTTATCATTGGCACAGCACCGCACTGTGAACTGATACGTCACGCCGTTTTTCAGATTCGCCGCCTTGCGCGTGTAGGTGGTAGATGTCGTAGTCCCGATCTTCTTCCACCCACCGTTATTTTCCTTGTAATACACCATGTATCTCGGCGAACCAGCGATCTTGTTCCAGCTTACCTTGATGCCCGTGGAAACCTTCTCGATCTTCACCGTCGGCGCGGCCAACTGCGGCTTAGGCGTAGCCGTAGGCTTAGGTGTGGCGGTGGGCTCGGGGGTGGGTTCCGCCGTGGGCACAGGTGTAGGTTCCGCCGTGGGCACCGGCGTAGGTTCTGCCGTAGGCTCGGGGGTAGGCTCCGCCGTAGGTTCCGGCGTAGGCGTGGCATTCAGTTCCTCCAGAGTCTTGAAGGTGTAACCGTACCGGACCGCGTAGGCCTCCGCTGTGGAACCAGCGACGCCGTAAATCGTGGTCTTACTGGTTTTTCCCAGGGTCTCGGTCCCATTGTAGATGGAGCAGGTGGCATTGGGGATAACGATAGACGTTAAACCAGAATTAAACGCTCCCGAATCTATGCTGACCACACTTTTGGGAAGCGTGATATTGGTCAAACTGGCACAGGATTGAAACGCTTGTTTTCCTATGCTGGTCACTCCCTCGGGAATGGTTACGCTTGACAGCGTATTGCAGGAATAAAACACTTTTTCTCCAATACTTGCCACGCCGGAGGGAATGGCAATAGAGGCCAGCGCGTCGCACTCATTAAAAGCATAATTGCCGATCGACACAAGGCTGTCCGGTAAAATGACGCCGGTCAGGACACTGCAGCCGCTGAAAGCAGCGTTTCCAATACTCACCACCCCCTCAGGAATGGTAACGCTGGCTAGACGTTTACAGGTAAAAAACGCACTAGAGCCAATGGTAGTCACACTCTGCGGAATGACGATCCTGGGCAGGCTGGTACAATTATAAAATGCGGCATCGCCAATACTGGTAACACTGTCAGGAACTATGACGCTGGCCAGGCTGGTGCAACCATAGAATGTATTGTTGCCAATACTGGTAAGCGCGTTGCTGAGCGTGACAGTTGTCAGCTTACCGCATCCGAGGAATGCTGAAAAGCCTATGGTTGTCACGCTGTTCGGGACCGAAACGCTCACCAGCGCACTACAGTTGTAAAACGCCTTCGAGCCGATATTTGTCACGCCATCAGCTATTGTTATGCTGGACATCTTGTTAAGGCCGTAGAACGCGGATGTCCCGATGCTAGTCACGCCGTTGGAAATGACTACCCGAATGATCTGATCTCTGTAATCATACCAGGGTTGTTCGCCACCGTGAGTTGTTATGAACAGATTGCCACCGTAA
Organism: uncultured Oscillospiraceae bacterium; assembly: GCA_947624385.1. Lineage (GTDB taxonomy): Bacteria > Bacillota > Clostridia > Oscillospirales > Oscillospiraceae > CAJOIG01. The sequence continues at coordinate 30,479 of CANQJZ010000009.1, forward strand.
TATGTGTCAAAGTCATCCTCCATTGCCCCGCTGCCGGTGATGGTCAGGGTGCCACCGGAAAAGGACCATTGTACACTGGCGGTAAAGTTTCCATTTACCTTTGGTCCGCAGTTGCCGGAGGTGGGTGTATCTGCAGCGGGCGACGGTTCGTCTGCTGGTTCTTCCACCTCCACTACTTCTTCCGGTTCTATGACCGGTTCCTCCGTCACGACTTCTTCCGCCGTGACCGGCTCTTCCTCCGCGAACGCTGGAACGCTCAGGGAAAAGAGCGTCGCCAGCGCCAGGAGCAAACACAAACCGCGCTTTGCCATAGTGCTATACCGTTCCTTTCTTTTTTGGTGTCCGGCAGTCAGGCCCGGAGCGGGTTTTGCCCGCCCCGCGACCCTTCTACCGAGACAAACAAAAGACGGCGCAGGGAAACTTCCCTACACCGTGGAACGACAGCACTGCCCCCATATAAACCGCCTTGTAAAAACAAGCCGTTACGGTTATAATGGGTCCGGCGCAGTTATCCTGCTGTGTGGGAGCCGCATCTCCTGCATAGGGGCGTGGAGGACGGCCATCCTTCACGTCCCGCCTTTTGTTTACCTCGTGCCTCTATTGTAGCGCATTATCGCACGCAACGCAAGCATAAAAATCGACAGGACCCGAAAAATCGGGTCCTGTCTTTTTCACGCCCTGGGATGGGCCTTCACATAAACGTCCTTGAGCTGCTTTTTCACCAGCTGAGAATAGATCTGGGTGGAGCTGATGTCCGCGTGGCCCAGCATTTCCTGAATGGAGCGCAGGTCCGCGCCGTTTTCCAGCAGGTGTGTTGCGAAGCTGTGGCGCAGGGTATGGGGCGTGATGTCCTTTTCGATGCCGGCCTTCTGCTGATAGCTCTTGACGATCTTCCAGAAGCCCTGGCGGCTCATGCGCTCGCCGCTGACGTTCACGAACAGCGCCCGCTCACCGGGCGTTGCCAGCATCTCCGGCCGAATGAACTCCACGTAATCCTTCAGCGCCTTGATGGCCTTGGGATACAGCGGGATGGCCCGGACCTTGTTGCGCCCCCGGCAGTTGATGATGCCGGCGGACAGGTTCAGGTCCGTCACGTCCAGACCGATGAGCTCGCTGACCCGGATGCCCGTGGCGTACAGAAGCTCCAGCATCGCCCTATCCCGATAGCCCTTCCGGTCGGAGCACTGGGGCTGGGCCAGCAGCAGCTCCACCTCCTGGGCCGTCAGTATCTCCGGCAGCTTATGGGTGGCCTTATCCGGCACCAGCTTGCCGGTGGGGTTCGTCTCCACATAGCCGCGCAGGACCATCCACACATAGAAGTTCTTCAGCGACGCGATACTGCGGGACACCGTGGCCACCGACTTTCCCGCCTGGCGCAGGTGGTCGATGTAACCGCACAGATCGTCCTCGTCCGCAGTGACATAATCGACGCCGTCCGCCTCGATGTACTCGCCGAACTGCCGCACGTCCCGGAGATAGGAGCTGAGCGTGTTTTTCGAGGCCCGCTTCTCGTCCGTGAGATAGCGCTCATATCCGCCCAGGCATTCTGCATTCGTCACCATGGTCACGCTCCTTACGCATGCTTAACATAATCAGTGACCATAATATATATCAAATTCAGAGAGTAATCAATAGGTTTTCATAAAAAATGTCATTTTTGTTACTTTTAACGGACGTTATGTCAATTAAATCTTTAAAATAGTTACGTTTTGTAATAATTAATTTCCCTTATTCTCTGGATTCTTGTCTATCGCTGGTATCAATCGTTACAATTTATGACGAGATTTAGTGTTTTTGTAATTAAATTAAAGCCCCTGGCGAGTAATAACAAATAGTTATTAAAATTGCCTAACGACGCCGCCTTTTGTGGGCATTTTGACGAATGGAGGCCGCGGCGCCGATGGCTCCGCCCAGCAAAACAGCCGCCGCCAGGTAGACGAGCCAGGTTCCAAAGGCGCTTTTGCTCCCGGCCAATGCGCACGCCAGCGCCGCCAGCAGGATATACCCCCCGGCGATAACGCCGCCGGTGGCAAGGGCCTCTTTGCCCCTGCTTTTGACGATGACGGCCGTCACGGCCAGCACGGACAGGCCCGCCGCGATCAACACCGCCGCGCCGCCGGCGGCCTCCGGCAGAAACTCCCGCGTGACGGCCCATGCCAGCGGCAGGCACAGCAGCGCCGTCAGCGCCAGCACACACCCCTCTCCGATGGCCGCGCAGACCAGAAACGAGCGTTTTTTGAAAAATGTCATGATAAAGATACCCCCCGGTGATCAGGCTGGTAAAGCCTATTCCCGGGGGGAGAAAATCATGCGTATGAAATTATCGCGTCAGTCCTTGGGCTCCTCGGTCTGCTTGCCCACGCTGGACACGGCCCACTTCATCAGCTGCAGCCGTACCCGGTCGTCGCTGGTCTCGATGACGATGGCGTTCTCGCGGACGTTGACCACCTTGCCCATGATGCCGCCGATGGTGGTGATGGTGTCGCCCACGGCCAGGTTATCGCGCATCTGCTGGGCCTGCTTTTTCCGCTTGTTCTCCGGCCGGATCATGAGGAAGTAGAACACGCCGATCATGAGCACCAGCATAATGATCATGCTGATGCCGCCGCCGGCGGCGGTAGCTGTCGCCGCGCCGTCTTCCGTGGTCGCCGCGGGCACGCAGCCGCTGGCCATGAACACGCCCAGCGCCACCATCACAAAAAGGGCCAGGACCCTGGTAATGCGAGAAAGTTTCATCTGTATACCTCCAAATAGATTAGCTCCATTATAAATGCGACTATATCCTCGTGTCAAGAAGTTTGGAATATTTTGCCCGGTAGGCGGCGAAGGTCCCGGCGTCCAGCGCGGCGCGTATCTCCGCCATCAGGTTATTATAAAACCACAGGTTGTGCATCACCGCCAGCCGCAGACCCAACGTCTCCTGGGCCGCGAACAGGTGCCGGATATAGGCGCGGCTGTAGCGCTGGCAGACCGGGCAGGAGCACTCTGGGTCGATGGGGCTTTCGTCCAGGGCGTATTTCTCGTTTTTCAGGTTGATGACGCCCCGCTTGGTGAACAAATGCGCGTGGCGCCCGTTCCGGGCGGGCATCACGCAGTCGAACAGGTCTACCCCCCGCCAGACGCCCTCGATGATGTTCCCCGGCGTGCCCACGCCCATGAGATACCTTGGCCTGTCGGCGGGCATGTACTCCTGGACCAGCTCGATGGTGTCGTACATCTCCTGATGGGTCTCCCCCACCGCCAGCCCGCCGATGGCGTAACCGGGCAGGTCCAGCGCCGCGATGGCCTTCATATGCTCCACCCGCAGGTCCGGGTAAATGCCGCCCTGGTTGATGCCGAAGAGCATCTGGCCGGGGTTCACCGCGTCCGGCTCGGCGTTATATTCCGCCAGCGCCTTTTTGCACCGGACCAGCCACCGGTATGTCCGCTGTGTGGCCGCCTCGAAGTACTCACGGGGCGATGGTATCTTCACGCACTCGTCGAAGGCCATCGCCACGTCGCTGCCCAGATTGGCCTGGATACGCATGCTCTGCTCCGGCCCGATGAACAGGTGCCGACCGTCCACGTGGCTCTGGAATGCCACGCCCTCCTCCGTCACCTTGCGCAGCCCCGCCAGGGAGAACACCTGAAACCCGCCGCTGTCGGTCAAAATAGGCCCGCGCCAGGTCATGAACTTGTGCAGCCCCCCAAGCTGCTTGATACGCTCGTCGCCGGGGCGCACGTGCAGGTGGTAGGTGTTGGAAAGCTCCACCTGGCAGCCCAGGTCCTCCAAGTCCTTGGCGGACAATCCGCCTTTAATGGCCGCCACGGTGCCCACGTTCATAAAGGCCGGGGTCTGCACCGTGCCGTGGGGCGTTATAAATTCCCCCCGCCGGGCGTGGCCCTCGGTCTGTCGCAAAAGTCTGTACATAGCTTCCTCGCAGTTGAATTAATGGATGAACATCGCGTCGCCGAAGCTGAAAAACCGGTACTCCCGCCGGACCGCCTCGGCGTAGGCGTTCAGAATGTTCTCACGCCCCGCCAGGGCGGACACCAGCATCACCAGCGTGGAACCGGGCAGGTGGAAGTTGGTCACCAGCGCGTCAACGCACTTGAATTTATAACCCGGATAGATGAAGATGTCCGTCCAGCCGCTCTCCGGCCGGAGCAAGCCGTCCTCGCCGGTGAAGCTCTCCAGCGTCCGGCAGGACGTGGTACCCACGGACACGACCCGGCCGCCCGCGGCCCTGGCCCGGTTCACCGCCTCCGCCGTCTCAACGGGCACGGTGCAGTACTCGCTGTGCATCTCGTGGTCCTCCACGTTCTCCGCCTTCACGGGCCGGAACGTGCCCAGCCCCACATGCAGCGTCACGAACCGCACATCCACGCCCATGGCCCGTATCCTGTCCAGCAGCTCGGGGGTGAAATGCAGCCCCGCCGTGGGAGCCGCCGCGCTGCCCGGATGGACGGAGTAGACGGTCTGGTACCGCTCCGGGTCGTCCAGTTGTTCTTTGATATACGGCGGCAGAGGCACCCGCCCCAGTCGTTCCAGCACCTCCAGAAAGATGCCCTCGTAGGAAAAGCGCACCACACGGTTGCCGTCGGGCAGCACTGCCTCCACCCTGCCCGTCAGCTCGCCGTCGCCGAATATGATCTGCGCGCCGTCCCGCAGCTTTTTCCCCGGCCGGACCAGGCACTCCCAGCGCCCTTCGCCCATATCCCGCAGCAACAGCACCTCCGCCGCGCCGCCGGTGGGCCGCGTACCGATGAGCCGGGCCGGTATCACCCGGGAGTCGTTGAGCACCATGCAGTCCCCCGGCCGCAGATACTCTGGCAGATCGTAAAAATGCCGGTGGTCCATCGCGCCGGTGGTCTTGTCCAGCGCCAGCAGTCTTGACCCGTCCCGGCGCTCCAAGGGCGTCTGGGCGATCAGCCGCTCCGGCAGGTCGTACATAAAATCAGATGTCTTCAACTCAGCCTCCGCTCTGGATGCTTGTCCCGGTGTAGTAAAAGCCCAGGATCGCCTCACAGCTCTTGTTGTAATATTTCCCCATGGCGTAAGCCCCCCAGGCGCTCAGACCCACCCGGTGGCTGGCGCTGACCATGGATCTGTAGCTGCCGCCGGCGGCGGCGATATCGCCCTTGGCGGCCTGTTCATAGGGGTCCGCCTTGCCGACCAGATAGGCGTAGTTCGTGCCGTAGACCGCGGACGAATCCAGTGTCTGGCCGCCGTCGCAGGAGGAAAAGCACGTCACGCATATCTTGCCGTTATAGGTCAGATACTCACCCCGCGTCGCGTCCACCGCCGCGTCCGACGCGCTAAAATAGCTCTCGCTGGCCGATATGCCCCGGCCCCGGTATATCTGTGTCCCCGAGCCGGTCACGATGTCCATGCCGTAAGCGCCGTATATGCTCCAATTATAGCTCATCACATAGCTTCTGCATGCGATGGCCGCCGCCTTCATGACCTCCGCGGGCCAGCTGTTGGAAAACTCATAGGGCACCACGCCCTTCACGTAATCCTCCACGTCCACATAGTTCACGACGGTTATGTACCCGGACTTTCCGTCTGCCTGGGTGAGCTCAAAGTCGCCGAAATACTTATACCCCTCGTTCACCCGCGTGACGGCCTTGCCGGAGCTCACCGGGTGCAGGGCCAGCGCTCCCTCGGTGGTATAGACCACGTTGCCCGCGCTGTCTGCCACCGTGAATACCGTTCCGCTGGTGGTCACGGTCACGCTCGCGCCGTCCACGGACCCCACGGCGGAGAACTGCCGTCCGGACATGACGCCGTAGGCAAAGCCGGTGCCGTTTTCGCAGGTGAGGGTCACGGACGGGACGCTGGTATCGATGTTCTTCGTCTTGATGAGGATACCCGCCCGTATCACGCTGGACTGGATGGCCACGGACCCGCCGGGTCGGGTGGCGGGGGTATCCGGCAGTAAATTGGGGTCAAGCGCCTCCGGCTGCTCGCCGGGGGATGCGGTACCGCCGCCGGAGCCGGCCCCGGCAAAGCGCATGAGCATGGTGGCCGCCTCCGCCCGTGTGGCGGAGCCAAGGGGGTTCAGCTTGCCGTTGGCGTTGCCCTGGATGACGCCGCAGCGCTGCATGGCGTCCACGTCGGCCTTCGCCCAGGAACTGATCTGGCCGCTGTCGGGGAACGTGTTGACCGCGCCGGACTGGCCCAGCGCCAGCCCCATGGCGGCGGCGAACCGGTTCAGCATGGCGCACATCTGCTCCCGGGTGACATTGGCGTCGGGGCTGAACTTATTGTTGCCCGTGCCGGAGACGATGCCCGCCGCCTTGGCCCAGGCGGCGTACCCGGCGTAATAGGCCCCTGCGGGCACGTCGGCGAAGCCCGCGCTCTTCCATCCCGCCGGGTCCACCCCGGCGTACCGGCCCAGCACGGTCACGAACATGGCCCGGGACATGCTCACATTCGGGGAGAACGCCGAGTCGCTGGTGCCTTTGAACAGGCCCTGCCCCACCACGTAGTTCACGGCCTCATAATACCAGTTGGAGCTGTTCACATCGGAAAAGCCGGCGGCCTCCGCCCCTGTCGGCAGACATACCGCCGCCAGCAGGACCATGACCAGCGCCGCCGCGAGACGGCGCGCGCGCCGCTTGTTGTGCATAAAATGACCTCCGCCGAAAGCTCTCCCGTCTGTTGACGGGAAAGCGCGCAAGTGCTATACTTTACAGGCTATACTATAAACAAAAACCGACGCAATGTCAACGATTATGTAACCTTGCACCCCTTTTTCGCGGCTGCATACACTGATTCAGGAGGTCATCAAACATGGAAAAGCTGAAAGTTGGCGTCATTGGCGGCACCGGTATGGTGGGCCAGCGTTTTGTCTCCCTGCTGGCGGAGCACCCCTGGTTCGACCTGACGGTCATCGCGGCCAGCGGCCGCAGCGCCGGAAAGACTTACGAGCAGGCCGTTGGGTCCCGCTGGGCGCTGGAAGTGCCCATGCCGGAAAAGGCCAGGGCCATCGTGGTCAAAAACGCCGTGGACGATATGGCCGCCATCGCCGCGGAGGTGGACCTGGTGTTCTCCGCCGTGGATATGAAGACCGACGAGATACGCGCCCTGGAGGAAGGCTACGCAAAGCTGGAGTGTCCGGTGGTATCCAACAACAGCGCCCACCGCTGGACGCCTGACGTGCCCATGGTGGTGCCGGAGATCAACCCGGAACACCTTTCCGTCATCCCGGCCCAGCGCAAGCGCCTTGGCACGAAGCGGGGCTTCATCGCTGTCAAAAGCAACTGCTCCCTGCAGAGCTATGTACCCGCGCTGCACCCGCTGAAGGACGAGTTCGGCCTGGAAAAGGTGCTGGTGTGTACCTATCAGGCCATATCCGGCGCCGGCAAGACCTTTGAGACCTGGCCGGAGATGGTGGATAATGTCATCCCCTACATCGGCGGCGAGGAAGAAAAGAGCGAGCAGGAGCCCATGAAGCTCTGGGGCCATGTGGAAAACGGCCGGATCGTGAACGCCGCCGGCCCGTCCATCACCGCTCAGTGTCTGCGTGTGCCCGCCAGCAACGGCCATATGGCCGCCGTATTCGCCAGCTTTGCCAAAAAGCCCTCCAAGGATGAAATTCTGGCCCGCTGGGCCGCCTTCTCCGGCAAGCCCCAGCAGTTGGCGCTCCCCTCCGCCCCCAAACAGTTCCTGCATTATTTTGAAGAGGACAACCGGCCCCAGACAAAGCTGGACCGGAACCTGGAGGGCGGTATGGCCGTGAGCGTTGGCCGGCTTCGGCCCGACACTCAGTACGACTACAAGTTCGTGTGCCTGAGCCACAACACCCTGCGGGGCGCGGCCGGCGGCGCGGTGCTGCTGGCGGAGCTTCTCCGGGCGGAGGGCTGGCTGGATAAATGACCTCCCAAATTTAACGCAAAAGACGCCGTGGGCCGATCGTCCGCGGCGTCTTCCTATTAGGAGGAATCGAATTGAAAACGCCGATATTTACCGGCTCCGGCACCGCCATCGTCACGCCGATGCTGGACGGCGCCATCGATCTGGACGCCCTTGCCCGCCTCATCGAGGCCCAGGCCGCTGGCGGCACCGCCGCGCTGATCGTCTGCGGAACTACAGGCGAGGGCGCCACATTGACCCCCGACGAGCGGGAAAAGCTCTTTCGCTTCGCCGTGAAAAAGAGCGCCGGCCGGATGAAGATCGTGGCCGGCGTGGGCTCCAACGACACTGCCGCCGCCCTGGCAATGGCCAAACGGGCCGAGAGCGCCGGCGCGGACGGGCTGCTGCTTGTCACGCCCTATTACAACAAGACAACCCAGGCCGGCCTCGTCAAGCACTTCACCTATATCGCGGACCGGACCGAACTGCCCATCATCGTCTACAACGTCCCCAGCCGGACCGGCGTGGGCGTGACGCCGGAAACATACGCCGCCCTGGCCGACCACCCCCGCATCAACGCCGTCAAGGAGGCCAACGGGGACATCGGCGCGTTCGCCCGGACCGTGGCCCTGTGCGGCGACAGGCTCAACTTTTTCAGTGGCAACGACAGCGACACCGTCGCCATGATGGCCCTGGGGGCCAAAGGCGTCATATCCGTGGCCAGCAACATCGTACCCGCCGCCGTGAGCCGCCTGTGCGACCTGTGCCTGGCCGGGGACTACCCCGCCGCGGCGGCCCTCAACCGGGAATACATGGACCTGTTCACCGCCCTGTTCTGGGAGGTGAACCCCATCCCGGTCAAGACTGCCATGGGCATGATGGACCTGTGCTCGCCCGAGATGCGTCTGCCTCTGGTCCCCATGGGCGACGGCCACCGGCAAGCGCTTGCAAAGGTGCTGGCCGCCCACGGCCTCATCCGATAAAATCCACAATATGGCAAAGCGGCCCGGTTTTCCGGGCCGTTTTTGCGCAGACTGTCAAAAAATTAGCAAACATGCGTAAAGCAAGGGGGAGCTCGAGGGGGACGGTAGTCCCGCCTCGAATGGGATAAATAGCCGCCATGCGCACGCTTTGCGGGCGCGTGGGCCGCGTAGCGGCGTTTTTTGCGGCGGCTCGCCGCCGGGAAAAACACGGCGTTTTCAGGCCGTCAAAAACCTTTTTTGACGGCCTGGGCAAAGCGGCCCGGTTTTCCGGGCCGCTTTTGCGGTGTTCAGGTTCAGTCCTTGTCGCTGGGCGCGGGCGTGGCCTCGGGGTTGGTGCTGGCCTGGGCGTTATTGTCCCTGGCGCTGCCGTTATCCTGGCCGTTGCCGGTCATGTCGTCTATCATGTCCTCGCCGGCGTCCACGATGTCGTCCACCGCGTCCTCACCGGCGCCGACAACGCCGTCCACAGCGTCCCGACCCTCGTCGATAACGCCGTCCGCCGTGCTGTCGTCAGGCTCGTCGGTTGGCTCGGGCGTGGCGGTGGGCCGGCTGGTGGGCGTGGGTTTGGCCGTGGCGGTGGCCGTAGGCACAGGCCGGTTCTCTCCGCTCATGTCCTTGGCGCAGCCGCCCAGCAGGCTCAGCAGCATCACAGCCGCGAGTATGATCGTCAAGATGCTTTTCATCTTTATGCCTCCGTCGAATAGTATTGTAACAGCTCTATTATGCCTATATTTCCGCGGAAATTTCATAGGCGCAAAAATTTTTCTTTCCATGTTCCTATTGCGTCAAAAAGCCCCGTGTGTCATAATGGTCCCATGGAACGAGAAAAGACATGTTGTTTTACCGGCCACCGGGCCGAAAAGCTCCCCTGGGGCAGCAACGAGCGCGACACGCGCTGTCTGCGCCTGAAGCAGGCGCTGGCGGACGTGCTGTCGAGCCTTTACGCCGCCGGCATACGCCACTTCATCTGCGGCATGGCCACCGGCGCGGACATGTATTTTGGCGAATCTGTATGCGCCCTGCGGGAGGAGCACCCGGACGTGACGCTGGAGGCCGCCGTGCCCTTTCAGGGCCAGGAGCAGCGCTGGGACGAGCGCTGGCGGACGCGCTATTTCCGCCTGGCGGAGGCATGCGACAAGATCACCGTCCTGCACAGCGCCTATACGCCCACCTGCATGCGCGACCGCAACCGCTATATGGTGGACGCCTCCCGCGTACTTGTGGCCGTCTATAACGGCGAGCCGGGCGGCACACAAAGCACCATGCTCTACGCCATGCGCCAGGGGTTGGAGATCATCGAGATCACCCCGGAGGGCGGCCGCCGGACCGTCTGAGCGCCCGGCAGGAATTTTGTACAAAGCTCTTGACATTCATAGCGATTTACGGTAGAATACCAAACACTGAAAGGACGATTGGCGCAGCTGGTAGCGCATCCGCTTGACGTGCGGGAGGTCACAAGTTCGAGTCTTGTATCGTCCACCAAGTCGAAAGGCTTCTGAAGATTCGAGGTCCTGGCAAGCCAGGCCCCTCATCGGTCAGAAGCCTTTCTTCCTTTTCCCATCGCAAACGCTTCTCTGGTTTGCGATGGGAGCCCTGATAACAAGGTTGCCGCCCGATGGGCGGCGATTTGATCAACGCCGGTAAATATGGGGACTGTCAGGACTGACGGTCCCCTGTCTATTTTTTTATGATAAAATTGACCGGAACGCGCTTTTGGACGTGTATAGGGTGAAAGGAGGATATTGGTATGGAAAGATCCGTGCGGCGGACTGATGACGCGGAGACAGTCGTGCGCCTCTATGGTGACATGCTGTTCCGGCTGTGCCTTGTCATGCTGGGCAGCGAGGCGGACGCGGAGGACGCGGTGCAGGAGACCGTCATGAAATATCTGTGGAAAGCACCTTGTTTTGAATCGCCCGCACACCAGAAGGCGTGGCTCATCACCGTCGCGAAAAACGAATGCCGCGATATGCTCCGGGCTAGACGGCGGCGTCCGCAGTTCAGTCTGACATGTGCGGAAGGCGTCTCCCTGGACGAGGCGGACAGCGGGATACTGGACGCGCTCATGTCCCTGCCGGAAAAATACCGTCTGGTACTGGTGCTCTACTATGTGGAGGAGTACCGCATCCAGGACATCGCCCGCATCATCGGCCGGTCGCCCTCGGCGGTGAAAATGCGATTGCAAAAGGGCAGAAAACTGCTGGATGAAGCATATAGGAAGGAGTATCTGTGATATGGACATTGAAAGATTGCGGGTAACGCTTGGGAAGCTGAAAATGCCGGAGCAGATGAAAGCGCGGATCGTAGTCAGCTGCGCCGAAACGGCCCCTGACAAGAAGGCCTCAGCCGTGAATGCCCCAAAACGGACAGTGCTGATCGCGGCGGTCATGTCCGTTCTTCTCTGCCTTTCCGCCATCGGCGCGGCGGCGGCAGCCGGATATTTCAAAGACATGATCCGGGCGGACGGCACCGTGGTCGGGACGGCCTATGAGCAGGCCACGGAGGACCTGACACTGAGCGCGTCTGTGGACGGAGACCAGCTGCATGTCACGGTGACGATGCTCTGCCCCGCCAGGCCCCCTTACAGCGAGTTTGAGCAGCTCAGCATCGGCTCTTGCCGGATCGCGGACATGTCCGGCAAGGTGGTCCTTGAAAATGCCAGTACGGGACCTGCCCCGGTTCTCGACGGAAAGGCGGAGTTGACGCTGCCCCTGGACGGGCTCGTAAGCGGGCGCTATGCGCTGACCGTCAGCCTGTTCACCGGCAGCAAAAAGGCGGATCAGCCCCTGCCGGTCAGCGGCACCTGGCAGTACGAATTTGAGATATAATTCCTCCAAGGTGTACTTGACGTGCGGGAGGACACAAGTTCGAGTCTTGTATCGTCCACCACACGGAAACCCCCGACGACCATCCGGTCGCCGGGGGCTTGCTGTCTATACCGTTTATTTATTGATTAGCCCTTATGCGCCTGGCGATGTCCAGGCCGATCTGCTCCCGCTGGTCCAGGTCCAGCAGCGCGTCCACCAGCCGCTTTTCCTCGTCCGCGGTGAAGTTGTTGAACGGCCGCCGGACGTATCCCACCGGCACGCCGGCCGCCCGGAGCCACAGCTTCAGGCACGCCATCATGCTGCCGCTGGCAATGCCGATCTCGATGACGTGCAGTGCCTTTTTTTGCAGCACAGCCGCGCCCGCCGCGTCGTTATTCTTCACCGCGTCCCAAATGCGCAGGTACAGGTCCGGGATGCAGTTATAGAACGAGCCGACAAGGCCGTCCACGCCCAATGCGATGTTGGAAGCGCCCATCTCGTCGCACCCGCCGTAGACGAGAAAGTCCTCCCCGCACGCGTCCTTGAACTGGGTGACCTCGTAAAGGGCCGTGCCGGTGTATTTCACGCCCCGGACGTTATCGATCTTCCCCAGCCGACCGATCATGTCCGCGCTCAGCATGCCCGCCAGAGGGATGTTGTACACGATCATGGGCAGGTCCACCGCCTCGGCGATATCCCGGTAATAGTCGTAGACCTGCTGGTCGGAGAACTTATAGTAAAACGGCGGCACGCTGGATATGCCCGCCGCCCCGGCGCGCTTGGCGTGCCTGGCCAGATCGATGGACATTTTCGTGGAGATAGCGCCCACATGTACCACCACCGGCAGCTTGCCGCCAACCTCGTCCATCACCACGTCCACCTGGCGCATGCGCTCGGCGCTGTCCTGCAAAAACGCCTCGCCCGTTGACCCGGTAAGGTACAGCCCGCCGATGTCATAGCCCATCAGATGGCGGATGAACGCCCTGGTGGCCTTCTCGTCCGGCTGCTCGTTTTTGTCGAACACCGACAGCACCGCCGGGATGACGCCCTTGAAAGACTCGATAATGCAGCTCATAGTCGTTCCTCCCTGTTCAAATATGCAGTTTTTCCAATACTTCGGCGTGTATGTCCTCCGCCGTGCGCATAGCGCCGTCCCGGACGCAGCGGACCTCCGTCCAGCCCAGGGTCCTGGCGCAGTATTCCGCCGCCTGGCGGGACCGGGCCATGTAGGCCCTGTCCGCCTCGTGGATATCCTCCCGGCTCTCGTCGCCGTGATAGCGCTTCAACAGCAGCTTTTCCGTCACGGCCGCCTCGGTGCGCAGAAAGAACACCTGGTCCGGCGCGGGAATGCCCAGCAGCTCGTATTCAAAATGGAAAAGCCACTTTAAAAACCCCGGCCACTGTTCCTCCGGCAGCTTGGAGCACTGGTGTACGGCGTTGGAGGTCGTATACCGGTCCGCCACCACCACGCCGCCGGCACGGTAAAACGTCTCCCAATCCTTTTTGAAACTGGCGTACCGGTCCACGGCGTAAAAGCTGGAGGCGGCGTAGGCGTTCACGTCCCCCGGCTCCTTGCCAAAATCGCCCCGCAGGTACATCTTCACCAGCGCCGAGGAATCGCTCGCATAGTCCGGGAAGGACACCTGACGGACGGACACGCCCCGGCTTTGCAGCGCCGCAAACAGCAGCTTCGCCTGGGTGGCCTTGCCGCTGCCGTCCACGCCCTCCAGCACGATCAGTTTTCCTTTTCCTTCCATTTCTCTCAAAACAGGCCGGAGATGACGCCCTTATCGTCCACGTCGATCTTCTCCGCGGCGGGCACTTTTGGCAGCCCCGGCATGGTCATGATGTCCCCGGTGAGCACCACCACAAAACCCGCCCCGGCGGAGACCTTGACCTCCTTCACCGTGACGGTGAAGTCCTCCGGCGCGCCCAGTTTCGCCGGGTCGTCGGAAAAGCTGTACTGTGTCTTGGCGATGCAAACGGGCAGACCGCCGAAGCCAAGCTCCGTCAGCCTCGCGATCTGCTTCTGCGCCGCCGGCAGGATGGAAATGCCCGCGCCGCCGTAGACCTTTTGCACCACCGCCTCGATCTTTTTCTCCAGCGGCATATCCAGCGCATAGCTGAACCGAAAATCGGGCTTTTCTTCCTGGCACAGCCGCACCACCTCGTGGGCCAGGTCCACGGCCCCCGCGCCGCCCTTGGCCCAGAAGTCACCCAGCACGGCCTTTACGCCCAATTTTGCGCAGCTTTCGATGACCTGCTCCACCTCCGCGTCCGTGTCCGTGGGAAACCGGTTCACCGCCACCACGCATGGCAGGCCGTACACATTTTTGATGTTGGAAACATGCCGCAGCAGGTTGGGCATGCCCTTTTCCAGCGCCGTTAGATCCTCGCGGCCCAGCTCAGTCTTGGCAAGCCCCCCGTGCATTTTGAGGGCCCGTATGGTCGCCACGACCACCACCGCCGCGGGGGTCAGATTCGCGCAGCGGCACTTGATGTCCAAAAACTTTTCCGCGCCCAGATCGGCGCCGAAGCCCGCCTCGGTCACGGCGTAGTCCCCCAGCTTCATCGCCATCCTTGTGGCCAGCACGCTGTTGCACCCGTGGGCGATGTTGGCGAAGGGCCCGCCGTGGACGAACGCGGGAGTGCCCTCCAACGTCTGGACCAGATTGGGCTTCAATGCGTCCTTCAAAAGGGCCGCCATCGCGCCCACCGCCTTCAGGTCCTTAGCCGTCACAGGCGCGCCGTCATAGGTATAGGCCACCACGATTCGGCCCAGACGCTCCTTCAGATCCCGGACGGACCCGGCCAGGCAGAACACGGCCATGATCTCCGTGGCCACAGTGATGTCGTACCCGTCCTCTCTTGGCACGCCGTTGACCCGCCCGCCCAGGCCGTCCACCACGTGGCGAAGCTGCCGGTCGTTCATGTCCACGCAGCGCTTCCATGTGACGCTCTTGGGGTCGATTTTTAAAGCGTTGCCCTGATAGATATGGTTGTCCAGCATAGCGGCCAGCAGGTTATTGGCCGCGCCGATGGCGTGAAAGTCGCCGGTGAAGTGCAGGTTGATGTCCTCCATGGGCACCACCTGGGCATAGCCGCCGCCGGCCGCGCCGCCCTTGACGCCGAACACGGGCCCCAGAGACGGCTCCCGCAGAGCCAGCACGGCGTTTTTGCCGATACGCCGCAAACCGTCCGCCAGACCGATGCTGGTGGTCGTCTTACCCTCGCCAGCGGGGGTGGGCGTGATGGCGGTCACCAAAATGAGCTTCCCGTCGGACCGTTGGCTCTCGTCCAGCAGGGCGTAGTCCACCTTGGCCTTATACCTGCCGTATGGCTCCAGGTATTTCTCGTCCACGCCGGCCTTTTCGGCGATGGCGCCGATAGGCTCCATTTTACAGGCCTGGGCGATCTCGATATCGGTCATGGGTATCCCCCCTTTTTTACTGCATAGCGCTGGTATTGCGCAGCGTCACGTCGTGATAGCCGCCCTCCACGATGCTTGTCTCGCTGACCAGGGTGAGCCGTGCGTCCCGCTGCAGGGCGGGGATATCGGTGACGCCGCAGTTGCACATG
Organism: uncultured Oscillospiraceae bacterium; assembly: GCA_947624385.1. GTDB lineage: Bacteria > Bacillota > Clostridia > Oscillospirales > Oscillospiraceae > CAJOIG01. The sequence goes on from CANQJZ010000009.1 coordinate 45,688, forward strand.
GTGGACTTGACCTTGTACAGCGTCTTCTGCACGTTCTCGTGCAGGCCGCCGGCGTAGGTCACGTAGCTGTCCACGCCTTCCTCAAAGCTGAGGCTCTCGCCGCCGCCCAGGTCGTACCGCTGCCAGTTGCGGGCCCGGTTGGACCCCTCGCCCCAGTATTCCTTCACGATGGTGCCGTTTATATTCAGCTTGGGGGTAGGGCTCTCGTCAAAGCGGGCGAAGTACCGGCCCAGCATGACGAAATCCGCGCCCATGGCCAGCGCCAGGGTGATATGGTGGTCCATGACGATGCCGCCGTCGGAGCAGATGGGCACATAGACGCCAGTCTCTTTAAAATACTCGTCCCTGGCCTTTGCCACCTCGATGACCGCCGTGGCCTGACCCCGGCCGATGCCTTTCGTCTCCCGGGTGATGCAGATGGACCCGCCGCCGATACCGACCTTCACGAAATCGGCCCCGGCCTCCGCCAGGAACCGAAAGCCCTCCGCGTCCACCACGTTGCCCGCGCCGACTTTCACGCTCTCGCCGTAGCGCTCCCGTATCCACTGGATGGTCCGCTTCTGCCAGATAGAATGGCCCTCGGAGGAGTCGATGCACAGCGCGTCGGCCCCGGCGTCCACCAGCACCGGGACCCGCTGGGCGTAGTCCCGGGAGTTGATGCCCGCGCCCACCATCAGCCGCTTTTCCCCGTCCAGCATCTCGTCCGGGTTTTCCTTGTGGCTGTCGTAGTCCTTGCGGAAGACGAAATATTCCAGCCGTCCGTCGGCGGACACGATGGGCAGTGCGTTGAGCTTGTGGTCCCAGATGATATCGTTGGCCTCCTTGAGGCTGGTACCGGCGGGGGCCGTGACCAGCTTTTCCAGCGGCGTCATGAAGTCCCGCACCCGCTCGTCCGTGGACATGCGGCTGACCCGGTAGTCCCGGCTGGTGACGATGCCAAGCAGCTTGCCGCCCGCGGTACCGTCCTCGGTCACGGCCACGGTGGAAAAGCCGTTTTTCGCCTTCAATGCCAGGATATCGGCCAACGTGGCGTCCGGCGTCACGTTGGACGCGCTGACCACGAAGCCGGATTTATAATTCTTCACCCGTGCCACCATCGCCGCCTCGTCCTCAATGGACTGAGAGCCGTAGATGAAGGAAAGTCCTCCCTCCCGGGCCAGGGCGATGGCCAGGGTGTCGTTGGACACGGACTGCATGATGGCGCTGACCATGGGGATACTGAGCGTGATGGCCGGGGTCTCGCCCTTTTTGAACTTCACCAGAGGCGTTTTCAGACTGATATTGTCCGGCACGCACTGCTCCGAAGTATATCCCGGTATGAGCAGATACTCGCTGAACGTGTGGGACGGTTCGCTGTAAAAATAGGCCATAAGTTCCTCCTTGCGGGCTGCGCGCCCTGCTTTCACGGATGTTTCTGCCATTGTAGCATGAAGCAAATTCCAATGCGTTACAAAATGACACCAATTTTAACTTGTACCGGAAAAAGCCATAGTGTAATATGGATGCTGGAGTAAGTTCGACATAAGATGTTTTGGGGAAACGACCCCGGAGATATGCACACTATGGATATGTTTTATAAGATCATCGCCTTATTGGGCGGTCTGGCCATGTTTCTGTACGGCATGCGGGTCATGGGCGACGGGCTGAAAAGCTGCTCCGGCAGCGCCATGAAAGCGGCCCTTGCCAAGGTCACCAGCAGGCCCGCCCTGGGCTTTCTGCTTGGCACGCTGGTCACCTGCATGATCCAGAGCTCCACCGCCACCATCGTGCTGACCGTGGGCCTGGTGGGCGCGGGCTTTCTCACCTTCCGCCAGTCCATCGGCATCGTCCTGGGCGCCAACGTTGGCACCGCCATCACCGCCCAGATCATCCGCCTCATGGACCTGCAGGCCGGCGCTTCCAGCCTATTGTACCTTTTCAACGCGGAAAACCTGGCCCCCATCGCCCTCATCCTCGGCATCGTGCTTTTGATGTTCATCCACGGCAGCTCCGCACAAAACATCGGCACCATCGCCATGGGCTTCGGCGTGCTGTTCATGGGCCTTATCTTCATGAGCGACGCGGTGAGTTCTTTTGGCGACTCTCTGAGCGGCCTTCTGACCGCCTTTGAGGGCAACCACTTCCTGGGCTTTCTGGCCGGCACGGCCGTCACCGGCGTCATCCAGAGCTCCTCCGCCGTCATCGGCATCCTGCAGACCTTCGCAAGCTCCGTGGGCGTGCATTTGTCCGGCGTGGTGGGCGTCATCATCGGCGTCAACATCGGCGACTGCCTGACCACGTTCCTCGTCTGCCGTATCGGGGCCAAGCCCGAGCAGATACGCACGGTCACGGTCCACGTCATCTACAATATCTGCGCCGCCCTTCTCATCACCGTGACGCTGGCCGTGCTTCGCGCCGCGGGCGTCATCGGCGACAGTCTCTGGTACGCCACGCTGGACTCCGGCGGCGTGGCGAACGTACACGGCCTTTTCCGGCTCATCCCGGCGGTGCTTTTCCTGCCCCTGTCCGGCGTGTTCGCCCGGCTGGCGGAAAAGCTCGTGCCGGACAAGCCCGCGCCCCCGGAATACCTGGACATCGTGGAGAACCTTCGGGAGCTGGACAGCCACCTGGTCACCAACCCCCGTATCGCCCTGGACCAGTCCGCCCATCTCATCGGCCATATGGCCGACGTGGCCCAGAGCAACTACCGTCTCGCCACCAGCCAGCTCTTCGCCTTTGACGCCAAGCAGACCGAGCGTCTTTCCCGGCGGGAAGCGCTGCTGGACAAGATGGCCGACGCCACCAACCAATACCTGGTCAACCTCTCCCCCCACATCACCATCACCTCGGACAACCTGAGCCAGAGCTTCCAGGTCAAGGCCCTGACCTGCTTTGAGCGCATCGGGGACCTGGCCGTGGACATTGAGCACGACGCCCAGCTTCTGCACGAAAGCGGCAAATCACTGTCCGAACAGGCGCGGGTGGACCTGGAAAACACCATTTGCGCCGTGACCGATATCCTGACGCTCTCCTGCCGGACGTTCAAGCAGAACGACGTCCGCAGCGCCCGGGCCGTGGAGCCGCTGGAGGAGGTCATCGACGACCTGATCGAGGCCATGAAGGCCCGGCACGTGGACCGCATGACCCACGGCATCTGCGACGTGTACACTGGCATCCTCTACCAGAACATCCTGCAGAGCATGGAGCGTGTGTCCGACCAGTGCTCCGACCTGGCCGTGTATATCCTGAGCCGCAACGACAGCGCCATCACCGGCCAGGAGCACCAGTACCTGCACGACCTGCACCACTCCGACAACGAGGCGTACCGCCAGATGTTCCGGGACAACTACGCCAAGTATTTCCACGCCGACGCAAACCCGTCGGAAGCAAAAAAATCTTGACAATCTCCCCTTACGGGTCTATACTGCGGATAAGAGCAACGGCGTTCTTACGAACGGCGCTGCTCTTTTTTTGTCGTGGAAGGAGAAAACACTATGTGCGGTATCATGGGATTTACAAAAAGGACGCTTTCAGAGGACCAGCTTCGGCCCTATTTCGACCGGACCTGTTTCCGCGGCCCGGACATGACCCGTGTGGAAAAGGCCGGGAGCGGCTGGCTTTGCTTTCACCGGCTGGCCATCATGGGCCTGCACCCCAACGGCATGCAGCCGTTCCACCTGGACGGGGATATGGCCGTGTGCAACGGGGAGCTGTATCTCTTCCGTCCTATTAAGGCGGAGCTTGCCAAAGAATATAATTTCCAAAGCCAGTCTGACTGCGAGATCATCCTGCCCATGTACCGCAAGTACGGGCTGGACATGTTCGCCATGCTGGACGCGGAATTTGCCATGATCATCTATGACAGCCAAAAGGACCGGTTCGTCGCCGCCCGGGACCCCATCGGCATACGGCCGCTTTTCTACGGCTGTCTGGACGACGGGAGCATGGTATTTGCCAGCGAGGCGAAAAACCTGGTGGGCCTGTGTAAAGAGATCGTCCCCTTCCCGCCCGGCCATTATTACGCCGACGGGAAATTCACCCGCTACGCCGACGTTACCACGGTGGACCGGTATGTGGACAACGATCTGGAGACCGTCTGCCGCAATATCCGTGAAAAGCTGATATTGGGCGTGGACAAGCGCCTGGACGCGGACGCGCCTCTGGGCTTTCTCCTGTCCGGCGGCCTGGATTCCAGCCTGGTCTGCGCCATATCCGCCCGCATCCTGGGCAAGCATATCCGCTCCTTCGCCATCGGCATGGATAAAGACGCCATCGACCTCAAATACGCCCGCCAGGTGGCGGACTACATCGGCGCGGACCACACGGAGGTGTACATGACCCGCCAGCAGGTGCTGGACACGCTGGAGGAAGTCATCGCCATGCTTGGCACTTATGACATCACCACCATCCGTGCCAGCATGGGCATGTACCTGTGCTGCAAAGCCATCCACGACACCACGGACGTGCGTGTGCTGCTGACCGGGGAGATATCCGACGAGCTGTTCGGCTATAAATACACCGACTTCGCCCCCTCCCCCGAGGCGTTCCAGCAGGAGGCCAAAAAGCGGGTTGACGAGCTTTATATGTACGACGTGCTCCGGGCCGACCGGTGCATCTCCGCCAACTCCCTGGAGGCCCGCGTACCCTTCGGCGATCTGGATTTTGTCAAATACGTCATGAGCGTAGACCCAAGGCTCAAAGTCAACAGCTACAACATGGGCAAGTATCTGCTCCGGCACGCCTTTGAAAAGGACCACATCCTGCCCGACAGCATCCTCTGGCGGCAAAAGGCGGCCTTCTCCGACGCGGTGGGCCACTCCATGGTGGACGACCTGAAGGCATATGCCGAGACAAAGTACACCGACGGGGAATTTGAACAGCGCCGGCTGGCCTACGATTTCGCCCAACCCTTCACCAAGGAGAGCCTTCTCTACCGGGAGATATTCGAGAAATACTACCCCGGCCAGGCCCCCATGGTCAAGGACTTCTGGATGCCCAACAAGTCCTGGGCCGGCTGCGACGTGAACGACCCCAGCGCCCGTGTGCTGGCCAACTACGGCGCCAGCGGCCAATAAACGTCTATGCAAATTTCACGAAATATGCTATAATCCCTTAGATTTACATACAGCGAGGGATAGACACCGTGTGGAAGTATTTTGGCGTAGTCTGCAATGTTTTGACGGTGCTGCTGGGCGGGAGTCTGGGGCTGCTGCTCCGGCGCAGGTCCGGCGGCGCGCCCCGGAAAAAGGCGGGAAAGTTCCCGTCCCGCGAGCCTCTGCCGGAGGCGATGATGGTGTGTCTCGGCTTTTGCACCGTATTCGCCGCGGCCGGCGGCATCGTGGGCGTGACCAGCGGCGTGCAGGCGCTCGTCTGCGTGGCCAGCATGGCGGCTGGTCTGCTGATCGGCTGGCTCGTCCGCCTGGACGATAGGCTCAACCGCCTTGGGGACGCGGTGCTGGCCAAAATTGGCGGCGGTGCGGAGGGCGTGAGCCACCCGGCGGAGGGCTTTGTGACGGCCTGCCTTCTTTTCTGCATCGGGTCCATGACGGTGCTTGGCTCCTTTGAGAGCGCCGCCAACCCGGCGGGACATCTTGCCCTGGAGTGTCACACCACCCTTCTCATCAAGTCCATGCTGGACTTTGTGTCCTCCACCTGCCTTTCGGTGACGTACGGCGCGTCGGTGCTGGCGTCGGCGGCGTTCGTGCTTGTCTTTCAGGGGGCGCTGGTGGCCCTGGCCGCGTCCATACAGCCCTTTTTGGAGCGGGTGGGCGCCATGCCGTCCATGAGCTGCGTAGGCTCGCTGGTGCTGCTGGCGATCGCGCTGAACCTGCTGGGCATCAAAAAGATCAAGACCGCCGACTACCTGCCGGCCCTGTTTCTGCCCATACTTATCTGCTGGCTTTTGACGACGGCGGGCGTAGCGGTCTGACGCGCTTTCCAATTTTTTGCAAACAGACGGTTGCAGTTTCCGGAAAAATGTGGTTAAATATATTGAAGTGTTTGAAACTCATGATAAGGAGGTGCGTATATGGGAAGACCTGACGGCATCCGCGTCCGGGAAGCCTCTAACCCGATATACTATCTGATACCCCAGTTCATGCCGCATCGGCACGACTCCATGAACATGATCACAGTGGACATACCGGTGGAGCCCCTGCGCCAGTATATGAACGCCCAGCGCAAGCAGGGCCGGCACATCAGCCATATGGCCCTCATCATGACGGCCTACGCCCAAACGGTGGCGGCGTTTCCGCTGCTGAACCGCTTTCTGGTGAACAAGCGGATATACGAGCACAAGGACCTGAAGGTAGCCCTGGTGGTGCTCCGCGCCGGCGGCGGCGCCAACGACGACACCGAGTCCAAGCTGGACCTCAGCCCCTCGGACACGATTTTTGATATCCAGAACAAGATCGACAAATACGTGGAGGAAAACGCCGCCGGCGGCGAGGAAAACGAGACCAGCATCGACAAGGTCATGGGCGTTATCCTGAAAATGCCCTGGCTTATCAACTTCATCGGCTGGGTGTTCCGCTTTGGGGACAAGCACGGTCTCATCCCCCAGTCGCTTCTGGACGTGAGCCCCTTCCACGCCAGCGTCCTCATCACCAACCTTGCCAGCATCCGCACCAACCACATCTATCACCACGTCTACGATTTCGGCACCACGTCCATCTCCATCGCCATGGGCAACATGCGCGACATCGTAAAGCGCGGCAAGGGCGGTCAGCCCGAGGTCATCCGTTGCATCCCCCTGGGCATCGTCATGGACGAGCGCATCGCCTCGGGGCACTACTTCGCCCTGGCCTTCGCCCACATGCGGGAGCTGCTGGCCCACCCGGAGGAAATGGAAACACCGGCGGACACCTCCCACCCCGTACTGTAAAACTGCATACGAAAACGCCGCGGACATCTCGTCCGCGGCGTTTTTTGTCGTTATAAAAGCTCAAAACTTATCCTGCATGCGCTTGTCGCTCTGGCCGGCCGTCCGGCCCCACTTGACCTTTGGCTCCTTGTGGTCGATGAGCCGGAAGATATTGCCCCGGTGGCGCCAGATGATGAACATCGCCATGATCAGCACCAGCGAGCCGCACAGGCCCCGCAGCTCCTCCGTGGGGGTGAACAGCCACGTGGCCAGCGCGCCCGCGAAGCATGCGCACATGCTGGCCAGCGAGACATATTGGGAGAACGCCACCACGATAACGAACACGCCCGTGGCCACCAGGCCCACCCGCCAGTCCGCCAGCCAAAGCGTAGACATGCAGCACACGACGCCCTTGCCGCCCCGGAACTGGTACTGCACCGGGTACATATGGCCCAGCACCACGCAGAACCCGGCGAACAGCCGACCCACGGTCACGTAGGTCCCGTCTTTGTCCACGATCAGCATGATGAGCCCGCCGGCCAGCACGGCGATGGCCGTTTTCAGCACGTCCACCGCGAACACCGCCGGGCCCCACTTGGCGCCGAACACCCGGACAAAGTTGGTGTACCCGGCGTTGTGGGAGCCGTATTTGCGGATGTCCTTGTGAAAGACGAACTTGCTGAGGATCATGGCCCCGTTCAAGGCGCCCAGGCCATAGGACAGGATCGCGATGAGAACGAAAAGAAGCGGTATCATTCGTTGTCTCCTTTCTGACGGATCGTCAGCTTGACCGGCGTTCCCTCCAGGCCGAACACGGCCCGGATGCGGTTCTCTATATATCTCTGATAGGAAAAATGGAACAATTCCCTGCTGTTGCAGAAGATGACGAAATGGGGCGGCTTGACGCCGGTCTGGGTCATGTAATAGACCTTCAGGCGGCGGCCCTTGTCCGTAGGCGGCTGCTGCCGCGCCTGTGCGTCGGCCAGCAGATCGTTCAGCTTTCCGGTGGATATGCGCAGGGACGCCTGCTCATTGGCGGCGTTTATCATATCAAATATACGCCCTGTTCGCTGTCCCGTCAAGCAGGAGATGAATACCACCGGCGCATAATCCATAAAAGCCAGGTCCTGTTTCACCATTTTCCGCATGCGGTCCATGGTGCCGGTGTCCTTTTCCACCAGGTCCCACTTGTTCACCACGATAATGCTGGCCTTTCCGGCCTCGTGGGCCAGCCCCGCGATCTTGGTGTCCTGTTCGGTCACGCCGTCTCTTGCGTCGATCATGATGAGACACACGTCGCTTCGCTCCACGGCCAGCTGTGCCCGCAGCACGGAGAACTTCTCCACCCGGTCGTTGACCCGGCTCTGGCGGCGAATGCCCGCGGTGTCGATGAAGAGATAGCTTCCAAATTCATTGTCCACGGGGGTGTCCACCGCGTCGCGGGTGGTACCGGGCATATCGGCCACGATCACCCGCTTTTCGCCCAGGATATAGTTGATGAGCGAGCTCTTGCCCACGTTGGGCTTGCCTATCACCGCCACGCGGATACGGCCGTCCTCCGCCTCCTCTTCTTCCGGCGGCGGGAAGTGGGCCACGCACGCGTCCAGCAGGTCGCCGGTGCCGTGGCCGTGTACGGCGGACAGGGCGATGGGATCCCCCAGGCCCAGATTATAAAACTCATAGATGCCCGGGTCGTTGGGCCCGATGGCGTCCATCTTGTTCACCGCCAGCACCACGGGCTTGCCGCTGCGCCGCAGGATATCGGCCACGTCCTTGTCCGCCGCCGTGACGCCGGAGCCGATGTCCGCCACCATGACGATCACGTCCGCGCTGTCGATGGCCAGCATGGCCTGTTCCCGCATGAACAGCAAAATCTCGTTGGCCGTGTTGGGCTCGATACCGCCGGTATCCACGATGTCGAAGGTCCGGCCCGTCCACTCGCAGGAGGCGTACAGCCTGTCCCGGGTCACGCCGGGGGTGTCCTCCACGATGGACAGGCGCTTTCCGGCCAGACGGTTAAAAAGCAGGCTCTTGCCCACGTTGGGCCGGCCCACGATGGCCACCAATGGTCTCGCCATAAACGCTATCCGCCTCCTTTCCTTTGTGTATAGCGTTCTAGGGACGGCCTGCGCCGCCCCATAGATCAGCCCTTGTCAGCAAAAAAGGGAGGCGCGGCCTCCCAGTCTTGCAGAAGATCACTTCTCCTCGTCGCCCACGGCGACGACCTCACGGCCGTCGTACTTGCCGCACTTGGGGCACGCACGGTGAGGCACGTGGTACTCGCCGCAGTTGGGGCATGCGACCAGCTTAGGCGCGCTCAGCTTCCAGACGCTGGAACGCCGCTTGCTCTTTCTGGCATGGGAGACCTTTCTTTTGGGGACCGCCATCGTTCACACCTCCTGAATATCATCCAACAGCTGCCCAAGGGCCGCCATTCTCGGATCGATCTCTTTTTTGCAGCCGCAGGGGCCGTCGTTCAGGTCCTTCCCGCACACAGGGCACAGGCCCTTGCAGTCCGGCCGGCACAGGAATTTCCTGTCCATGTCCAGGATCAAACACGTCTCCACCACGTCGGACACGTCCACGCCGTCCCCGTCCAGGGGGAAGACGTTCTCGCTGTCCGCGTCCTCCGCGTCCGCCTGCAATGTGGCGGTATAGCGGGGCGTGAGCCTCTTTTCAAAGGGCTTTCCGCACCGGTCGCAGAGAACGGTCATATCCGCCTCCACGTCGGCGGTCAGCGTCAGCACACCGGCGGTATTTTTCACCACACCCGTGGCCGTCACCGGCCCATGAAAAGCCTCCAGACCCGGAAACGCCAGCCGCTCCCGGTCCAGCTCGCACCGGAAAGACACGCTCTTTCCCGGCGCTTCGATGATTTCGTGCAGATCTAAGATCATTGGACAAACCTCTACAGTCGCCAAAGTATTATAAATTAAGACAATCCCGTTGTCAATGCTAAATTTTCATGATACACTGTATTTATGAAAGAGTTTACCGTCACGAAAAACGACGCGGGCCAGCGTGCGGACCGCTTTGCCGCCAAGGCGGCCCCGTCCATACCGTCCTCCCTGCTGCAAAAGGCGTTTCGCCGCAAGGACGTGAAGGTCAACGGCCACTGGGTCAAGCCCGACGTGCGCCTCCAAGAAGGCGACACGGTGCGCCTTTATATCCCGGACGGGTTTTTCGACCCGCCGGCGCGTGAGCCGTCCGGTTGGCTGGAGAGCGTGAAGCCCCGGCTGGACATCGTATATGAGGACGAAAATATCCTGCTGGTGAACAAGCGCCCCGGCGTTCTATGCCACGAGGCCCGGGGCTGGTCGGCTGACACGCTCATCGCCCATATCCAGGCTTACGCCTACCAGTCCGGCCAATGGGACCCGGGCGCGGAAAACAGCTTCGCACCGGCCCTGTGCAACCGCATCGACCGGGGCACCGGCGGCATCGTCATAGCGGCGAAAAACGCCCCCGCCCTGCGGGCCATGGACGAGATGATACGCGCCCGCCAGGTGGACAAGCAGTATCTCTGCGTGTGCCTGGGCCGCCCGGAGCCCCCCGCCGGACGGCTGGAGGGCTGGCTTTTGAAAGACGCGGCGAAAAACCAGGTCTATGTCAAGTCCGGCCCCGCGCCGGGGGCCGCCTTTGCCGCCACGGACTATCAGGTCCTGGCCAGCCGCGACGGCCTCAGTCTGGTGGCTTGTCGGCTCCACACGGGCCGCACCCACCAGATACGGGTGCAGATGGCAAACGCCGGCTGGCCCCTTTTGGGCGACAGCAAATACGGCCGGGAAAAGCTGAACCGGCGGCACGGCGAGCACCGGCAGCTTCTCTGGTCCTGGCGGCTCACCTTCGCCTTCACCTCCGACGCCGGCGCGCTTGCCTATCTCGCCGGCCGGACCTTCACGGTCCCGGACGTACCCTTCGTGGGGAAATATTTTCCCCACGCCGACCTGTCCCCCTCCATCTTGCGCATCGAGTAGAAATATAGTATAATATATTTTTGTAAGTTGTTTTCAATTTGTTTCCCGGCGAAAGGAGTATGCCCCATGACAAGAAAGCGCCTGAGCCTGTTTCTGGCGATCCTGATGACCTTCCTGGCCGCCGTACCCGCCCTGGCGGACGCGGCCCCTGTTGTGGACACGGCCGCCCCCACGGCGGAGCACGTACCCGTAGACACAGAAGTCCCCACGGAAGTACCCGTGCCCGTGGACACGGAAGTGCCCACGGAAGTACCCGTTCCCGTGGACACGGAAGTCCCCTCGGAAGAGCCCGTACCCGTCGTCACGGAGGCCCCCACGCCGGAGCCCGTGCCTGTCGTCACGGAAGTTCCCGTCGTCACAGAGGCCCCTGAGGTCCCGGACGCGGAGCCTGCGCCCATAGCCGACGGGGACAGCGTCGCTATGTCCGGCTCCTGCGGCGCCGCTCTGACGTGGGCGCTGACCGTGAACGGCGTTGCCCCCAGTCCTGCTATCCCCAAGCTTTCGCCGATCCCCCAGGCCACGCCGGACCCCAATGCCACGCCCATACCCGACGCGACCCCGACGCCCACCCGTGCGCCCATCCCCTCTACCACCCCCAAGCCGACCTACACCCTCACCATCTCCGGCGCCGGCACGATGGCGGACTATACCTACAACAACGCCGCCCCCTGGACGGCCGGCGGGAACAGCCGGTATGTCACCAAACTCGTCATCGGCAGCGGCGTGACCAGCATCGGCCAATACGCCTTCGCCTTTTTGACCGCGCTCACCTCCGTGGAGATCCCCGGCACCGTGACCACCATCGGCTCCAGCGCCTTTTATGGCTGCTCCAAGCTCACTTCCATCACCATCCCCGAAGGCGTCACCACCATTAACAGCAGCGCCTTCACCGGCAGCGGCCTGACCTCCATCCGTATCCCCGCCTCCGTCGCGTCCATCTCCCTGGAGGCTTTAGGCGGCTGCGACTACCTGGCCAACATCGAGGTAGCCGAAGCCAATAAAAACTACTGCACCGAGGGCGGCGTGCTGTTCAGCAAGTTTAACGGCAGAAGGGGCTCGCACCTGTATCTTTACCCGAAGGGAAAGACAGAAACCTCCTACACCGTTCCCAACGGCGTCGTGTACATCTACAACAACGCTTTTTCCAACTGCGCCAACCTGCGCTCTGTCACCATCCCCTCTGGCGTTACCCAGATCGCCAGAAACGCCTTCTATTACTGCACCGGGCTTACCTCCATCCAGTTGCCCGACACGCTGACAAGAATAGATCAGTCCGCCTTCCAGGGCTGCACCGGCCTCACCTCCGTGACCATCCCGGCCGGCGTTACGAAGATCGGCGAAGCCGCGTTCTGCTACTGCGCCGGCCTTACCTCCGTCACGTTTTCGGGCAATGCCCTGACCACCATCGGCGACGGCGCGTTTGCCGACTGCTACGCCCTGAGGAGCATAACCATCCCCGGCAGCGTCAAAGACGGCGTCAAAGATTCGGACGGGAACTTCACCGGCTTTGGCGAGAGCGTCTTTCTCCGCTGCGTCAGCCTCAATAATCCGACCCTCCCCTCGGGCCTGACGACCATTCCGGAAGAGACGTTCGCCGGCTGTGAGGCCCTTTCCAGCGTGAGCATCCCCAGCGGCGTTACCACCATCGGCAACAAGGCCTTTGCCTCCTGCACGTCTCTCACGGGCATTTCCCTCAGCTCCAACATCACCACCATTGACAACGGCGCTTTCTCCGGCTCCGGTCTGCGAAGCGTCAGTATCCCCTCTGGCGTCACCGCCATCAACCACTCCGCCTTCTACAACTGCAAAAACCTCTCCAGCGTTTCCCTGCCGACCGGCCTTACCTCCATCGGCACCTGTGCCTTTGCCAACTGCGCGAGCCTGACGAGCCTGAGCCTCCCCTCGAAGCTGGCCACCGTTGGCGCTATGGCCTTCGACGGCGCCGGTCTGCAAAGCGTGACGCTGCCGTCCTCGGTGACCACGATCTGCTACGGCGCTTTCAGCAACTGCAATTCCTTGACGAGGCTCACCGTCAACAACCCGGATTGCAAGCTCTCTCTGGCCTCTCCGAGCGGTTTGACCGACGGCCAGCCCTCCGGCAGCCAAGCCGGCACGCTGGGCGTACCCGGCACGACGGTGGTCTATATCCCCACCGCCCGTGAGATCACAGCTGTCGTCTCCTTTGCCCGGGAAAACGGCTTCCGCTGCATTACGCCCGCACCCCAGCCCACGGCCACGCCCAGTCCCTCGCCCTCACCCAGCACCTCGCCCTCGCCCAGCACCTCCCCTTCACCCAGCACCTCGCCATCGCCCAGTCCTTCACCTTCGCCCAGCCCTTCGCCTTCGCCTTCACCCTCTCCCACACCGACCCCTACGCCTACACCTACCCCCACGCCCACGCCGACTCCCACGCCTACACCCACGCCCGTGCCCACGGCCACGCCGACCCCGGCCCCCACGGTGACCATCGCCCAGACTGACGACGGCATCCAGGTCACCTGGAACGAGATACCCGGCATTCCCCGGTACATGGTCTATTACAGGGAAAACAACGGCGGCTGGCACAAGATCGGCACCACCACCGCCACCACATACACCCGCAAGGCGTCCGCGCTGAAAAACGGCGTGACCTATGCCTTCACGGTCCGCTGCTGCGCCGACGATAAAACTACCATGCTCAGCGACTATGTGCCCAGCAACTCCCTGGAATACGTCTCCAACGTCCCGGAGGTGACCATCTCCCTGGCGTCCAACGGCATTCAGGTCACCTGGAACGAGATACCCGGCATTCCCCGGTACATGGTCTACTACAAGGAAAACGGCGGCGGCTGGCACAAGATCGGCACCACCACCGCCACATCGTACACCCGCAAGGCGGCCAACCTGAAAAACGGCGTGACCTATGCCTTCACGGTCCGCTGCTGCGCCGACGATAAAACTACCATGCTCAGCGGCTACGAGGCCAGCAATTCCCTCCTGTACTACGCTGCGCCCACCGTGACCATCAGCCGTGCGTCAAACGGCGTCAAAGTGTCCTGGAACAAGGTCTCCGGCGCGCCCCGGTACATGGTCTACTACCGGGAAAACGGCGGCAGCTGGCACAAGATCGGCACCACCACCGCCACTACCTACACCCGCAAGGCGGCCAACCTGAAAAACGGCGTGACCTACCAGTTCACGGTCCGCTGCTGCGCCAACGACAAGAAGACCATGCTGAGCCCCTACACGGCCAGCAACAGTTTGAAGTACACCAAATAAATATGTGGCGCGGCCAACTGGCCGCGCCCTTCCATATGGTCGGCCCCCCTGTGTAAGGGGGGCTGTCAGCGCGAAGCGCTGACTGAGGGGTTGTATCGTCGGATAACAGACAACCCCTCCGAGCGCCGCGAAGCGGCGCCCACCTCCCCTTGCACAGGGGAGGCTTACCAAGCGGAAGATATTTTTTCTTCAAGCGCCTTAATTCGAGTTTTCTATTGACAATACGGGCGGATATTGTTAAAATACTGTCCGTCTCAATTGGAATCGCTTAATTCCAAAGCAAGATGCGACCGCCGTTCCCTGCCGGGACGGCCAAGGCCAGACGGACAGCCGGGTCGAACGCCGAATCGCCGCGACATGCGGCTGGCAGCGAAAGCTGCCTTATTGATTGAGTTAAAAGCTCAAGTTTTATAAGTTGGTTACTTTATAACCGGTGCCGGGCGGCACACAAACTTGTAAAATGGTCAGTAAGAGTAGGGCAAGGCATCTTTGCTTTCGGAAAACTCTCAAATCCATTGGGACGGTTCCGTCTTTAAAAGACGGTTGACCGCGACAAAACGCAAGTGGAATGTGCCAACGGCATGTTCCACTTTTTTCATTATCCGGAGGACGCCATGGACAAGATCATCGAGCTGAAAAACATCACCAAATCCTTTGACGGTGAAGTGGTGCTGGACAACATCAGCCTGGACATCTACGACAACGAGTTTATCACGCTCCTGGGTCCCTCCGGCTGCGGCAAGACTACCACCCTGCGGCTGATCGGCGGCTTTGAGACCCCCGACGCCGGGGATATCCTGTTCATGGGCCAACGCATCAACGACCTTCCGCCCCACAAGCGCAACGTGAACACCGTCTTCCAGCGCTACGCCCTGTTTCCCCACCTGAACGTATTTGAGAACATCGCCTTCCCCCTGCGGGAGCGGAAAACGCCGAAAGACGAGCTGAACGAGCGGGTGCATGAGATGCTGTCCCTGGTAGCCCTGAAGGGCTTTGAGCACCGGTCCGTTTCCAGCCTGTCCGGCGGCCAGCAGCAGCGCGTGGCCATCGCCCGGGCCCTGGTGGGAAAGCCCCGCGTGCTGCTTCTGGACGAGCCGCTGGCGGCGCTGGACCTGAAGCTCCGGAAGGACATGCAGCAGGAGCTTAAAAACATTCAAAAGGCCACGGGCATCACCTTCGTGTTCGTCACCCACGACCAGGAGGAGGCCCTTTCCATGTCGGACACCATCGTGGTCATGTCCGAGGGCCGTATCCAGCAGATCGGCTCCAGCCAGGACGTATACAACGAGCCGAAAAACGCCTTCGTGGCGGACTTCATCGGCGAGAGCAACATCGTGGACGGCGTGATGCTGCGCGACAAACTGGTGAGCTTCTCCGGCCACACCTTCCCCTGCGTGGACGGCGGCTTCGGCCAAAACGAGGCGGTGGACGTGGTGGTCCGGCCCGAGGACGTGGACATCGTGGCGCTGGACAAGGGCCAGCTGACCGGCATGGTCACGTCCGTCACCTTCATGGGCGTACACTATGAGGTCATCGTGGACATCGGCGGCTTCAAGTGGATGATACAGACCACGGACTACGTGGGCGTGGACGAGCGCATCGGCCTGTACATCGAGCCCGACGCCATCCACATCATGAAAAAGAGCGAGTACTCCGGCCTTTACGGGGACTATGCCAGCTTCTCCAACGAGTTTGACGAGCTGAGCGACGCGGAAAGCGAGGCGTCGGAATGAGGGCCGACACCGCCCGCCGCCGGTCCTTCGTCACCGGCCTTGTGAGCGCGCCATACGAGCTGTGGGCCGTGCTGTTCATCCTGGTGCCCCTGGCCTTCGTGGCCTACTACGCCTTCACGGACGACGCTTTTCGCTTCACCACCGCCAACATCACCCGGTTTTTCACCGCCACCTCGCCGGTGGTGAACGCCGACGGCACCCTGGGCCAGACCCACACCTATCTGCTCATCTCCCTGCGGAGCATGAAGCTGGCGCTGATCTCCACGGTAGTTTGTCTGCTGCTGGGCTATCCGCTGGCCTACATCATCTCCCGTGCCTCTCCCAGGGCGCAAAAGACCATGATGACCCTCATCATGATACCCATGTGGATGAACTTTCTGATCCGCACCTACGCCTGGATGACCATACTGCAGGACAAGGGCATCCTCAACAGCCTTCTGGGGCTGCTGGGCCTTGGGCCGGTCCACATCATCGGCACGGAGACGGCCGTGGTCATCGGCATGGTGTACGATTACCTGCCCTACATGATACTTCCGCTGTACTCCGTCATGGCCAAGATGGACGTAAAGCTGCTGGAGGCGGCCCGGGACCTGGGCTGCGCGCCGGTGGGCGTACTGCGGCGGGTCATACTGCCCCTGAGCCTTCCCGGCGTGGTCAACGGCGTGACCATGGTGCTCATCCCCTCCATCAGCACATTTTATATCTCCCAAAAGCTGGGCAACGGCCTGTTCTTCCTGCTGGGCGACGCCATCGAGGGCCAGTACACCGCCAACAACCTGCACTTCGCCGCGGCCATCGCCTTCATCCTCATGGTGGTCCTGCTGGCCGCTATGGCGGTCATGCGCCGTCTCACCGACAAATACACATATGGGGAGAATGCGGTATGAAAAATGCGTCAAAGATCTTCACAGGCCTGATGTTCCTGTTTCTGTTCGCCCCCATCGCCATCCTGCTGGTGTTCTCCTTCAACGGCGCCAAGAGCACGTCCGTGTTTTCCGGCTTCTCCCTGAAATGGTACGTGGAGCTGTTTCATGACACGGACACCCTCAAGACCGTGCGCAACACCCTTGTGCTTGCCGTATGCGCCGCCGGCGTTTCCACCGTCATGGGCACCGCGGCCGCCGTGGGCATCCACCGCATGCGGGGAAAATATCTGCGCTCGGCCATGGACATGGTGACCAACATCCCCATGATAAACCCGGACATCATCACCGGCATCTCCATGATGCTCATGTTCGTCTTTGCGGGCCGTTTATTTGGCCGGGCCAACAGCCTCAGCTACGCCACCCTTCTCATCGCCCACATCACCTTCTGCCTGCCCTACGTGATCTTACAGGTGCTTCCCAAGCTGCGCCAGATGGACACGGCCCTGCCGGAGGCGGCCATGGACCTGGGCTGCACCCCCTGGCGGGCCTTCTGGAAGGTGGAGCTTCCGGAGCTGCTTCCCGGCGTGGTCACCGGCATGATCATGGCCTTCACCCTGAGTCTGGACGACTTTGTGATAAGCTACTTCACCACCGGCACGGGCTTTCAGACCCTCCCCATCCGCATTTACAACATGACGAAAAAGACCGTCACGCCCAAGATGTACGCCCTGGCGACCATCATCTTCTTCGTCATTCTGGCGCTGCTGCTCATCTCCAACCTGACCGGCCGCAGCGACACCCAGGCGCTTCACAGCGCCAAACAGGAAAAGAAAGCGAAAAACTGACAATATATCGGAGGTACACACCATGAAAAAAACCGTGTTCATTCTTCTCGCGGCCATTCTGACCCTGGCGCTGCTGGCCGGCTGCGGCTCGTCCGACGCCGACAGCAAACCCGCCGAGGACGCCGACGACAGCGGCTCCGCCGGCACGCTGACGCTGAACGTCTACAACTGGGGCGAGTACATCTCCGACGGCTCCGAGGGCAGCTTCGACACCATCCGGGAGTTTGAGGCCTGGTACGAGGAAAACTACGGCCAGCCCATCCACGTCAACTATGACACCTATGCCAGCAACGAGGACATGTACAACAAGCTGTCCATCGGCGCGGTGAGCTACGATGTGGTCATCCCCTCCGACTATATGATCGAGCGCATGATCAGCGAGGACATGCTCCTTCCCCTGGACTTTGACAACATCCCCAACTACGCCAACATCGACGACAGCTTCCACGGCCTGTACTACGACCCGGACGACGTATACTCCGTGCCCTACACCTACGGCGTGGTGGGCGTGATCTACGACGCCAACGTTGTGGACGAGGCGGACGCCGGCTCCTGGGACCTGCTGTGGAACGAGAAATACGCCGGCCAGATGCTCCAGTTCAACAACCCCCGGGACGCCTTCGGCACCGCCATGTACCGGGCGGATATCGACGTGAACACCACCGACCGCTCCCAGTGGGACGCGGCCCTCGCCGACCTGCTGGTCCAGCGTCCGCTGGTCAAGAGCTATGTCATGGACGAGATCTATAACATGATGGAGTCCGGCGAGGCCGCCATCGGCACCTATTACGCCGGCGATTACTTCACCATGCTTGACAACCAGGCCGACAACGTGGACCTGCGCTTCTACTACCCCGAGCGCACCAACTACTTTGTGGACGCCATGTGCGTCCCCTCCTCCTGCCAGCACAAGGACCTGGCGGAGATATTCATCAACTACATGCTCTCGGAGGAGCCCGCCATCGCCAACGCGGAGTATATCTGGTACGCCTCCCCCAACCACGCGGTATACGAGAATGAGGATTATATCGACGAGATGGGCGAGGACGCGATGGCCATCCTCTACCCCGACTGGGGCGATTTCGCCGCCAAGTACAACGCCTACGCCTACCGGAACCTGGACAGCGACCTGCTGGACTACATCAACACCCTCTGGGAGACCCTGAAGATAAACTGAAAAACCCACAGCGAAAGGGTCCGCCGCGTTAGCGACGGACCCTTGATTTATATCTTTGTATCAGAGCACCTGGACCTCGATGGTCTCTTCCCGCTCGTTGACCTTGATGTGCAGGTTTGTCTTCGTTCCGGACTCGCCGATGAGCTCGCAGTGACATTCATTGCCGTTGGGCGTGATGGACACGATGGTCTCGTCATCCACGCTCCACTCCGGCACGGCCCGGATGGTCCCGGGATACCAGGTCAGGTACAAATCGATGCTCATACCGGACGCCAGCCCGAAATAGCCGCTCTCGATATAATCGATATTGCCGCCCTCGCCCCAGCGGCACTCCATGTCCTGGATCTCCGGCGCGTTGGTGGGCGCGGGCGTGGGCGTGGAGGTAGGCAGCGGGACGACCGTGGTCTGGGCCTGGACCTGCTGCTGCTCGGCCACCTGCTTCTGGTCCTTCACATCCCGGCCCACCCGGACGGACACCAGCGCGATGGTCGCCACCAGCACCACCACCAGCAGCACGCCGCCGATGAGCATTTGCATATTCATAGCCTCCGCCGCGCTCTTGGCCGCCTTCGTACCGGGCACGGCGCTGTCCGTCTCCGGCACCGGAGAGCGGACCTCCTTCACCTTCCTGGTACCGCAGTAGGGGCAGCGGCTTCGAAAAGACGGATACTGCCGATGGCAGCGGCGGCACGTCGTATTCGGGATCAGACTCATAGTATCACACCTTTCTGTTACCCAATTATAACAAAGGTTACAGAAAGATACAAGTCCTTTTTCCCTTTTTCTCTAAAAATTTTTTCTGTCAGATGGTGAGCGTCCCGGTCTCGTCCTCAAGAAGGATGAGTATCTTCTCCTGATCGCCGGTCAGGGCGTTGACGTACAGAAGATATTTGTCCCCGGCCTTGCTCTGGCAGAGAAATTCGTGGCACAGCCGCTCTTCGCCGCCCTCGGATGGGATGATGGCCAGACTGTAGTCCTTCACGTCCAGGTCCTTGACCACGCTCTTTTGCGCGTCCTCCCGCTGGACCTGGACCGCCGGGATATCCCTGTCGGTGTGGGCGGTGATATAGCCCGCGGCGTCATAGCTCATGAGCGCGCCGTTGTCCAGCGCCACGCCCACCTTGATAAGGTCCGGGTAGCAGCGCACGCCGTCCTCCGCGTGCTCAAAGTTCACCAGCAGCACCCCGTCGGACACGGTGTGATAGCTCTCCTCCAACCCCTCGATGCCCCAGGCGGACACAAAGTCCTCCGCCACGCTCAGGCCCTGTTTGACCGAATAGCTCTGCTTACCCACAGGCCGGGAGCACAGCACGCTCCATATCTCCCCGCCCTGTTTCGTCACGGACACGGTATACTCCCCGCCGTTGACCCGTCCGGCGTAGTTCCAGCATGGCACATCCCCGCCGCAGTCCCCGGCGGCCTTCAGCTCGTCGGCGTCCGTGTTCAGGAATTTCGCCGCTGTTTTCAGCGCCTCGTCCTGGCTCACCTGGTCCTTCCCCTGCAAATACAGGGCCTCCTGCTTTGTCTTTGTCTCGGAAAACGGTCCGTCGTAGATCAGCGACGGCACCTCGGGGAACTCCTGCTCCATGGTCTGGAACACCGTCCCGGCCATGGGCGGCTGGTCCTCCCCGCCCTCGGCCTTGTCCGTCTGGCGGTACACGTCCTCGATGCCCAGCTCCCCGCTGTCTACCCGGCTTTGCATGTCCTGTAAATTCAGCTTCATGACGGCGGCCGTCCTGGCCAGGCTTTGCAGGTTTTTCAGCTCCTCCCCGCTGTACCCGCCGTTATCGCCCACGGACCGGGCCAGAGCCCCGGCGTAATCCCCCGCCTTGGCCACGAAGCTGGCCGTCTGCTCCAGCTCCTGGGACGCGTAGGGCAGCGCGCCCATAGCCATCTGGGCCGTCATGGCCCGGCCGTATATCTGGGTACACAGGGCGCTTTCCAGCGCCGGGTCGGACAAATACTGGCTCTTTTCCAGTGCGTTGGACAGCTCTGTCACGCTTGTCACCAGCTCGTCGAAGGCGTGGCGCGTGTTGGCCTTGGCGTAAAGCTCCAGCGCGTTTGCCTTGCGCGTGCTGCGCACGGCGAATATGCCCGCCACCAGCACCGCGGCGGACAGGTAAGATATCACGCGTATAGTCGTTCTCTTGCGCATAAAAATACACCTCTTGCGGTATTGTTGCCGCAAGAGGCGTGATTTTGACCGTCAATTTTTGGCTGTGAGCTTCTCGATGCCGTTTTGCATGCGCCGGAGCGTCTCGTCCCTGCCCAGAATACGGCATATCTCCACCGCGCCGCCGGGGGTGACGGCCGTACCGGTGACGGCGATACGCACGGGCCACATGAGCTTGGCGTTTTTCACTTCCAGCTTTTCCGCCAGGGCCACCAGAGCGTCCCGGATATGGTCGTCGTCCCAGACGTCAAGCGCTTCCAGCACCGGCAGCGCCGCCTGCAGCATTTCCAGGGAAATGGCCTCGTCCGTCTTGGACTTTTTGTGGACGTAAAGCGCCGTGTCATACTCCGGCAGCGCGTCGAAGAACCCCAGCTTGCCGGGTATCTCGGTGAGCACCTCCGTGCGCTGCTGCAACAGCCCCGCGATGGCGGCGGCGTCGATGGCCGGGTTTTTCACCGCCTGACGGATGTACGGCTCCGCGACTTTGGCGAACTCCGCCGGGTCCATGGCCCGGATATACTCGGCGTTGAAATAGGTCAGCTTGTCGATGTCAAAAATGGCCTGGCTCTTGCTGATACCATTGAGCTCGAACGCCTCCGCCAGCTCCCGGATAGAGTAGATCTCCCGCTCACCGCCGGGTGCCCAGCCCAGCAGCGCCACGTAGTTCACGATGGCGGCCCGCAGATATCCCCGCTCCACCAGGTCCTCGTAGGACGGGTCCCCGTGGCGCTTGCTCATCTTATTATGCGCGTCCCGCATCACCGGCGAGCAGTGGACATACTTGGGTATCTCCCAGCCGAACCCCTCGTAGAGCAGGTTGTATTTTGGCGCGCTGGACAGGTACTCCGAGCCCCGGACCACGTGGGTAATGCCCATGAGATGGTCGTCTATCACGTTGGCGAAGTTATAGGTGGGCAGGCCGTCCCGCTTGATGAGCACCTGGTCGTCCAGGTCCTTGTTGGGCGCGGTCACGTCGCCGAATATCTCGTCGTGAAAAGTGGTAACGCCCTCTCTTGGTATCTTCTGGCGGATGACGTACGGCATACCGGCATCCAACCGCCGCTGCACCTCATCCTCTGAAAGGTCCCGGCATGGGTCGTCGGCCTTTTCAAAGCCGGCGTCCTCCTCCGCCTCCGCCTTGTCGCAGAAGCAGTAATAGGCGTGGCCCAGCTTCACCAGCCGCTGGGCGTATGGCAGGTAAAGCCCCCGCCGCTCCGTCTGCACGTACGGCCCCACGGGACCGCCCTTGTCCGGCCCCTCGTCCCAGTCCAGCCCGCAGTCCGTCAGCGTCCGGTAGATCACGTCCACCGCGCCCTGGACCAGCCGGTTCTGGTCGGTGTCCTCGATGCGCAAAATAAATTTGCCCCCCGCGTGGCGGGCGATGCACCAGGTATACAGCGCCGTGCGCAGGTTGCCCACGTGCATGTAACCCGTGGGGCTGGGCGCGAAGCGGGTGCGCACCTCTCCCCTGGGAATACGGCTTTCCAGGTCGTCAAAAAATCTCTCGTCCATAGCGAACCTCGCAGTTTATTTTGTCAAAACTCTAAATAGCATATTTTATTCTCCCGCGCTTGTCAAGAGATAATCTATTGTGATATTATAATAACTGCAAATAGCCGTAAAAAACGGCGGCGGACCGCCGTGGAAAGCGTGAAGAATATGGACGAGAAGAAAAAAGTGATGCTCTCCGGCATCAAGCCCTCCGGTGACCTGACCCTTGGCTCCTACCTGGGGGCCATCAAGAATTGGGCGGAGCGGGCCGAGACCTTTGACTGTTACTACTTTATGGCGGACCTGCACGCCCTGACCACCCGGCAGAACCCGGCGGACCTGCGGCGGCGGACGCTGGAGCAGCTGGCGCAGTACGTGGCCTGCGGCCTGGACCCGGAAAAAAACACCCTGTTCATCCAGTCCCACGTGCCCGAGCACGCCCAGCTTGGCTGGGTCCTGCAGTGCTACACCATGTTTGGCGAGCTGAGCCGCATGACACAGTTCAAGGACAAGTCCGCCAAGAACGCGGACAACATCAATGGCGGGCTTTTCGCCTACCCCTCCCTGATGGCGGCGGACATTTTGCTCTACCAGCCGGACTATGTGCCCGTTGGCGACGACCAGAAGCAGCACGTGGAGCTCACCCGGGACATCGCCCACCGCTTCAACGGCGTTTACGGCGACGTGTTCAAGATACCCGAGCCCTATATCCCCAAGGTGGGCGCCCGTGTCATGGACCTGCTGGACCCCTCCAGCAAGATGTCCAAGTCTGACGACCTGGGCAACGGCCGCGTCTGCCTCATGGACCAGCCCCAGGACATCCTGCGCAAGTTCAAGCGCGCCGTCACCGACAGCGAAACGGGCGAGCACTGCGTGCGCTACGACCGGGCCAACAAACCCGGCGTTGCCAACCTCATGCAGATATACGCCAGCTGCACCGGCAAGAGCTTTGACGCCATCGAATCGGAGTTCACCGGCCACGGGTACGGGGACTTCAAGGCCGCCGTGGGCGAGGCCGTTGTGGAGACCCTCCGCCCCATCCGCGAGGAAGCCACAAGGCTCATGAAGGACAAGGGCTATCTGGAAAACCTCTGCCGCACCGGCGCGGAAAAAGCCTCCTATATCGCAATGAAGACCCTCCGTAAGGTCTACAAAAAAGTCGGCCTTGTTCCCCGCGCATAAGCCTCGCAGAGTTCGCGCCCGCAGGCGCGAAGAAATTGGGATTGTGAATTGTCAAGTTAAGTGCAACAAGGAGTCAAAAAAGATTTCGTAAGGGGAAAGCCATCCAAGGCATTTGCG
>CANQJZ010000010.1 GCA_947624385.1 uncultured Oscillospiraceae bacterium
ATCATCTGGTAACGCTTCCATAATATCTCCAAAATCACATTTCAAATATTCACATATCGACAACAAGACAGGTAGCGTAACATTTTGATTTTTGCCAAGCTTGGCAAATGTGCTTTTGCTTGCTCCGATAGCTTCTCGAAGCTCGCCCTTTTTCATATTTTTATCAATCAACAGCTTCCATAGTTTATTATAACTCACTCGCATTGGTTTACCTCATCAGCATTTTTTCTCTATTTTTTATTATATCGCCAAAAGTACAGAAAAGCAACATTTTGGTCTGCATATTCAAACTTTATTAAGAAATATGTAGCGAAGCCGCCTGTTTAGACGGCTTCTGCTCTTAATAGGCAGGACACCCATATCCATAAATGGAGCTGCTTCCAACCGTATATTGATTTTGCCTGCAAGCGTCGCCAGAATTACCCTCCACGGTGTAAACAACACCGTTTTCGCATTTCTCTACAATTCCTACATGGTCAGCTTCTCCATCGCCTTCCCAATCAAAAAAGATAATATCGCCTGCCTGCGGCTCGTAGTTTCTGTCTTGCCATTGTCCGTTACCCTTAAACCAATTTGAGCCGTCCACGCAGCCAGAAAATTTAGGGATAATCCCACTCTCAATATATCCGCATTGGTCGGCACACCATGACACAAAGCAGGCACACCATTCCACACGCCCATCAAAGCCATACCAACTCCAATAAGGCTGACCACCCTCATTGCCGAGCTGTGTTAAAGCGACCTCCACAATCGCTTGGTTAAAGCCGCTTGTAAACGCCCGCCCATATGGATAATACCGCAGCACATGGGCGGGATACTGCGTGTCGCCATAGCTGTTCCAACCTAACCGTGCCGCCTGCATGGTGGAAAACTCCACCGCATTGGCATAGGAATAGCCGCCATAGTTGGTCTTAGCCCACGAGATATATCCATTGCCGAAGTTATAACCCTGCAAGCTTGATTTCAGGTAACTCTTTCTTCATGCTAATTATCTCCTTTCTGTAATACTTCTATCTCTTCGCAAGAGAGCTGTACGGTATTTGCACCTCTCCTAGCGCGATAGACAATCATTTTCTTGCGAGGGATGACAATTGGGAACAGGAAGTTCATTCTGACTTCCTGCCGTATTTATTAACTTTACCCTTGACAACTGCTCTCTGAGGACAATGTGGCTGGCAAGATCACCGACGAGCGGTTTGCACGGATGAGCAAAAAGTATGAGGAAGAGCAGAAAGAACTGACCGAGAAGATCAAGACCCTGAAAGCGGAGATCGACAAGGCTGGCAGCCAAGCCGTAACAGCGGATATGTTCATCTCCACCGTCCGAAAGTACACCCGTGCGAAGAAGCTGACACCCCGTATGCTCAACGAGCTGATCCAGTACATAGAAGTCCATCAGGCTGAAAAGGTGGATGGCGTATGGGAACAGAAGCTGACGATCCACTATAACTGCATCGGCGTCATCGACATCCCCGCAGAGCTGTCGCTGCCTTATCCTGAAGTTTCCGTGAATACCCGGAAAGGCGTTACTGTTTGCTATGCTCCAAACGCCTTTGTAGCAAAAGAGGCCGGAGCATGACAACAACATAATGAAAACCATCCTGCCTCGCTTTGACCATGAAAAAGCGAGTGTTCTTTCAACATCGCTCAAATGCTGTAAGAACACTCGCAATGGTGCGGGGTATGGGACTTGAACCCACACGTCCTGACGAACACAGGCACCTCAAGCCTGCCTGTCTGCCAATTCCAGCAACCCCGCATACGACACCGGAACATTATAGCATCTTCCGGCGGTTTGTCAAGGGATTTTTCCCGCTGTCAGTCCCGTGTGAACTGCTCTGTGACGACGGTGACCGTATTGTCCTCCACGGAGGCGAAGCCCCCGCCGCACTGTCCGCGCAGGACGGTTTTACCCTCCGCGAGAGCCTCCACGGGGCCGTGGGCCAGGGCGAACAGGGCCTTGACGTGGCCGTGGCGGATGCCGTAGCTGCCGCCGCCGTGGCCGTTGGCGCCGTCGCACAGGGGCAGGTGTACGGACTGGCACACCACCGGGTCCAACCCGCCGTGGGCCGTCACGATCTTCAATGTCAGTTCATGCTCCATGCTCTTTGCTCCTGGTGTACACGTCCTCGATGCCGCCGCACATGAGAAAGTCCGCCTCCGGTATATCGTCGCACTCGCCGCCGACGATGGCCTCCGCGCCGGAGATGGTCTTCTCCAGCGGCACGTACACGCCCTTTGCGCCTGTGAAGCTCTCCGCCACGTGGAACGGCTGGCTCAAAAACCGCTGCAGCCGCCGTGCCCGCTTGACCAGCGTCTTATCCTCGTCGGACAGCTCCTCCATGCCCAGAATGGCGATGATATCCTGCAATTCGTTGTATTTTTGCAAAATGCGCTGGACCTCTTTGGCGGCCCGGTAATGCCGCTCGCCCACGCCTTCCACGGTCAGCATCCTTGACGAGGACTCCAGCGGGTCCACCGCCGGGTAGATGCCCAGTTCCACGATCTTCCGGCTCAGCACCGTCGTTGCGTCCAAATGGGAAAACGTGGTGGCGGGGGCCGGGTCGGTCAGGTCGTCCGCCGGGACGTACACCGCCTGCACGGACGTGATAGCCCCGTGGCCGGTGGACACGATGCGCTCCTGCAGCTTGCCCATCTCACTGGCCAGGGTGGGCTGATAGCCCACGGCGGAGGGCATGCGCCCCAGCAGGGCGGACACCTCGGACCCGGCCTGGGAGAAGCGAAAGATGTTGTCGATGAACAGCAGCGCGTTTTTCCGGGCCACCTCCCGGAAGTACTCGGCCATGGTCAGCCCCACCAGCGGCACGCGCAGCCGCGCCCCGGCCGTCTCGTTCATCTGGCCGAACACAAGCGCCGTTTTTTCCAGCACCCCGGACTGCTTCATCTCGTTATAGAGATCGTTGCCCTCCCGGGACCGCTCGCCCACGCCGGCGAAGACGGAGTACCCGTCGTGCTCGAAGGCCACGTTGCGGATAAGCTCCATGATGAGCACCGTCTTACCCACGCCCGCGCCGCCGAACAGGCCGATCTTGCCGCCTTTCACATATGGCGTCATCAGGTCGATGACCTTGATGCCCGTCTCCAGCAGCTCGTCCGCGGCCACGATGTCGGAAAATCGGGGAGCGGGGTGGTGGATGGGCCACTTTTCCCGGGCCTGTATCGGTTCTTTTTTGTCGATTGGCTCGCCCAGCACGTTGACCATCCGCCCCAGCGTTTCCTCGCCCACGCTGACCATGATGGGCTCGCCGGTGTCCACGGCCTTCAGCCCCCTTGACATGCCGTCCGTGGACTGCATGGAGATGCACCGCACCACGCCGTTGCCCAAGTGCTGGGACGCCTCCAAAACGTATGTCCCGCCGTCGTGTTCGATGGTGACGGCGTGGTTGATCTCGGGCAGGTCCAGGGGGTCGAACAGGATGTCCACCACCGGCCCCGTGATACGTTCCACCATTCCCACTGAATTTTTCGCCATTGTTTATCCCTCCGCCCAGCTGCCGGAGGACGTCTCGATCACGTCCGCGGTGACGGCGCTCTGCCGTTTGCGGCTGATCTCGCCCTCCAGCCGGGTGCAGTATTCCGTAGCGGCGTCATAGGCCGCCCGCATGGTCATCAGCGTAGCCGCCTGGGCGCCAAGCGCCGTTTGCAGCACCAGGTCGTAAAACATCGCGTGAAAGACCTCTTCCGCGCTTTCCGAGACGAACGCGTCGTGGTCCGGCTCGCACAGCACGCCGCTCTCCGGCCCGTCCGCCGCCTGGTCAACAGGGGGGAGCAGCTCGCTGACCGACGGCGTCTGCGTCAGCATATTCACATACCGGGGGTAGACCACATGCACGGCGGACGCCTGTCCGGACCGGTGCAGCTGCAAGATATGGTCCAGCAGGGCGCTGCTTTCCTCGAAGGTAGGCTCGTCGCCCAGCACATATTCCCCCGCCATTGGCACGCCCCGGCTTTTAAAATGCCCCACGGCCTTTTTCCCGCAGGCGATCAGCAAATGGTCCTCCTGCGCGTCCAGGACCATGTCGGCGAACTTGAGCGTCTCCGCGTTGAAGCTGCCGCACAGGCCCTTGTTCCCGGCCATCACCACGTAAAGGGGCGGCGCGTTCATATTCCACGCGCCGGCGGCCTCCAGAAAGTCCGGCCGGAACCGGCGAAACACCTCCCGGCACTGGCGGGCGAACTCGGCGAACTCGCCGTACTCGCCGTTCAGCCGGGAGAATTTCGCGGCCGACACGGTCCGCATCGCCTTGGTGAGCTTCTGGGTGGAGCGCACGCCCCGGAGCTGTTTTTTGAGATTTTGTATCGACGGCATCTTATTTCCGCCCCCGGCTCAGGCCACGGTGTGTCTGTATTCTTCCAGCGCGGCCCGGATCTCCGCCAGCTCGTCCGCCGACTGCTTTTGTCCGGTCCGCAGCCGGTCTGCCACGGGGCCGTGTTTATCCTCAAAGAAGGCGAACAGCCCCCGCTCAAAGCTCTCCATGGCGTCCGGCTCCACGCCGTCGGCGTACCCGTCCGACACGGCGAACAGCAGCAGCGCCTGCTGCCAGTCCTCCAGGGGCCGGAACCGGCCCTGTTTCAGCGCCTCCATCAGCCGCGCTCCGGCGTCCAGCGCCCGTTTCGTGTCCGCGTCCATGTCGGCCCCCAGCTGTGTAAAGTCCGCCAGCTCCCGGTATTGGGCCAGCTTTGTGCGCAGACTGGCCGACATCTGCTTCATCAGCTTTGTCTGGGCCGCGCCGCCCACCCGGGACACGGAAAGCCCCACGTTGATGGCGGGCCGCTGGCCCTCGTGGAAAAGCTCGCTCTCCAAAAAGATCTGTCCGTCGGTGATGGAGATGACGTTGGTGGGGATGTACGCGGAGATATCCCCGGCCTGTGTCTCGATGATGGGCAGGGCCGTGATGGACCCGCCGCCCAGATTATCCGACAGGTGTGCGGAGCGCTCCAACAGCCGGGAGTGGAGGTAGAAGATGTCCCCCGGATATGCCTCCCGGCCCGACGGCCTGTGCAGCAGCAATGAAAGCTCCCGGTACGCCACCGCGTGCTTGGAAAGATCGTCGAACACGATGAGCGCGTCCCGGCCGGCGTACATGAAATACTCGGCCATGGCCATGCCGGCGAAGGGGGCCAGGTATTGGGTGGCGGCGGAATCGGACGCGGCGGCCGCCACGATGGTGGTGTATTCCAGCGCCCCGTACTGGGCCAGTCTTGCCCGTATCTCGGCGATGGTAGTCTCCTTTTGTCCGATGGCCACGTACACGCACACGGTGTTTTTGCCCTTCTGGTTGATGATGGCGTCCAGGGCGATGGCCGTCTTGCCGGTCTGGCGGTCGCCGATGATGAGCTCCCGCTGGCCCCGGCCAATGGGCACCATGGAGTCGATGGCCTTGAGCCCCACGTGCAGGGGCTTGTCCACCGGCGCCCGGTCCAGAATACCGGGGGCTCTACATTCCACCGGCCGCTTTTCCCTGGCGTCTATGTACCCCTCGCCGTCCACCGGGTCGCCGATGGGGTTCACCACCCGGCCCAGCAATGCCTCGCCCACGGGCACGGACGCGATGCGCCCCACCCGCCGGACCCGGCTGCCGCTCTCGATGGTCTCGTATTCGCCGAACACCACGCAGCCCACCCGTTCCGGCTGGATGTCCAGGACCATGCCCCGCTCGCCCCGGTCGAACTCCACCACCTCGCCGTACATGATGTCGATGAGGCCGTCCATCCAGCATATGCCGTCGGATATCTGCAATACCCGGCCCAGCTGATAGATATGCAGCTTTGGCTCGAACGTCCTTGCCTTCTGGGTGAACTCCTGCAATACCGCGTCCATGATCTCGTCGCTGGTGACGGGAGCGCGGCTGATGCTCTTTTCGTAATGATAAAGCTCCTCCGCCACGGTGTGGTCGTACACCGTGTCGCCAATGCGCAGGCGCACGCCGCCGATGAGCGTCGGGTCCACCAGCACCCACAGGGAAGTCTTGCCCTGTACCGTAGCCAGCAGGTCGGTAGTGGCGTCGTCCACCTTTTTCACCAGCGCCGGGTCCAGCGGGTAGGTGGAGGTCAGCGTCACGTACAGCACCCCGTGATAGCGCAGATAGGCCATATCCCCCGGCGTCAGCCGGATATGGGCCAGGATGTCGTCGATCTGGTCGGCCTCTTTGGTCCGCATGCGGCTCCGGTACGGCTCTTTGGAGAACGTCTCGGCCACTTTTTCCTTCATGACCTGGAAGAACTTGCGCTTTGTCTTCTGGATCATGATCCGGTGTACCTCCCGGCACTCCCGCTCACCGAAGGCCTCGATCTCGGCCAGGCTGGCGCGGGTGGCGGCCTGTTCCTGGGCCAATTTTTCCCTGGCGGCCTGCCCGGCCGTTTCCAGGCGCTCGTCGCCTATGGCGGCCCGGTCCGGGTCGGGCATGACCGGCGGCGCGGCGTGCTCGATGGCCTCCGCCTCGTCCAGCTGCCGCAGGATACGGGCCCGGCGGTCGGTGAAAATACGCCGGAGCGTCTTTCGCCCCACCAGGGCCAGCAGTCCCGCCAGCAGCAGGAAGTTGATGATAACGTACTGAATTTTCATGTCATGTCACTTTGTCAGGCTCTGGGCGAAGGACACGGCCAGCTCGTCCGCCTGTTCGCTCAGCCTGGTCAGCAGCTTTTCGCAGTCCGCCTCCGCCTTCACGCTGTACCGGTCCACCTTGCGCAGACGGGTCTCGTTGGCCGCCTTGAGCAATGCCCGGTCGTCGGCCCGCAGCTTTTCCATCTCGGCCTTCAGCTCCTTTTGCTGCCTGGTAAGGCGCTGTGCCCGGTGGCTGTCAAGCTCGGCGGCGTATTCCGCCTCCATGCGCTCATACTCCGCCTTTTTTGCCGTGGCCTTATCCAGGCGCTCCTGACGCTCGTCCAGCGTCCGGAGCACCGGCTTGAAAAGCAAATTGCGCAATATCGCTGCCAGCAGCAAAAAGCATATAACGGTCCACAGCAGGACCGATACTTGGATGGTCATAGCGGCCTCAGATCTTGGACACCAGCATGAACGCGATCAGCAGACCGTAGATGGTCAAAGCCTCCATGAGGGCCAGGGCGACGATGAGGGTGGAGCGGATGTCCTTGGCCGCGTCCGGCTGGCGGGCGATGCTCTCCATGGCGCTCCTGGCGGTGATGCCCTGGCCGATGGCCGGGGCGATGGTGCTGGCCGCGATGGCGATGGCGGCGGCGATGGCGATGATCTCGGATCTCATGATTTATATCTCCTTTGTGTTATTCGTGTTTTATTCCAATTCCGTAGCTTCTTCCAGATAGATGGCCGTGAGCATGGTGAACACCATCGCCTGCAGCGCGCAGAACAGCAGGCTCAGGATCATCATCACCAGCGGCACCCCGACGGGGAAGATGTGGTAAAGCTCCTCGGTGACCATCTCCTCGCCGAAGATATTGCCGAAAAGCCGCAGCGCCAGTGACGCGGGCTTGATGAACTCGTCCAGCAATAAAAGCGGCAGCATGAAGAACATGGGGCTCACGAACCGCTTGAAATAGTGCTTTGTCCCCACCCGCAGACCGGCGATCTGCAAGAACAGGAACGTGACCACGCCCAGCCCCGCCGTCACCGACAGGGAGGAGGTGGGGGCCTTCAACCAGGCCGTCTGCCCCACGCCGGGGAACAGCCCGGAGTAGTTGGCGAAGATGATGAAGATGAACAGCGACGCCAAAAACGAAAAATACTTCCTGGCCCTCTCCCGGCCCAGAATGCCGGTGAGAAACCCGTCCAGATATTCCACGCCCGCCTCCACCGCGTTCTGGAACCGGCCGGGCCGCTCCTTCAGGCACCGCCGCACCAGCAGAGAGATGACCAGCGCGACCGCCAGCATGACCCACATCATGACCACCTCGCCGGTCACGTCCAGTATCCCGCCCAGGCGTATCACCACAGGGGAGCTCTCACCCATCGTCCCTGTCCTCCTTTTTCCGCTGTGTACCGGTGAGCCGGACCAGTCTTGGTGTGAACCACAGCAGCGGCAGCGTCACCCCCAGGCACCCGCCCGCCAGCAGCCATGCCGTGTCCCAGGGCGTGCGCGGCCCCAGCACCAGCAGCGCCGCCAGAAACAGCACCTGCACGATCTGTTTTACGCTCTGAAAGGCCACGTAGCCCTCCGGCTTTTTTTCCAGCACCCGCCGGCCGGCCAGATACCCGGCCCCGGCCAGACCCACGCCCACGGCGAAGGCCAGCAGCGCGCCGACTATATCGTTTTCCATCCGACACACCCTCTTTTTATACAAAACGGATTATAACACCCATAGCCGCTTTTGACAAGCTGTGACAGGCCCGCCGGGTAGACGGGCAAATGACATAAAATGTTGCAAAAAGCGCCCTTGTGTGATATGATTGGCGCTGCAATATCAGCGCGGGAGAGGGACGGATGAAGCTGCAGATCGTGGTGGCCGCGCACAAGCGCTACCGTATGCCGGAGGACCCGGCCTATCTCCCGGTCCAGGCCGGCCGCGTGCTGCACGAGCCCCTTGATTGGCGGGGGGACGACACGGGCGACAATATCAGCGCCAAAAACGCCGAGTACTGCGAGCTCACGTGCCTTTACTGGGCCTGGAAGAACCTGGAAGCGGACGCCGTGGGCCTGTGCCATTACCGGCGCTATTTCGCCGCCCGGCGCTTTGGGCCCAAGTGGTCCCGGGTCCTGACGGGCGAGAAGGCCGCGAAGCTTTTGCAAAAAGCGCCGGTCATCGTCCCCCGGCCCCGGCGGTATTACATCGAGACGAATTACAGCCAGTACGCCCACGCCCACAACGGCGCGGACCTGGACCGGGTGCGGGACATTTTGTCTGAGCAGGGCCAGCGCTGGACGGCCGCGTTCGACGCCGTGATGGCCCGGACCTGGGGCCACCGGTGGAACATGCTCATCATGGACCGGCCCACCCTGGACAAGTACTGCGCCTGGCTTTTCGGCGTGCTGGGCGAATTGGAACAGCGCATCGACCTGACCGGCTACGACGCCTATGACCGGCGGGTGTTCGGCTTCATCGGCGAGCGGCTTTTGGACGTGTGGCTGGCGGCGGAGGGCGTCGCCTGCCGCGAGACGCCGCTTGTGAACATGGAGAGCCAGCACTGGCCCCGAAAGATCGCGGCGTTTCTGCGGCGGAAGTTTGCGAGGGAACATGGATAGTAGCAAGAAAGTCGCCGCCGTGGTGGTGACCCGTGACCGGCTGGCGCTGCTGCAGGAGTGCGTGGCGCGGCTGCTGGCCCAGACCCGGCCCTGCGACGTGCTGGTGATCGACAACGCCTCCGTGGACGGCACGGACAGGTGGCTGGCCCAATGCGCGGCCACTGAGCCCCGCGTCCGGTACCGGCGCCTTGCCAACAACACCGGCGGCGCCGGCGGCTTCAACAGCGGCATGCGCTGGGCGGTGGAAGGCGGCTGGGACTACGTCTGGCTCATGGACGACGACTGCATGCCCAGCCCGGACGCGCTGGAAAAGCTGCTGGACGCGGACGCGCTGCTGGGCGGGCCGGACCATTACGGCTTTGTGTCCAGCCTTGTTCTCTGGACGGACGGGAACCCCTGCGTGATGAACCGCCAGAGACCCAGCCGGGAGCAAACGCCGCCGGCCCTGGCGGACAGCGGCGTGGTCCGGGTGGACCAGGCCACGTTCGTGTCGCTTCTCTTCCCGGCCGCAACAGTGCGGACTTTCGGTCTGCCCATCCGGGAATACTTCATCTGGGGCGACGACATCGAATACACCCGCCGCGTGGCGGTCCGGGGCGGACGGGCCTGTTACCTGGCGCGGGACAGCGTGGTCACCCACGCCATGGCCCGCAACGGCGGCAGCAACGTGGCCACGGACGGTCTGGCCCGTCTGGAGCGCTACCGCATATCCTTCCGCAACGAGAGCTACACGTACCGTCAGGAGGGCCTGCGCGGTGTGGTACACTACCTGGCCCGCTGTGCCCGCAGCGCCTGGTGGATACTGACCCGCGCCCGGAACCACCGCCTGTGGCGGCTGTGGACCCTGGCGAAGGGCATGGCCCAGGGGCTTGTCTTCCGACCGAAGATCGAGTATATCCGCTGACGGGGAGGGGAGACGCCTTTTGGACGAACGTGACGACGCGCTGCGCGCCAAGCAGCTTGCGGAGCTGGCCGGTCTCTTGGAGCTGGACCGGGTCTGCCGGGAGAATGATCTGCGCTACTACCTCACCGGCGGCACCCTTCTGGGCGCGGTGCGCCACCGGGGCTTCATCCCCTGGGACGACGATATGGACATCATCGTGCCCCGGCCGGATTTTGACCGTCTCATGGACCTGTGCGTGCGCCAGCACGCCCTGGGTCCGGACTATTACGTCCAGACATGGGAGACGGACCCGACCTACCCCCACGTATTCGCCAAGCTGCGCCGGGGACCTGTCCGGCCCTACGCGGAGCTGGTGGGCCGGGACGAGGGCTTTATCGACATCTTCCCTCTGGACAGGTGCCCGGACGGGAAGCTGCCGGCGCAGTTTTATTTCGGCTGGCTGCACGTGCTCAATAACGCCATCCTCTACCACACGGAGGAAGGCTTTGTCTGCACGTTCAAACACAAGTATCTGTATCCCCTGTGGCGGCTGATGCGCCACTTTTCCGTGAAGCGCCTGGCGTCCATGCGCGTTTTTCTGCGCCGGACGATGGACAGGCTGTCCACCGGCAGACATTACGCCAACGTGGGCGGCATCTACGGCTACCCCCGGGAGGTATGCGAGGCGGACTGGTTCGCCAAGCCCACGGCGCTTTCCTTTGAGGGACATATGCTGTCCGTACCCGCTGGCTGGGACGGGCTTTTGAAGCGCATGTTCGGCGACTACATGACGCCCCCGCCTGTGGAAGAGCGTCGCGGTCATTCCCCCATGGGCTGACGGGGGGGAGCTCGAGGGGGGCGGGAGCCCCGCCTCGAATGGGATCTGACGCCCCGCGCTTTGCGCGGCGAGCGAAGCGAGGACTTTTGCGCCGATTACGGCGCGAAAGTACCGGCGTCATTTAATGCTCGAGGGGGGCGGGAGCCCCGCCTCGAATGGGATCTGACAGAGAGAAAGGTATTTTATGAACGAGAGACAGATGCTGGCCGCGATCGTGGCCCTGGCCATTTTGTGGTTTTTCACGTTCCTGGGGACGAAGCCCGGCAGAAGGCTGCGCAAGGCGGTCAAGCGGACGCTGGTGGAGGCGGTGTATTACGCGCTGTGGCTCCTGCCCCGAGACAAAGATCTGGTCCTGTTCACGGCGGAGGAGGGCAACAGCTTTTCCGGCAACCCGAAGTATCTTTTTTTCCAGGCGCAGAAGTACGAAAACCTGCGCTGTGTGTGGATCACGAAAAACCCGGCGGTGTGCCAGACTGTCCGGGCCCTGGGCTACGAGGCGTGCATGCTCCAAAGCCCACAGGGCCGTCGGCTGCAGCTCCGGGCCGGGACCCTTATCCACACCAACTCCCTCAAGGAGGAATTTGACTACGTACTGGCCTCCGGCGCGGTGAGCGTCAACACCTGGCACGGTGTGGGTCTGAAGCGGGTGTGGTACCGCAACCCCAACGCCTTTTCCGGCAAGTGGATGGCGGCGCCCCCGTCTCTGCGGCGGAGCTACAATCTGCGCTGGGCCGGATTAAACGCCGCCCGGGAGAATTATCTCATCAGCACCAGCGAGGAAGTGAGCGCCTACTACCCGGCGACCTACAATGTCCCGGCCGACCACGTGCTGGAGCTGGGCCAGGCCCGCAACGACGTGTTTTTTGACGACAGCCTGGAGGAGGGCCAGCTTCCCGAGCCGTTCAAAAAGGGCAAGGTCATCCTGTACATGCCCACGTACCGGGCCTATAACGTGCGCAAGAACGGCCCGGAGAGCGTCGGCAGCTCCATCGACTACGAAAAGCTGTCCGCCATGCTGCGAAAATACGGCTATACCTTCGTCGTGAAGCAGCACCGTTTCAATACCGGCGGCGAGGACAGGACCAAAAAATACGACAACATCGTGGACATCTCCGAGCTGAATTACGAGATAGACCCGCAGATGCTTTTGAAGTACACCGACGTGCTGGTCACGGACTATTCCAGCTGCTACACGGACTTTTTGCTGCTGGACCGGCCGGTGGTGTTTTACTGCTACGACCTGGAGTATTATCTTTCCAGGTGGGAGTTCAACTTTGATTACGACTACGTGACCCCCGGCCCCCGGACCTTTTATTCCGACCAGCTCATCGCGGAGCTGGAAAAGCTCTTACAGGGCCAGGACGAGTATGAGGCGGAGCGCCAGCGGGTGAAGCGGGTGTTCTATTCCCCGGAAAATCAGGGTCCCGTGGCGGAAAAACAGATGGACTACATCGTCAAGAATATCATCGAGAGGTGACAACAAGTGTACAGCGTAGTTATCCTGGCCGGCGGCACCGGCTCGCGCATGCACCGGGAGGTCCCGAAGCAGTTTCTGGCCCTGGCGGGCAAACCCATGATCCTGCACACCCTGGAGCGCCTGGAGCGCATCGACAGGGTGGGGGAGGTCATCGTGGCCTGTCACAGCCAGTATAAAGAGCTGCTGCAAATGCACATCGCGGCCTACATGCTGAAAAAGCCCTATACGATCGTGGACGGGGGCGAGACCCGCCAGCAGTCCGCCTGGTTTGGCGTGCGGGCGGCAAAATACGAGGACGTGATCATCCACGAGGCGGCCCGGCCGTTCGTGACCACCGGCGAATTTCAGGCGCTGATGGACTGCGAGGCCGACAGCGCCACCTACGGCCTGGACATCCCCTTTACCGTCTCCGTGCAGGCCGACGGCATGATCGGCGGCATTTTGGAGCGGGACAGCCTGGTGAACATCCAGCTCCCCCAGAAGTTCAAGCGCACGCCCTTGCTGGCCGCCTATGACCAGGCCGCGAAGGACGGCCTGGTATTCACCGAGGACACCAGCC
The DNA here is from genome assembly GCA_947624385.1 of uncultured Oscillospiraceae bacterium. Taxonomy (GTDB): domain Bacteria; phylum Bacillota; class Clostridia; order Oscillospirales; family Oscillospiraceae; genus CAJOIG01. The sequence goes on from CANQJZ010000010.1 coordinate 12,937, forward strand.
TTCTTTACCACTACACCAACGCTCCGATCCGGGTCCTGCCGGGCACGCCCAACAACATCAAGGTCACCGACTCCGTGGACCTGATAGCCGGCGAAGCGATATACAGAGAGTACATTGTCGGGAGGGACTGACGGATGAGGACCTGCATCATTACCGGCGCGGGCAGCGGCATCGGCCGCGCTGCGGCCATCGCGGTGGCCGAGGCGGGCGAGTTTGAATACCTGGCGCTGATCGGCCGGTCGATGGATAAGCTGGAGGAGACGAAAAGCCGCATGCAGACCGTCTCCCGGGTGGAGCTTTTCGCCTACGACCTGGGGGACCTGGAGGGCATTCCGGCGCTGGTGGAGCGCATATACGGCGAGACGGGCCAGATCGACTGCCTTTTGAACATCGCCGGCTATACGGACCCCCAGCCCCTTTTGACCACCTCTCTGGAGAGCATGCGCCTGACCTATGAGACGAACGTGTTCGCCCCGTTCATGCTCATTCGCGAGTGTACGAAATACATGCGCTTGAACCAAGACGGGGCGAAGATACTGAACGTGGCCTCCACGGCGGGCATCACCCCCCGTCCGGGCTGGCTGAGCTACGCGTCCAGCAAGGCGGCCGTAGTGAGCATGTCCCAGACCCTGGCGGAGGAGCTGGCGGAGTACGGCATCCGGGTCTACTGCATCTCGCCCGGCCGGTGCGCCACGGCCCTGCGCCGGAAGCTGGCCCCCAACGAGGACCAGTCCAAGATCATGCAGCCCGAGGAAGTGGGCCGGATCATATGCACGCTGGTCTCCCGGAACGAGCACTGCCTGGACGGTCAGAACATCATCGTCCGCAAGAAGCTATGAGCGCCAACCCGACTGCGGGCGGCAAAAAGCCCGGCCTTGTCAAAAGGCTGGGCCTTGCCCGCACAGCCAAAACACTCAAACGCTACCAGTTCCTCTTTGAGGAACTGGTAAAACGCGATTTTAAAAAGAAATATAAGCGCACCGTCCTTGGCATGGGCTGGAGCGTGCTGGCCCCGCTGCTGCAATTGCTGGTAATGGCCATGGTGTTCACCCGCCTTCTTGGGCGGGACACGCCCCATTTCGTGATCTACATGTTCTGCGGCAACCTGGTTTTCACCTTCTTCAAGGACGCCACAAAAGGCGGCATGGGCACCATCATGGAAAACGCCGGCATCTTCACCAAGGTGAACGTGCCCAAGTACCTGTTTCTGCTGTCCCGTAATGTCCAGGCGCTTATCAACTTTGGCCTGATTTTAATAGTGTTCTTTGTCTTTGTGGCCTTTGACGGCCTGCCCTTCACCTGGAAGTTCCTGTGCCTTATTTACCCCATCTGCGGTCTGACGATCTTCAACATCGGCGTAGGGCTCATCCTGTCGGCGCTGTACGTCTTTTTCCGGGACACCCAGTACCTCTACGACGTATTCACCCAGCTTTTGATGTACATGTCGGCCATCTTCTACCCGGTGACCCGTTTCCCGGAGCAGTACCAGCGGCTGTTTCTCATCAATCCTGTGTATGTGTTCATCCGGTACTTCCGGCTGATCGTCATCGACTCGGCGGTGCCCAGCTTTGCCTATCACATGCTCATCCTGGCGGACGTGGCGGTGGTGCTCGTCATCGGCTGCGCCATTTACAAAAAGTGCAACACCGAATTTTTGTACTATGTGTGAGGGTGGACTGATATGAGCATACTGGAAGTACGAGACGTCTCCATCCGCTATATCTCCGGGGATTTCAAGAACATCGGCCTTAAAGAATACGTCATGCGCCGCCTGACCCACAATTACCACGTGCAGGAGTTCTGGGCGGACAAAAACGTCTCCTTCACCCTGGACAAGGGGGAGATGCTGGGCATCATCGGCAGCAACGGCGCGGGCAAATCCACGCTGTTAAAAGCCGTGTCCGGCATCATGGAGCCCACGGAGGGCACGGTGAAGCGCAAGGGCAACATCGCCGCCCTTTTGGAGCTGGCCAGCGGCTTTGACAAGGAGCTGACCGTCCGGGAGAACACCTATCTGCGCGGCGCCATGCTGGGCTATACCCGCAAATTCATGGACGACGCCTACGACGAGATCATCCGCTTTGCGGAGCTGGAGGATTTTCAGGACCGGCCCTTCAAGCAGCTTTCCAGCGGCATGAAGAGCCGTCTGGCCTTTTCCATCGCCTCCATGGTCCAGCCGGACATTTTGATACTGGACGAGGTGCTGTCCGTGGGCGACGGGGCCTTTCGCGCCCGGAGCGAGGCCAAGATGCGCCAGATCATCGCCGGCGGCGCGGCCACCATACTGGTGTCCCACTCCCTGACCCAGGTCCGCCAGCTATGCACCAAGGTCCTGTGGCTGCACAAGGGCCAGCAGATCGCTTTGGGGGACACGGCGGTATTATGCAGCCTCTACCAGCAGTTTCTGGACAAGACCCTGAAGCTGGACGGGGCCAAAAAGGCCTGGGAGCAGCTGCACGGGCATTACGACTGCCTCATCGTTGGCGCGGGCCTTTCCGCCGCGACCATCGCCCGGGAGATCGCGAACCAGGGCGACACATGCCTTATCATCGACGGGCGCGACATGCAGGAGGGCCATCCCGGCAAAAAGAAGAACGACCCGCCGGCCCCGGACGACGAGCGGGCCAGGGAGCTGCGCAAGGGCATCCCCACCGTGACCGGCCTGAGCTATGAGACGCTGGCGAACGCCTTTCCTGATATCGCGGACAAGGTGATCTATGCCGAACCCATCGGCGGCGCAGGGATCGAGACATGATAAGAGAAAACCAGAAGATACTGAATAAGCTGTACGTGATCAGCGACGCCGTGATGCTTTTCCTGGCATTCCCGCTGGCGTACTGGTTCCGTTTCACCGTCCTGCGGGGCGTGGCGCTGATACCTCTGGGCAATTACATGCTGATGGGCGCCATATACACGGTGGCGCAGCTGTTCACCTACGCGGCCTTTGGCCTTTACCAGAGCTACCGCCGTGCCCGTCTGGGCCGGGAACTAAAGCGCCTCTGGGCGGCCACGGCCCTGGTCATGGCCATCCTGCTGGGCTGGATGTTCCTGGACAAGCGGATGGTGAACTACTCCCGCGGTCTGCTGGCCGTGGCGTTCGTGCTGAGCGGCGGGACGCTGACCCTGAAGCGCTGGGTCCTGCGCGCCGCGCTGCACAAGGCCCGCAGCGAGGGGTACAACCAGAAGCACGTGCTGCTGGTGGGCGGCGGCCCCCTGGCGCAAAAATACCTGCGGGAGATACAGGCCGAGCGGGAGCTGGGCTATAACGCCCTGGGCTACGTGTCCGAGGAGGACGAGAACAACGGCCTTAGCCGCCTTGGCGGCTTTGGGGACCTGGCCAGGCTCCTGGACGAGACCGCCCCGGACGAAGTGGTGGCCGCCCTGGAACCGGCTGACGTGTGGCGCATGCCGAAGATCATCACCCTTTGCAACCAGGCCGGCGTGCGGCTTTACATCATCCCCTTTTACGAGGAATACATGTCCCCCAACCCCCAGATCGACTCTCTGGACGGCATCCCCCTGATGAACATCCGCTATATCCCGCTGGACAGCTGGGTGAACGCGTTCGTCAAGCGTGCGGAGGACATGGTCGGCTCGGCGCTTTTATTGCTGCTGCTGTCGCCGCTGATGCTGGCCTGCGCCGTGGGGGTGAAGCTTTCCTCACCCGGCCCGGTGATCTTCAAGCAGGAGCGGGTGGGCAAGGACAACAAGCGTTTCACCATGTATAAGTTCCGCTCCATGCGCATGAACGACCGGGAGCAGGACGGCTGGAGCGGCCAGGCGGACGACCGCCGCACCCGCTTTGGCGCTTTTCTGCGCAAGTGCTCCCTGGACGAGCTTCCCCAGCTCTGGAACGTGCTGAAGGGGGACATGAGCCTGGTAGGTCCCCGGCCGGAGGTACCCCATTTCGTGGAGAAGTTTCGCCAGGAGGTCCCCATGTACATGGTCAAGCACCAGGTCCGCCCCGGCATGACCGGCTGGGCCCAGGTCCACGACCTGCGGGGGGATACCTCCATCGAAAAGCGCGTCGAGCACGACATCTACTACATAGAGAATTGGAGCGTCTGGCTCGACATGCAGATACTGCTCATGACCGTCTTTGCCGGCAAGTTCATCAACGACGAGACCGGTGGGACTTAACAGCGGGACCGTACGTCAAGCAGGGGGGAGCTCGAGGGGGGCAACGCCCCGCCTCGAATCAGATCTGACGCCCCGCGCTTGCGCGGCGAGCGGAGCGAGGACTTTTGTACCGCAAGCGGTACAAAAGTACCGGCGTCATAGAGAATTGGAGCGTCTGGCTCGACATGCAGATACTGCTCATGACCGTCTTTGCCGGCAAGTTCATCAACGACGAGACCGGCGCCGCGGAATAAGGCGCTGGAAAAAGGAGATGACCCAATGAAAAAGTTCGCCATCGTCATCCTTGTGCTTGTGCTGATCGCGGTGATCGGCATGGAGGCGTTTTTATTTGTGGAGGTTCGGAACCTGGCGGGGGAGCGGGGCCTTTCCCTGACCGAGCTGTTCACAGGAGGTCCTGTGACCGGCCCCAGCGCGGCCAACACGCCTGAGCCCAAAAAGGAGTCACCCATCCTGACGCCCACGCCGGAACCCACGGCTACCCCGGAGCCTACAGCCACCCCGGAACCCACCGCCACGGCGGAACCCACGGCGGAGCCCACGGCCGTGCCCACCCAGGGACCGCCTCCCACCATGGTCCCGGTCACGCCCACGCCGGAGCCCACCCGCGTGCCCTCCCGTTCGGGCAGCTGTAAGTCCGATACCGGCACGCCCATGGACCTGCTGGTGGACTGGTCCACGGAGGACCTGGGCGGCGGCACCACCCGGGTCACCATCACCGGCACGGTCAGCTCCTACAGCCTGGCCATCGGCCGCACCACCGTGGACGTGACCCTTGGCGACCAGAGCGCCAGCTATGACATCGGCCGGCTGAGCGTACCGATGAACGTGGAGACAAAGACGGACCTGTTCAAGATCACCATGGACGTGCCCACCGGCTCTGAAAACGAGCTCACCGTGGACTGGAATTTCGGCGCGTCCTACAGCGGCGTCCGCCTGGACAAGCTCACGGCCACCGACACCGTAAAGACCTGAGAAAAGTACATAGCAATGCCCGGGAACACATGTTCCCGGGCGTTTTATATTGTCGTTTCAAAGTATATTCTTGAATACCGGCAGCCGTCGCAGCACCCATTCCGTGGCGTACCCCAGCAGGAACGCCGCCACCGCCACCGCCAGCACGCCGGGGATGGCCCCGATGCGGAAGGGGTCAAAGTGCAGGTGCTTGTAAATGAGGCGTATGTAGGCCATGTGGATAAGATAGATGCCGAAGGAATGTCTATCGATGTTTCCCAGCACCCGGCCCACCTTATCGGTGCCGTCGGACCGGCTCTGGAAAAACCAGCCCGCCAGACCACCGGCCTGGACGATCACCAGCGGGGAGGAATAGCCAAACAGCCCGTCCAGCGTCAGGTGCCGCCATGTGGCGGCGCAGCTCACGACCGCTATGACCACCGTGGCCCCTACGAACGCCGCACCGTACGCCCAGCGGGGGAACCGCTTGCCCCAGCGGCGCAGCCAATAGCCCAGCAGCAGCCAGAAGGGATAGATGCTGGACACGTGGATATAAAACCCGCACTTGATGTTCCATATGCCCAGCAGGGGCAGCACCGCCTCGAACAGACCGTACACCGCCAGCAGATACGTCACGTCCTTCTCGTCCGCGCCCGCCGTGAACTTCTTGTATACCGGCAGCAGCAGGTACAGCCCCAGCAGACAGTACAGATACCACATATGGGACCATCCGCCGCCTGAGAAGATCTCATAAAGCCCCTCCAGCGCGTGCCGCACGGTCCGCTGTTCCGGGTCAAAAACCATTTCCAGCGCCACGAACAGCGCCCCGAACAGCACGATGGCCTTGGCCACCCGAGCGATATACCCGGTGAACAGCCGCCTGTAGCCCACTTCCTTTTCCGGCGGCAGCAGCAGCGCCCCCGTCACCATCACGAAGCAGGGCACCGCCCACATCAGCTCGTTTGCCGCCGCCTGAAACCCGGCCGCCTGCCAGAACGTGGTGAGCTTCACGCCGTACATCAACGTGGTGGAATAGACCGTGTGCAGCAAGACGATGAACATACAGGCCACGGCCCGCAGTTGATCAAAGCCGTGCTGGCGCTGCTGTGTTGTCATTACCAGAACAGCCCGTCGTCCAGGCAGCCCTCGTCGCCGCCGGACGCGCCGGCGTCATCCCCGCCGGAGGCGCCGGTGTCGGTCCAGCCGCCGGTCCAGCCGCTCCCGCCGCTGCTGCCGGACGAGGACGTGTCGGTATCGCTCCCGCCGGATACGCTGGCGGTCAGGTCCGCCTCGGCCCTGGCCTGTTCGGCCTCGGCGGTGTCCACCTTCTCGCCGGACTCCACGCTGGTGTAGACCAGATACGTAAGCCCGTTCCACTGCCGGCACAGCCTGGCATGCTCCACGTCGGCGAAGTCCACGTCATGGACAGCGCTGCCGGTGTAATTGGAAAAGACGAACTGGATGTCGTACAGGGTATCCGCCTCCGGCTCGAAGCACAGCATGACCATTTCCTCCGCCTGGAACAGCTCGCCGTCCTCCAGCAGGTTCAGCGACCACTCCGTTTCCCCGGCGGCGCGGATATTGACGGACATGATGTCGCCCTCGGCGTCGTTTAAGAGCACCAGTTTGGCGCATTCCTCCGTCTCCTCGCCGATACGGGGCAGAGCGGCCAGCTCTTCTTCCGTCAGGTCGAAGATCTCGTCCTCCTGGTCGGCCTCGTCCGCTGCCTCGTCGGCGAAGGCGGCGCAGCCCAGACCCAGGACCATCGTCATGGCCAGCACCAGCGCCAGCAGCTTCTTCACGTTATTATTCATGGTCAAAACCCCTTTCTCTCTGCGCTCATGGGTCCGTCATGCGACCCGGGTCCACTGGGTGTACCGCCAGGTCATGGGGTCCCCGTAATGGACCATATAGCCGTTGACGCCTGTCTCGTTGTACAGGTTGGAGTCGCACACGAACAGCACGCCGTCCACGATGACCTCGCACCAGCCGTGGGGCGCCAGACCGCCGTGGCTGTTGGCCACATAGCCCTCCACGAAATAGACCTCGTAGCCCAGCACCTTTGCCATCTGATAGAGCATGGAGTTCATCACATAGCAGTTGCCTTTTTTGTTGGTAAAGCCGTAGTTGGCGTACCACTCGGTGTGCTGGGACCCCTCCTCGGCCCGTATCCACCGGCCGTAATAGGGGATGGAGGCGGCCTTATAATAGGCGGACTTCAGGTCCCACCCGCACTCGTCCAGCCACTGCGCGGCCATGCGGGACACGCTGGTCAAATAGCCCTCGATAACGCCGTCGCCGTCGATGTGATAGCTCTTGCCCAGCAGCGTCCGATCGTCGTTTGTCACCAGCATGCCGTCGGGCTCGAACATATACATCTCGTCGCTGACGTAGGTGGGGCCGTTGGCGGCCTTGCCGTCGTCGTGGAAGTAGTACTGCTGGCCGGTGATGGTCTGCCAGCCGGTGAGCATCGCCCCGTCGCTGTCCGGGTCAAAGTACCGGGTGGCCCCCTCGGCTGTCTGCCAGCCCGTCTTCAGCTCGCCGGAGCTCGCGTCCAGCAGATAGTACTTATTCCCGATCTGCTTGAAGCCGGTGGCCATCGCGCCGCCGTCCTTGGGGTCAAAGTACCGGGTGATGCCGCCGTCGCTGGTGTGCCAGCCGGTGAGCAGCGCCCCGCTGGGCAGATAGTACCACTTGCCCTCGATCTTATTAAAGCCGGTGAGCACGCCGCCGGTGACCTTGTCGAAATAATAGGTCTCGCCGCCGAGCTTATGCCAGCCCACATACCTGCTGGCGCTCTTCCCGGCGGTGTCATAGGCGCTGACGTAGGCGCCGCCGTCGTCGGAGAGGCACCGCACCGTGAACGAATAGGTGACGCCGCCCCTGGCCTTTGTCCAGGTGAAGCTGGTGCCGTCGGTGTCGCCAATGCGCGTCCATTTGGTCACGCTGCCGCCCTTATAGAACACCCGGTAATTTTCCGCGCCATCCGACGCCTCCCAGGTCACGCGCAGCCCCGCCACGGCATTGGTCACGCCGCTGATTTTAGGCGCGGCGATATACTGCAGGGTCTCGCTGGACTTATAGGCGCTGAGCATCGTCGTCTTGTTATCCTTGCAGCAGCGCACCGCGAAGGCGTACTCCACGCCGCTTTCGGCCCTGGGCCATGTATAGCTGGTGTTGACGGTGGTACCGATCTTGTGCCACGCCCCGCCGGTCACCTTGTAATACACCGCGTACCTGGATACCCCGGCGACCTTGTTCCACGTGATCTTGACGCCCTTTTCGGCGTTGGAGACGCTCACCGTCGGCGCGGCATAATAGGTCACGGACTTGCCCGTATCATCATAGCCGCTGGCGTAAGCGCCCTTGTCGGCGCTGATGGAGCGGACCGTGAAGCTGTACTTGACGTTGTTTTTGGCCTTTGTCCATATGTAGGAGGTGGAGGTGGTATCCCCCAGCCTTGTCCACTTGGTCACGCCGCCGCCCTTATAGAACACCCGGTATACCGCCGCGCCGTTCACGGAGCCCCAGCCGATCTTCACGCCCTCGGCGGTATTGGTGACCGCGCTCACCCTGGGCACGGCCGTATACTGCACGGTGTTGCTGGCCTTATAGCCGCTGAGCACCGTTACCTTGTCGGCCCTGCACGTGCGGACCGTGAACTGATAGCTGTTGCCCGCAGCGGCCCTTGTCCATGTATAGCTGGTTCCCGCGGTGGTACCGATCTTCTGCCAGGCCCCGCCGTTCTGCTTATAATACACCGCGTACCGGGCCGCGCCGGAGATCTTATTCCACGTGACCTTGACGCCGCCCGCGTCGTTGACGGAGATCTTCACCGTTGGCGCGGCATAATAAGTGATGGTCAGCCCGTCCCCGTCGTAGCCGCTGGCGTAGCTGCCGCCGTCGGCGCTGACGCACCGGACCGTGAAGGCATACCTGGTGCCGTTTTGGGCCGCCGTCCAGACGAAGCTGGTGTCGGCCGTATCCCCGGCCGCCCGCCATGCGCCGCTGCCGGTCTTATAAAACACCCGATAGCGCGCCGCGCCCTGTACCGGCAGCCAATCGACCTGCACCCCGTCGCCCACATTGGAAACGCCGGTCAGCACCGGCGCGTCCAGGACGCTGGGGGTCGGCGTCGGGGTAGCCGTGGGCTCCGGACTGGCCGTGGGCTCAGGACTGGCCGTCGGGTCCGGGCTGTCCGAGGTCACCGGCTCGCCCGTGGGCTCCGGTTCCTCCGTTGCCGCCGGGGATTCCGTGGCCGTCGGCGTATCCGTGGCCGCCGGCGTATCCGTAGCCACCGGCGTATCCGTAGCCGCCGGCGTATCCGTAGCCGCCGGCGTATCCGTAGCCGTTGGCGTGTCCGTAGTGGTCGGGACCTCCGCGGGCCCCTGGTCTGCCAGGGCCGTAACGCCCAGCGACAACACCGCGGCGACAGCCAGCAGCAGACTCAGCATGCGCTTCATTTCATTTCCTTCCCCCTGCCTGTATTTGTGCCAACACGCAACATATTGTGTGTTTAAATCATTGTATACCGCCCATATTCTACCGCTGTCTCATACCGCTGTCAAGGCGGTTTTTGTTACTTTTTCCTCTGTCGCGGGTTTGTCAAACAAGCGGGGAATGTGGGTCCCGCGAGGGGGAGCTCGAGGGGGACGGAAGTCCCGCCTCGAATGAGATAAAAAGTCCCCGGAACACGCGCTGTGTTCCGGGGCTTGTTTGTTTGATTTTCTCACCCGTGGGCCTTGCCCAGATATGCCTCCTTGATACGCTCGTCGGCCAGCAGCTCCGCGCCGGTGCCGGTCATGGTGATCCGGCCCGTCTCCAGCACGTAGGCGGTGTGGGCCGCCTGCAGGGCCATATTGGCGTTTTGCTCCACCAGCAGGATCGTGACGCCCTGCTCGTTGATCCGGTGGATGATGTCGAAGATGCCCTTCACCACAAGAGGGGCCAGCCCCAGACTGGGCTCGTCCATCATCATCAGCCTGGGCTTTGCCATCAGCGCCCGTGCCACGGCCAGCATCTGCTGCTCGCCGCCGGACAGCGTACCGCCCAGCTGCCACTCCCGCTCCTTGAGCCTTGGGAACAGGTCGTACACCATCGCGTAATCGGCGCTCAGGTCGTCCTTCCGGAGATACGCGCCCATGCGCAGGTTTTCCTTGACGGTCATGTCCGGGAAGATACGGCGGCCCTCCGGGGCCATGGTGATGCCCTTTTTCACGATGGACGTGGGGTCCAGCCCGGTGATATCCTCTCCTGCGAAGGTGATGGACCCGCCCTTGGCCTTGACCAGGCCGGATATAGTCCGCAGGGTGGTGGACTTGCCCGCGCCGTTGGCCCCGATCAATGTGACGATCTGGCCCTCCTCCACGGAAAGGCTTATGCCCTTGACGGCCTCGATGCCGCCGTAATTCACCTTCAGATCCTCGACCTTAAGAAGCTCGCTCATTCCTCACTCACCCCCAGATAGGCATCGATGACGCGCTGGTTATTCTGTATTTCCTGGGGCACGCCCTGGGCGATCTCGCTGCCGAAGTCGATGACGTAGATATAATCGGATATACGCATGACCAGGTCCATGTGGTGCTCGATGAGGAACACCGTCAAACTGTACTCGTCCCGTATCTGCTGGATGAACGCCGCCAGCTCCGCTGTCTCCTGGGGGTTCATGCCCGCCGCCGGCTCATCCAAAAGCAGCAGCTTGGGACTGGTGGCCAGCGCCCTGGCGATCTCCAGCCGCCGCTGCAAGCCGTAGGGCAGGCTGGTGGCCAGCTCGTCCCTGTATTGCAGCAGCCCCTGTTCGGCCAAGAGCGCCTCGGTTTCCTCCCGCATGCGCCTTTCCTCCTTGGCGTTGGCCCGGAAGGTGGCGGAGAACACGTTCTGGTCGGCCCGCATATGCTTGGCGGTGAGTACGTTATCGAACACGGTCATGCTCTTCCAAAGCCGTATATTCTGGAACGTCCTTGCAATACCCAGCTCGGTGATCTTATCGGGGGAGGGAGCGATGGCAGGATCGTGGGCATATTTATCCGCCTCCGTGCCCTGGTACTGTTTTTTCATCTTCCCGTGGGGGAAGTTGCGCACCATGGGCAGACCGCAGAACTCCACCAGCCCGTTTGTCGGCTCGTACACGCCGGTGATGCAGTTGAAGGCGGTAGTCTTCCCGGCGCCGTTGGGGCCGATGAGGGCGATGATCTTGCCCTCCGGCACGTCCAGGGACAGGTCGTTCACGGCCATGACGCCGCCGAACTGCATGGTGACGTGCTCCACGTGCAGCACGATATCTGTCTTGCTCATTTCCCGGCGCCTCCTTTCGCCCCGTCAGGGGACTTTTTCCTCTGGAATTTTCGCACCATCCCGGCGAAGGACAGCTCCTTATCGCCCATGATGCCCCGGGAGAAGAACAGCACGATGACCATGATGAGCACGGAGAAGACCACCTTGCGGAACCCGTCCCGGAAGAAGGGCACGGCGATGGTCTTGCCGAACAGGGACACGCTGCCGCTGTCGAGAAACCGCAGCCACCACTCGTTGCACGCGATGTACAGGAAGGACGCGATGCAGCTGCCGGACACGGAGCCGATGCCGCCTATCACCACGATGAGCAGTATCTCATAGGTCATAGCCGACTTGAACGCGCTCGCCTGTATGGTCGTCTGGTACATGGCCAGCAGCGCCCCGCCCACCCCGGCGAAGAAGCTGGAGATGACGAAGGAGAGCATCTTGTGCTTAAAAAGGCTGATGCCCATTGCCTCGGCCGCCACCTCGTCGTCCCGGACGGCTTTAAACGCCCGGCCGTAGGAGGAATTGATCAGCAGCACGATCAGCCCGATGCAGACCATGGAGATCAAAAACGGGAACGCCGTGGACAGCTTCAGACTGCCGATGCAGATGTTGGAGAAGTTGGTGTACTTGCGCAGCATATTGGACCCGTTGGTGATGGGACCGAGACTGTTCCACTGGAAGATGGCCCTTATGATCTCGGCGAAGCCCAATGTGGCGATGGCCAGATAGTCGCTTTTGAGCCGCAGCACGGGGATGCCGATGAGCGCGGCGAAGGCGGCGGCCACCAGCCCGGCCAGGATGATGCATATCACCGCGCCGATGAAGTTCCCGGCGTTTTCGCCCAGCAGCTTGCCCAGCGCCTCCGGGATAGAGAAGCGGATGGCCCCGCCGTCGAAGTACTGGTACACGGCGTCGTGCTGCTCCGCGGGCACGGAGAAGATGGCGTAGGTATACGCGCCCACCAGCAGGAACCCGGCCTGGCCCAGGGAGAAAAGCCCCGTGAAGCCGTTTAACAGGTTCATGCTCACGCATATGAGGGAATAGATGGCGCCCTTTTTCAGCACCGGTATCAGCATCAGCGTGAAGCCGTTGGCGGGCAGCACGTTGTCCAGCAGGATCAGGAACGCGTACAGCGCCGCTGTCAGGCACCAGGCGATGACGCTGCCGATCTTTTTGGCGGAGTCTCTTTGCAATGTTTTTTCCATGTTCGCCGCCTCCTCAGACCTTATCCGTGGCCTTCTCGCCGAATATGCCGGTGGGCTTGACGAGCAGGACGATGATGAGCAGCACGAACGTGAAGGCGTCGGAGAAGATGGTCCAGTTGGAGCCCAGACCCTTGATGATGTTCTCGCAGATGCCGATCAAAAACGCGCCGATGACGGCCCCGGGGATGGACCCGATGCCCCCGAACACCGCCGCCACGAAGGCCTTCAGTCCCGGCATAGCGCCGGAGGTGGGCACGACGGAGGGGTAGTTGGTGAAGTACAGCAGGGACCCCACCGCCGCCAGGCCGCAGCCGATGACAAAGGTCATGGAGATGACGGAGTTTATTTTGATGCCCATGAGCTGGCTTGTCTCAAAGTCCTTGGACACGGCCCGCATCGCCATGCCGATCTTTGTTTTCTGGATGAACAGCACCAGCGCGAACACCAGCGCCACCGTCAGCACGGGCGTCACCAGCGTGACCATCTTGGTGGTGGCCCCGCCGATGGTGACGGAGTTGGAAAGCCAGGGGATGGTGGGGTATATCTGGGCCAGACCGCCGGTGAAATAGAGCGCGCAGTTTTGCAAGAGATAGCTCACGCCGATGGCGGAGATCATGACGGACATACGGGGCGCGGAGCGCAAAGGCTTGTACGCCACCCGCTCGATGGTGAAGCCCAGCGCCACCGTGACCACGATGACCAATGGGATAGATAAGTACATGGGCATAGACGCGCTGGCGTACACCATCACCAGGCCGGCCACCATGAACACGTCGCCGTGGGCGAAGTTGATGAGCCGCAATATGCCGTATACCATCGTGTACCCGATGGCGATCAGGGCGTACTGCCCGCCCACGGAGATGCCCGAGAGCAGATAGGGCAGATTCGCCTGGAAGAATGAAGACATAGAGGGGACCCTCCAATCACGTATAAGTCCCGGCAAGCGGGAGCGCCGAAGCGCTCCCGCCGCCGAAAGATTCAACTTGCGTAAACCGGACTCACTCGGCCACGGACTGGGCGGCCACGAAGTCCCAGGCGCCGGTCTCGGCGTTGGCCTTCTTGATGAAGGCGCTGTCGCGGATGGCGTCGCCTATCTCGTCAAAGGCGATGGCGCCGGACACGCCGGTGTAAGTCGTGGTGGGCAGGGCGGCCATGATATCGGCGGGGTCGGCGGAGCCGGCGGCCTTGATGGCCTCCAGGGCGGTGAAGTAGGCGTCGTAGCCCATGACGGACACGGCCGCGATCATGTCGTTGCCGCCGTTGTTTGTCTTGGCGGTATCATCGCCGTTGATGTACGCCTTGAAGCCTTCCTCGAACTCGGGGTCGCCGCCCTCGGCGTAGAAGGTGGTGCAGTAGACGTCCAGATCGGTGCCCTGCACGGCCTCCATGACCACGTTGGAGTCCCAGGTGTCGGGAGCGGTGATGGGCACGTCGATGCCCTGGGAGGCGGCCTGCTGGACGATCAGCTGCGCGTAGACGATGGAGCAGGGGGCGAAGATGACCTCGGCGCCGAAGTTCTTGGCGTTGGTCAGGTAGGAGGTGAAGTCGGAGTTGCCCTCGGGGAAGGACTCGGCGGTGACCTCCATGCCCAGCGCCTCGGCGGCCTGGGTGAAGTAGTTGATCAGGCCCTGGTCATAGTCGTTGCCCAACTGGCCCAGGCAGTAGGCCTTGGTGGCGCCCAGCTCATCGTGGGCGAAGTTGGCCTGGACGGTGCCCTGGAAGGGGTCCAGGAAGCAGATGCGGAAGTAGTGCTCGTTGCCCTCGGTGACCTGGGGGTTGGTGCAGGTGACGCCGATGACGGGGATGCCGGCCTCACCGAAGGTATCGGAACCGGCGATGGCCACGGCGGAGCCGTAGGTGCCCAGCACCACGGAGGACCCGGCGGCCACGAGCTGGGTAGCGGCGGAGACGGCCTTGTCGGTGGAGGACTCGTTGTCCACGATCTCCAGCTCCACGTTGTAGGTCACGCCGTCGATCTCCACGGTGGGAGCCACGGAGTTGGCGTACTGGATGCCCAGGGTCTCCTGCTTGCCGCCGGCGCCGTTATCGCCGGACAGGGGCTCAAATACGCCGATGGTGATGGTGTCGTCGGCGAAGGCCGGCGCGGCCAGCGCCAGGACCATCACGACGGCCAGAACGAGCGCGAATAGCTTTTTCATCTTGTTTTCCTCCTAATATCGTTTGCAATGATCTTGCGGTGTCCACGATACAAAGACATATGTACACTGCATATGTATTTTATCATCCCGTGTTTCATAATACAATAGGCGTAAATGCCCATATTGGCGGCGATAATTTCGACCGTATTGGTCATTCAGTACAATAAAGCGCTAAATTTTCCCGGCCCATACCGGCCTTTTCGATTGACAAACGCCGCTCCATCCCATACAATCGTGTCATCCTATTACTGGCAGGGGAGGCGTACCATGGACGGGACGGCGTTTCTGCGCCCCATACAGGCGCTTTACGAGGCATACATCGAAAAGGCCCGCCAGCTGGAGCGGGACAAAAAGCTGGGCGACGGCTGGATGGGCCTGAAGCCCGGGCCCAAGGACGACCCCTGCCACGGCCAGTTCGCCCGGGACCTGGAGCAGGCGCTGGCGGAGCTGCTGGCGGCGGAGCCGTCCTCCGCCGGGACATACGAAGTCCTGGCTTACGTCTACCGTGCGCCGAAAGCCCTTTCCGCGCCCCTGACGGCCACGTGGATGTTCCAGGCGGTCCACGGCCTGACCGTACCGCTGATATCCCGGCTGGACAGGGCCGACGCCCGGGCCCTGCGGGACGAGTACAAGCGCCTTTACCGGCGCTGGGACCGCCTTCCGACCCAAAAACAGACCCTGGACGCGCTGGAAAAAGCCGCCGGGAAATAAAATGAACGGCCCTGCGGACCATGGTCCGCAGGACCGTTCAGACTGTCAAAAAATTAGCAAACGTGCGTAAAGCAAGGGGGAGCTCGAGGGGGACGGTAGTCCCGCCTCGAATGGGATAAATAGCCGCCATGCGCACGCTTTGCGGGCGCGTGGGCCGCGACGCGGCGTTTTTTGCGGCGGCTCGCCGCCGGGAAAAACACGGCGTTTTCAGG
The DNA here is from genome assembly GCA_947624385.1 of uncultured Oscillospiraceae bacterium. Taxonomy (GTDB): domain Bacteria; phylum Bacillota; class Clostridia; order Oscillospirales; family Oscillospiraceae; genus CAJOIG01. The sequence goes on from CANQJZ010000010.1 coordinate 28,597, forward strand.
CCGTCAAAAACCTTTTTTGACGGCCTGGAACGGCCCTGTGGACCATGGTCCGCAGGGCCGTTGCGTATACAGGGCGGTTTACTTTCTTGCCAGGTACTTGCGCATATCCAGCGAGCACGCCGCCAGGATGATGCCGCCCTTGATGATGAACTGCAAGTTGGGGTTGATGCCCAGCATGTTCAGCGCCACGAATATGATCCGCAGCACGAACACGCCCAGCACGATACCGCCGATATTGCCGGTGCCGCCAACGAAGCTGACGCCGCCGATGACGCACGCCGCGATGGCGTCGCACTCGTTATTGAGGCCGGTGGACGCGGTGATGGAGCCCAGCCGCGCCGCCTCCACGAACCCGGCGAAGCCGTACAGGGCCCCGGCCAGGGTGTGTACGGTGACGGTGGTCCGGAACACGTTGACGCCGGAGACCCGGGCCGCCTCGGGGTTGGAGCCCACGGCGAACATGTTCTTGCCGAAGGTCGTCTTGTTCCACACGAACCACATGATGAGCACCAGCGCGAAGGCGTAGATCACGTACCAGGGGATGGACACGTTTTTGGACGCGATCCGGATGGCGGGGCCGGACACGGCGTCCTTGAACATCTGCGCCACGTTGCTGATGGGGCCGCCGCCGTTGCCGTTGATCTGGAAGAACATCAGGATGACGCCGTATGTAATGAGCTGGGTGGCCAGGGTGACGATGAAGGGGTGCAGGCTGAACTTGGCCACGAAGAAGCCGTTGACCAGGCCGATGACCGCCCCGGCCAGCATCACCAGCGCCAGCACGGCGATGATCCAGGGGCCGCTCGTATTGGGCAGGTGCTCGAATATGAGCTTGGTGGCCGCCCGGTTTTGCAGGAACGCCGCGGACATCGCCGCCGCCAGGCCGAACACGCGCCCGCCGGACAGGTCCGTGCCGGTCAGCACGATGCACCCGCCGATGCCCAGCGCCATGGGCAGCGAGGCCGCCGCCAGCGTCAGCACGTTTGCGATGGCGCTGGCGCTGAGGAAGTTGCTGTTGACCACGGCGGTGAAGATGATGAACGCGGCCATCAGGATATAAAGGGCGTTGTTCAGCAGCCCGTCTATCCAGAACCGGCGCTTATCGGCGCTGTCCAGGGAGCGGTATTCCTCCGTCTTTCTTTTCAAATATCCGTTCATAGCTTATTCCCTGCCTTCTCAGACATATTTTGCCGCCAGCGTCATGATCTGCTCCTGGGTGGTGTTTTTGGCGTCCACCTCGCCGGCCAGCCGTCCGCCGGACATGACCAGTATCCGGTCGCATATGCCCAGCAGCTCCGGCATTTCGGAGGATACCACCAGCACGGTCTTGCCCCGGCTGGCCAGGTCTAAAATGAGCTGGTAGATCTCGTATTTCGCGCCCACGTCGATGCCGCGGGTGGGTTCGTCCAGCAGCAGCACCTCCGGGTCGGTGAGCAGCCACCGGCCGATGATGACCTTTTGCTGGTTGCCGCCGGACAGACTGCGCATTTTCGTCTCCTGAGAGGGCGTTTTCGTGCGCATGGCGTCGATGGACCACTGGGTATCCTTGCGCATGGACGCCTTGCTCAGGATGAATCCGGCCTTCAGATGCTTTTTAAGGCTTGCGATGACGGTGTTCTCCCGCACGTTCAAAATGGAGAAGATGCCGGTGGCCCGCCGCTCCTCGGTGAGCAGGGAGAAGCCGTTTTTGATGGACTCTCTTGGGTTCCGGTTCCGGCAGGGCTTTCCGTCCAGCGTGACGGTGCCGGACTTGCGGGTGGCCACGCCGAAGATGCACTCCAGCGTCTCGGTCCGGCCGCTTCCGTCCAGACCGGCCAGCCCCAGCACCTCGCCCCGGCGCGCCTCGAAGGACACGTCCCGCAGCAGGGAATACTGGCCCGACAGGTCCTTTACCTGCAAATACACCTCGCCCGGCGTATTCGTCTTGGGCGGGAACTGGTTGGTCAGCTCCCGGCCCACCATGAGCCGGATGATGTCGTTGACCTCCAGCTCGTCCGCGGGTCTGGTGGCCACGTTGGCCCCGTCCCGCATGACGGTGATGGTGTCGGAGATGCGCTTGATCTCCGCCATTTTATGGGAGATATAGATGATGCCGATGCCCCGGTCCCGGAGCATGTTGATGATACGGAACAGGTGCTCCACCTCTTCCTCGGTCAGGGAGGAGGTGGGCTCGTCAAAGACGATGACCTTGGAGTTGTAGCTGACGGCCTTGGCGATCTCCACCATCTGCCGCTGGCTGACGGGCATGGTGCTCATGATCCGCCGGGGGTCCACGTTGATCTCCAGCTCCTCGAACACGGCCATGGTGTCCTTGTACATCTTTCTCTCGTCCACCATGACGCCGCCCTTTTTGGGGTAGCGGCCCAGCCATATATTGTCCATGACGGTGCGCTTGAGGGCCTGGTTCAGCTCCTGGTGGACCATGGCCACGCCGTTGTCCAGGGCCTCCCGGCTGTTTTTGAAGTTGATCTCCCGGCCTTCCAGCTCGATCCTGCCGCTGTCCTTGCTGTAGATGCCGAAAAGGCACTTCATCAGCGTGGATTTACCCGCGCCGTTTTCGCCCATCAGGGCGTGGACCGTGCCCCGTTCCAGCTCCAGCGACACGCGGTCCAGGGCCTTGACGCCGGGGAATGTTTTCGTGATATCCGTCATCCGAAGGAGGACGTCCTGCTGCATATGTGCTTCCCTCCCTTGTTCAAAAAATCTCCGACCGCTCCCCAGCGACCGGAGATTGGAACGTCAATATCGGACGGAGCAGCCGCCGTCCGGGCGGCTGCTCCTAACGAAGTGCGGGGTATGTTCTTATTCGCCGGTGAAGGGGGCGTAAGCCACGAACAGCTTGTTGGCAAAGCCCTCGGCCACGGAGAACATGTCGTCGGACTCGGCCACGGCGGCCACGGCGTCAGCCATGGTGTCGCCGGCGGCGATGCCCTTCAGGGTGCCGGTGATGGCGGAGGCCATGCCCACGTTGTCCTGCTTGACGGTGCCGGTCATCTGATCGGCCGCGATGGCGTCCTGGGCCACCTGGGTGGCGTCCACGCCGAAGACGGGGATCTTGGTGCTCTCGCCGTCGCCATTGTTATAGCCGGCGGCCTGCAGGGCGGAGATGGCGCCCAGGGCCATATCGTCGTTGTTGGCGATGACCAGCTCGATCATGTTGCCGTTGGCCTCGCTGTACTCAGCCAGGTTGGTGCTCATGAAGTCGAAGGCGGCCGCGTTGGACCAGGCGCCGTTGGGGTCCAGCTGATACTTGTCGGTGTTGCTCTCGTTGAAGTACACCAGCTCCGGCTTGTCGTTCTCGGCCAGGACCGCGTTGGCGTCCTCCACGCCGTACTGGGTGCGGTAGATGGCCTCCACGTTGGCCGCGTCGCCCATGAACATGGCGTAGGAGATAGCGCCGTCCTTGTTCAGATCGACAGCGTCATAGTTCTCCACCAGGAACTCGCCGATCATCTTGCCCTGCATGTGGCCGGCCTCGGGGGCGTCGGTGCCGATGAAGGCGATGTTGTCGTGCGCGTCCAGAACGGTGTGCTCTTCCCCGTCGCCCTCAACGGCCCGGTTGAAGAAGATGACGGGCAGGTCGCCGGCGGCCTGCAGGATCTGCTCGGCGGCGTCGGCGGAGCCGGAGGTGACCAGGTTCACCACCAGCACGTTATAGCCGTTGGTAACGGCGGTCTGGATCTGCTCCAGCTGGGTGGCCTGGGTGTTGTTGCCGTCAAAGTCGTCATAGGCGATGCCGGCTTCCTCCAGCTGCTCGTTCAGAGAGGCGCGGACGGTGGACAGGAACGGGTCGCTGAACGCATACCAGAACACGCCGACCTTCAGGCCGCTCACATCGACCTCTTCCTCCGCGAACGCGGCGGCGCCCAGACTGAATACCATGGTCAGGGCCAGCAGAAGCGCGAGAATTTTCTTCATAGTGATTTCCTCCATTTAAAATTTAGGTAAGTCATTACCTTTCGTCAATTTTACCAAATCGCCACGCGAAAATGCAACTGTAATTATCACGAAATACAACCGTGATTTTTGTCACAATTTCACATTCATAAAATTCAAAGAAGGCGTTCTCCGGCCGGTTTTTGCCCGGGGCTTGTATTTTCCGGCGCGATTTGCTATGCTTGTGCCGCCTGAAAACAGGCGGGAAAGGAGCGTTTGAGGCATGCGGAAGGTGCTTTTGGTCATCGATATGCAAAATGACTTCATCGACGGGGCCCTGGGGACGGCGGAGGCGGTCGCCATCGTGGACCGGGTGGCGGAGGAGATCGGCAAATACCCGCCGGAGAACGTGTTCGCCACCCGGGACACCCACCCGGAGAACTATCTGGACACCCAGGAGGGGCGTAACCTGCCGGTGGTCCACTGCGTGAAGGGGACGGCCGGCTGGCAGCTCAACGAAAAGATCGCCAATGTCCTGGCGGGCGCTCAGATCGTGGACAAGCCCACCTTTGGCTCCGTGGCCCTGGCGGAAAAGATGGCGGAAATGGCCCAAAATGAGGCCCTGGATATCACGCTGGTGGGCCTGTGTACGGACATCTGCGTGGTGTCCAACGCCCTGCTGTTAAAGGCTTTTCTGCCGGAGACGCCGGTGCGGGTGATCGCCGACTGCTGCGCGGGGGTCACGCCCCAGAGCCACGCCGCCGCATTGGAGACCATGAAGATGTGCCAGGTGCTGGTGGAATGACCCAAAATGTGTCCCACATGGGTCATAAACGGCGTTTTTTGAGACATTGCGGGACATTTTGGGACAAAAATCGGACAAAACGCCGATGAAAAACCCCGGCGAGTGTGCTATACTTGGTTTTTGGTAAAAACAGGGCTGCCGGCGGGAAGAGGTGCGGTGTGTGAAGCGGCTGGGTGAGGCACTGAAAAACGCCTGCGGCAACTGCGCCCGGTTCCTCCGCTGGGTGGCGCTGGCAAGCGCCACGGGCCTGGTGGTGGGCATGGTGGCGGTGGCTTTTCACGAGGGCATCGGCACGGTGACGGCCCTGCGGACCATGTATCCCTGGCTGGTCTGGTTCCTGCCCCTGGCCGGGGCGGCCATCGTCCAGCTCTACAGGCTCTGCGGCATGGAGCGGGACCGGGGCACCAACCTGGTGCTGGTGGCCGTGCGGGACGCCGAGCCCATGAAGCTGCGGACCGCGCCGCTCATATTCGTCTGCACCATCCTGACCCACCTGGTGGGCGGCTCCGCCGGCCGGGAGGGGGCGGCGCTGCAGCTGGGCGGGTCCATGGCCTCCCGGGCGGGGCACGCCATCGGCCTGGACGAAAAGGACCGGCGCATCATGGTCATGTGCGGCATGGCGGCGGCGTTCTCGGCCCTTTTCGGCACGCCCATCACCGCCGCGCTGTTCGCCATGGAGGTGGTCAGCGTGGGGGTCATGTACTACGCGGCGCTGGTGCCGTGCCTGTGCGCGTCCCTGAGCGGGTTCCTGCTGGCCCGGGCCCTGGGGCTCCACGGCCTGGTGGGGTACGCCGCCGGAACGCCGGCGGCGCTGAACGTGGTCTCGGTATTGCAGACCACGGCCCTGGGGGCCCTGTGCGCGCTGGTGGCCATTTTGTTCTGCGTGGTCATGCACGGGACCCATAAGCTCTATGAGAGATATATCCCCAACGCCACGGTCCGGGCGGCCGTGGGCGGGGCGCTGGTGCTGGCGCTGACGCTGCTGTCCGGCGGCCAGCTCTATAACGGCGCCGGGGACGACCTGGCCCGGAAGCTTTTGGATGGGCAGACCATCTGGTATGCGTTCCTGCTCAAGATACTGTTCACGGCCCTGACCCTGGGGGCCGGGTTCCGGGGCGGCGAGATCGTGCCGGTGCTGTGCGTGGGGTGCGCGTTCGGGACCTGGATGGGGCCGGTGCTGGGCCTGCCCCACGGCTTCGGGGGGTCGCTGGCCATGACGGCGGTGTTCTGCGGCGTCACCAACTGCCCCATCACGGCCATTTGCCTCAGCTACGAGCTGTTCGGCGGTCAGGCGGTGGCGCTGTACGCGCTGTGCTGCGCGGTGAGCTATATGCTCTCGGGCTACTTCGGCCTTTACAGCGAGCAGAAGATCATGTACTCCAAATTCCGTGCGGAATGGATCAATACAAAGGCAAAATAAGCAATTTCAGAAAGGGATCGGCGGACCTATGAACTTTGTTTTTATCTCACCCAATTTTCCCCGTACATACTGGAACTTTTGCGACCGGCTGGCCAAAAACGGCGTGAACGTGCTGGGCGTGGGGGACTGCCCCTACGAGGCGCTGGACCAGGAGCTCAAAGACGCGCTCACCGAGTATTATAAGGTGGACAGCCTGGAGAATTACGACCAGGTGTTCCGGGCCGTGGCCTATTTCACCTTCCGGTACGGCAAGATCGACTGGCTGGAGAGCAACAACGAGTACTGGCTGGAGCAGGACGCACGGCTGCGGACGGATTTCCACATCACCACCGGCGTGGACAGCAAGGCCGTGGTGGCCTTCAAGAGCAAGTCCGGCATGAAGAAATTCTACGCCGCCGCCAAGGTGCCCACCGCCCGCTGCCACAAGGTGTCCAGCCCCAGCGCGGCGAAAAAGTTCATCGCACGGGTGGGCTGGCCCGTCATCGTCAAGCCGGACATCGGCGTGGGCGCGGCCCACACCTGGAAGCTGGAAAACGAGGACGACCTGGCCCGGTTCTTCGCGGAAAAGCCGGACGTGCCCTACGTCATGGAGGAGTTCATCTTCGGCAATATCCGCTCCTACGACGCCATCATGGATTCCAACTGCGAGCCGTTGGTGGAGTCCTCGGCGGTGTTCCCGCCGTCCATCGCGGACATCGTGAACGACCAGGGGGACCTGGCCTATTACGTGGTGGACAAGCTGCCCGAGGCCCTGGCCGACATGGGCCGCCGGACGGCCAAGGCCTTCCATGCCGCCAGCCGGTTCGTACACTTTGAGTTCTTCGAGCTGACAAAGGCCAAGCCCGGTTTGGGGGACGTGGGGGACTTCGTGGGCCTGGAGGTCAACATGCGGCCCGCGGGGGGCTATACCCCGGACATGATCAACTTCGCCCACTGCCTGGACGTGTACCAGATATGGGCGGATATGGTGGTCTATAACGAGCGGCGCATGCAGCCCGGCGGGGAGGACCACTTCTGCGCCTACGCCAGCCGGCGGGACAGCGCCAGCTATGTCCACTCCCACGAGGAAGTGCTGGAACGCTGGGGGGCGCAAATGGCCATGTGCGAGCGGATGCCGGACGCCATCGCCGACGCCATGGGCAACCAGATGTACACCATCCACGCCGCCAGCGAGGCGGAGGCGAAAGATTTTATCCAATTCGTGCTGGAACGCGTGAAGCAATAAGGAGGCACCCATGAACACAAGGTATTTCAAGGAGTACAGCCATATTTTAGGCCGGGACATGGAGTTCAAGCTCTACGGCGACGGGGGCAAGCCCTGCTTCGCCTTCCCGCCCCAGAACGGCCGGTTCTTCGATTTTGAGAACTACGGCATGGTGGACACCATAGCCCCCTGGGTAGAGGAAGGCCGGGTGATGGTGGTGGGCGTGGACGCCATCGACGGCGAGACCTGGTCCAACACCACCGCCGACCCCCGCTGGCGGCTGGAGCTGCAGGAAAAGTGGTTCGCCTATGTGACGGACGAGCTGCTGCCAAGGGTGTATCAGCTGGGGGCAGCGCCGGTGAAGGGCATGACCACCGGGTGCAGCATGGGCGCGCTGCACGCGGCCAACTTCTTCTTCCGGCGGCCGGATCTTTTTGACACGGTGATATCCCTGAGCGGGCTTTTCGACGCCAACTTCTTCTTCGGGGATTATCACGACGATCTGACCTACGCCAACTCCCCGCTGCAGTTTTTGCCCAACATGCCGGCGGACCACCCGTGGCTGGACCTGTACCGCCAGGCGAACATTGTCATTTGCTCCGGACAGGGGGCGTGGGACGAGGAGATGATGGCCCACGAGCGGCGGCTGGAGTCCATTCTGCACGTGAAGGGCGTGCCCGTGTGGGCGGATTACTGGGGGTTCGACGTGTGCCACGACTGGCCCTGGTGGAGGAAACAGCTGCCGTATTTCTTCGGGAATTTGCCGCTGTGAGCGGCGTAAGGGGCATATTATCGACAACCCCTCCGAGCGCCGCAAGCGGCGCCCACCTCCCCTTACACAGGGGAGGCTTTCAAAGCGGAGGGATATTTTAATCGCGCCACAGGCGCATATTGTCAGCAATCCCCCCGAGCCGCCATTCGGCGGCCCACCCCCCTTTGACAAGGGGGGCTTTCAATAAGGAGACACCTTTGGGAGGATCACTATGAGGGCGTATGAACGGTTTTTGCGGTATGTGCGGGTCAATACAAAGTCGGACGATGATACGGGGACCACGCCGTCCTCGGCGTGCCAGTGGGATCTGGCAAGAGCGCTGGCGGAGGAATTAAAAGAGCTGGGGCTGGAAAACCCCGGCGTGGATGAAAACTGCATCGTCACGGCCTGGATACCGGCCGCGGCCGGGTGCGAGGACGCGCCGGCCATTGGGTTCCTGGCCCACATGGACACGTCCCCGGCCTTCTCCGGCGAGAACGTGACGCCCATCGTGCATGAGGATTACGACGGGGGCGATATCGTGCTGCCAAAAGAGGGGCGGGTCATCCGGGTCTCGGACTTCCCGTTTTTGAAGGGTCTGGCGGGCAAGACGCTTATCACCGCCGACGGGTCCACCCTGCTGGGGGCGGACGACAAGGCCGGGGTGGCGGAGATCGTGACCGCCTGCGAAAGGCTGCTGGCGTCGGACATGCCCCACGGGCGGGTGTGCGTGGCGTTTACCCCCGACGAGGAGATCGGCCAGGGGCCGGACCACTTCGACGTGGCCGCCTTCGGGGCGAAATACGCCTACACCGTGGACGGGGGCAGGGCCGGGTCCATCGAGTATGAGAATTTTAACGCCGCCAGCGCCGTCATCACCATCGAGGGCGTGTCGGTCCACCCCGGCGCCGCCAGGGGCATCATGGAAAATGCCCTGCTCATCGCCCAGGAGATAAACGGGCAGCTTCCCCCGGACGAGATACCGGGCCGGACCGCGGGGTACGAGGGCTTTTTCCACCTGGACGGGCTCGCGGGTACCGCCGCCCAGGCACGGATGGGGTACATCATCCGGGACCACGATAAAGAGAAATTTGAGGCCAGAAAGGCCCTGATGGCCCAGATATGCGACCGGGTGGGCAAAAATCATCCCACGGCCAAGGTGAGCCTGGATATGCGGGACAGCTATTACAACATGAAGGAAAAGCTGGCCGGGTGCATGCATCTCATAGAAAACGCCAATGCGGCGGCCAGGATGGCCGGGGCAGAGCCGGTGGTGGAGGCCATACGGGGCGGGACCGATGGGGCGAGACTGAGCTTCATGGGTCTGCCGTGCCCCAATCTGGGCACCGGCGGGTATAACTGCCACGGGCCCATGGAGCTGGCCGTGGCGGAGGAAATGGACACGATGGTCGATATCATTTTGAACATCGTGAAGCTGTACAGCGGCAAGTGAAATAAAAAGCGACGCCCCGGAGAGATGAACTCTCCGGGGCGGTTTTTTGTGTTTACAATGCGTCCTCGTTCACACGCTCGGGGGGATGCTCCAGGGCGTCGGGGTTGGCGATATAATAGCGGAAATAGCGGAAGGCGGCGCCCACGTAGGAGCTCTCCGCAATGCGGGTGTCGTAGGTGACGGCAAAGTCCATGTACTTGCGCTCCTGGGGCTTGCCAAGCCGGTCCAGCTCCGTCACCGTGCGGATGCGGCCTACGGACAGCGTTACGGGCAGGGCGCCGGTGCTGTTCAGGCTCCGGCGGACCGGGGGCAGGTGAAAGCCGCCCTCGTCGGAGATCAGCGCCGAGCCGTGGTAGGGGCTCTTCTCCGTCAGGCTTTGGCGCAGAAGGCCGTGGTAGTCCAGCCAGCGCAGCACGGCGATGGCGAAACGCAGGACGAACCTTGGCGTCTTCACCAGGGTGGAGGCCACCCGCTCCATCCGGTCCGCGGACTGGTCGGCCTTTAAGTTGTCCACCTGGGTGTTGATCTTCCGGTACACGTCGGTGATGGTGTCCGTGGGCTGGAAGCGGACGGTCACGTTCATGCCGCCGGCGTCCGCCGCGCCGCTGCCGCCGGAGGAAAGCACGATGTCGATATCGTCCCGGGAGTAGAGGAAGCGGCCGGAGACAAAGCGGTTCATGGCCGGGCGTATGGCCAGCATGCGCACGTAGGCCGCGATGACCACGTGCAGCAGCGACATGCTCTCATCCCCGGCGGCACGACGGCTTTTCAGCCAGGACTCGATCTCGGTCACGTCCGCCGCGTCATAAAAGCTGCCGGCGGCGTCGGCCGGGGTCAGGACGGTGAAGGGGGAGAGCTGGAACAGCGGGGAGATGGTGCGCAGACGGCGGCCGTCCTTCCGGTCCGTCATGCGCCGTCGGGTGTATTGGTCGGGCATATTTTAAGCCTTCCTGTCAGGAGTAGATGTCGGGCTGCTCGATGATCTCGCCGGCGCGGACTTTGGCCATCATATCCTTGGCAAAGGCGATATCGTCGTCGCTCAGCCAGAAGACGAACTGGGGGCCGGAGTCGGGCAGGGAGTAGGTCACCTGGTGGCCCTCCACGCTGTGGAACAGAGTGTAGCACACCACGTTCCAGTCGCCGCCGTCCGCCAGCTGGTCCCGGACGAGCTCGGCCAGCAGGTCGTAGGGGACGGTGGTCTCATACTCGCCCTCCAGAGAGTCCAGCACCGCGGACCAGTTATTCAGAAGGTCCGGGGACGTGACCTTTTCGACCATGCCCTTGACAAGCTTCATCTGGTCCCGGCCGCGCTGGATGTCCCCGTCCGGGAAGGATTTGCGCTCCCGGGCGAACACAAGGGCCTGGTCGCCGTTGAGGGTGTTCACGCCCTGGGGGAAGGTGTAGACCTGGTCGGCAAAGTCAAATTCCCAGGAGGTGAAGGTGTAGTCGGAGTCAACCGTAACGCCGCCAAGGGCCTCGACCACGTCCTCAAAGCCGGTGAAGCCGATGCGGAACCAGTAGTCGATGTCCCCGTACAGGGACTCCATGGTCTCCATCAGCATGTCGATGCCGCCAAAGTTGCCGATGTGGGTCAGCTTGTCCCGGGTCTCGCCCTGGCCGGGCACGCAGACAAAGCCGTCCCGGGGGGTGGTGACCACAAAGATCTGGTGGGTGGTGCGGTTCACGGTGAAGATCATGTTCACGTCAGAGTAGCACAGGTCCACCAGACCGTGGCGGCTGTCGATGCCGCTGACGTAGACGGTGAAGGTCTCCGGGAACTGAGAGGCCGGCTCGGCGGTGGGTTCGGCGGCGGGTTCCGGGGCGATCTCGGCGGGCTCCGGCGCGGGCTCGGCCGTGGCCACGGGGGGCATGGTGGGAGAGATGCTCACCACGGCGTCCCGCAGGACGCGGGCGGTCCGGTTGGCCAGGGTGAAGCCGCTGAGCGTCAGGAATATGTACGGCGCGGCCAGCAGCATGCCGGCGCACAGCCGCAGCTTTCTTCCGCCGCGGAGGATGAGGGCGATCAGCCCCGCCAGCAGCGCCAGAGCGCCGCCCAGCGCGGCCAGATAAGACGCCGGGAGCAGCTTCGTGGCGGCGACGGCGGCGAACAGCGCCGCGCCGCACGCGGCCACGGCCACGGTGAGGATGGTGCGGATGCGTTTTCCAGTCATAACGATACCTCCATTATGGTTCTGTGGGCAGGATGGATGGCTGCTTTACAAAAATTATAGTCATTATATCACAGCGCATGGGAAAAGTCGATGAAAAAAACGCGGGCGGCCCTGCCAGTGGCTGGAATTTTTGGACGGACCCACTTGCATTTGTGAGAAGGAGTCAATATAATAGGAGGGTCTATTTTGAAAGCATGAGGGACAGTCATGAGCCGAGAAGTGAAAGAGAAGAAAAAGTCCCCCGGCAGCGCGGCGGTGCGCTGGCTGGGACGGACGGCGTTTTTCCTGTTGTGGACCCTGATCCTGACGGTGGGGGTCCTTTTTGGCGTGATATGGGTGATGGAAAAAGGTCCCTCCCCCACGCTGACGGCCACCTTCTGCCGGTCCATGCGGGAGACCAGCGCCATCCGCTGGATACCGAATATCTTCCTGTCCGACGAGGAGATCGACGCGCTCAAGAGCACGGATACCCAGGACGTGCAGACCCAGGCGGTGAATACCTCGCTCATCCACATCGCCCAGGGCGACGGCCCGGCCGAGGAGCAGGAAACGGCGGAGGAGGTCCCCGCGCTGGAGGTCATCGACATCGCCGACGGGACCATAAAGGGCAAGCTGCTCATCGTCCGGGACCCCTCCCGGGTGATATTGGGCACGTCCGACAATCTGGGCCATCAGGCGGGGTTGCAGCTGACGGACCTGGTGGCGAAATATGACGGCGTGGCCGGTATCAACGCCGGGGGCTTCAACGACGAAAACGGCCTGGGCAACGGGGGCATACCCCAGGGTCTGGTCATAACCGGCGGGCAGCTTGTCTGGGGCAGCGCCGGGAATACATACAACGTCATCGGCTTTGACAGCGATAATATCCTGCACGTGGGCCGCATGAGCGGCCAGGAGGCCATGGACCTGGGCATCCGGGACGCGGTGAGCTTCGTCACCCACGACGGGCTGGCGTCCTCCCTCATCATCAACGGGGAGGTCCAGACCCAGAACCTGGCCAGCGGCGTCAACCCCCGGACTGCCATAGGCCAAAGGGAGGACGGCGCGGTGCTGCTGCTGGTGCTGGACGGCCGGTCCATCAATACCCTGGGCGCGACCATGGAAAACGTGTGCGACGTGATGCTGAAATACGGCGCGGTGAACGCCGGGAATCTGGACGGCGGGTCCTCCACCGTCATGGTGTACCAGGGCGAGATCATCAACAACTGCGCCTCGGTCACGGGACCGAGGAATATCCCCACAGGCTTTGTGGTTTTGCAGGAGGACGGGTCCAATGGCTGAACGGAACAGTAACGACCTCTGGGACGATTACGACCCCTGGGAGGGATATAACAGGGCAAAGCCCGCGCCGGTAAAGCAGGAGGTTCCCAAGCCCGCGCCGGTGCAAAAGCCGGCGGAAAAACCGGAAAAAGCGCCGGTAGAGAAGCCGGTAGAGAAGCCGGTAGAGAAGCCGGTAGAGAAGCCGGTAGAAAAACCGGAAGAAACGCCGGTCAGGCGCCGGCGTGAAAATAGTAAGCCGGAGGAAAAACCGGACCGGACGGAAAAAGTCCGCCGGGGCAAGCGCCGCTGGCGGATATTCCTGCTGGTGTATTCGCTTATATTCCTGATTGCCGGGGCGGCGGGGTGCTATGTGCTGTACCGCTACACCGGGTCCTATGAGGCGTCCCTGCCGGAGCACGTGATGGACGCGCTGATGGAGGAAACCACCGAGGATGAGTGGTGCGAGTACGTCCGCAATGGGGCGGACATCCCCGTGTCCGCCTTCGAGGACGGGGACGAGCTGTTCCAGTCCTATTACGACGCGGCGGTCCGGGGCAAGCCCCTGTCCTATTGGAAGGACCTGGAACACTATACGGATATGGCCCCGGTGTACAAGGTCCGGGGCGGCGGGCTGGACCTGTGCCTGGTGTATCTGACGCCCGAGGGCGAGGACGCCGCCGGCTTTGGCCGCCAGCTTTGGCAGGTGGACAAGGTCGAGTCCGTGTTCTCCCTGGGCAAGCTGGACAGCGTGGCCGTGGAGGTAGACGCGCCCAGGGACGCGGAGGTATGCCTGAACGGCGTGCCCCTGGACAGCGCGTACATCGCCGAGGAAGTGCCCGCGGCGGACATGACGGAGCTGGAGAGCCGCTTTACCCAGCCGCCCACTTACGTGCGCTACCGGGTGGGGGCCATGTACGGGGACATCGTGGTCACGGATCCGCAGCTTCGGGTGCTGGACCCGGAGACGGAGGAAGACGGGCTGGTCCGGTACGTGCTGCATGAGGCCAAGGACTACTCTGTCACCGTCCGGGCGCCGTCCACGGTGACCGTGGCCGTCAACGGCGCGGCGCTGGACGACGAGCAGGTGTTCGCCACCGAGGAGGGCATATTGGCCGGGCTGGGGGACTATACCGGCGGCGCGGGCTATCAGACGCTGACGTATACGGTCCTGGATCTGCGCCAGCCCCCGGAGGTCACCGCCACCGGCCCGGACGGTCAGGCGCTGACGCCGCTGGTCAACGAAAAGGGCGAGCTCATCTTCTTCCCGCCCCAGGACGACGCTTTAGCCGCGGAGGTGGAGGGCCGGGTGCAGGAGTTCTTCGACCGGTATATGAACTATTCCTCCCAGGCCTTCGACTACGGGCGGCAGAACGCGCTGCTGTCCTGCATTTTGCAGGGCACCGGGCTTTACAGCTACGTGCAGAACAGCCGGGACGCCATGATCTGGGCCTCCGCCACCCAGGTGAGCTACGACGAGCTGACCTTCGGGGACTTCGCCCGGGTGGGGGACAACTGCTTCACCTGCACCATCCGGTACAAGGCCGATTTCGCGGCCCAGTCCTGGTATCAGCAATATAATTACGACATGCAGAACGCCTACGAGGTGGCATTCGTCCGCTCCGGCGACAACTGGTACGCCGCCGCCATGTCGGTGGTGGCGGGTTAAAGCGCGGCCAGGACCCGCCCGATATCCCCATTTATGCATATGCTCTGCCCGGCGATATTCGCCGGGCAGTTTGCGTGGCTGCGGCTCACACAGGCGTACAGGGCTTGAGAGTCCTGCGCCGTCATGCGCCAGAAGGGGTATTTGATGATGCCGGGGGTGTTGCAGCCAACGCCCAGCTCAAAATAGAGCGTCTTTTTGCCCAAGTGGGTGCGCAGAAAGTTTTCATAGCGCTCGGCGGCGGCGTCCCAGCCCGCGTCCTGCACGAACTTGTCGTCCGAGCGCAGGTTCATGGTCAGGGGTTTGCCGCAGTGGGGGCACGTGGGCAGAAGGGCCGTGGGCACGCGCATGTCCTGCTGCTGGGCCACCATCTGGCGGATGATGGCCTCGTTGTCAAAGGTCTCCTGACAGCATGGTCCCGAGCACTGGAACAGGCCGTAGTCCCCCTGGGTGTAAAACAGCCGCCGCTTGTCAAAGCCCGATTTCTGGAAGCAGTGGTCCACGTTGGTGGTCAGGACGAAATAGTCCTTGTCCTTCACCAGAGCGTAAAGGGTGTCATAGACCGGCTTGGGCGGGTCCATGTACCGGTTGATGAAGATGTACCGGCTCCAATAGGCCCAAAATTCCTCCGGCGCGGCAAAGGGGTAAAAGCCGCCGGAATACATGTCCCGAAAGCCGTATTTGGCGGCAAAATCGGAGAAGTACCGCTCGAACCGCTCGCCGGTGTAGACGAACCCCGCCGCGGTGGACAGGCCGGAGCCCGCGCCGATCAGCACGGCCTCCGCCTCGTCCAGGGCGCGGCGCAGCCGGGCGATATTATCCGAGAAGCTGGCGGTAGAGGGCGTAGTCGGTGTCGTTGTGAACATTGAATATCACCTTCGTATCTTTTTTATAGCGGCGCACGGCGTCCACGGCCACGCGGGCCGCCTCCGGCCTGGGAAAGCCGAACACGCCGGTGGAGACGCAGCAAAAGGCCACGCTGTCCACATGATGCTCCTGGGCCAGGGCCAGACAGGCGCGGTAACAGGACGCAAGCTCCTGTTTGTGGCGGTCCGTGAGCGGGCCGTCCACGATGGGGCCCACGGTGTGGAGCACGTATTGGCAGGGCAGGGCGTACGCCGGGGTGATCTTGGCCTGGCCGGTGGGTTCGGCGTGGCCCTGGCGCTCCATGAGTTCGGCGCAGGCGAGGCGCAGACGGATACCGGCGCAGGTGTGTATGCAGTTGTCGATGCAGTTATGGCAGGGTACGTAGCAGCCGGTCATGCCGGAATTGGCCGCGTTGACGATGGCGCCGCACTTGAGGGCGGTGATGTCCCCCTGCCAGAGGCAGATGCCCGGTTCCAGGGGCGGCAGATCTGCCGCGTCCGTGATATGCTTGCGGGCGGCCGCCTCCCGCAGGTATTCGTCCTGGACTGTGAGGAAGTCCTCGTCCATGGGTTTTGGGGGCCGGACGTTCATCAGGGAGCGGAGAAGACGCTTTTGCGACCCCTCGTCCGTGGGGATGGACATGGGCTGGTATTGGGGCTGCTCGGCCAGCAGCCTTTCGATGAGATAACTCCGCTTTTCTTCGTGGGTCATGGGCATTCGCCTCCCGTCATGGAAACAAGCCCCCTGTGAACGAAAACGCTCACAGGGGGGCTTTGCATGTTGCTTTTTACTTTTGCAGATAGGAGGAAACAAGTTCCTGCAGCAGATCGTCCCGGTCCAGACGGCAGATGAGCGCACGGGCATTGTTGTAGTTGGTGATGTAGGTGGGGTCCTCGGAGAGGATATAGCCCACGATCTGGTTGATGGGGTTATAGCCCTTCACAAGCAGAGAGCTGTATACGCTCGCCATGATCTCCCGGATCTCCGCGCTGTGGTCCATGACCTTGAACTTGCGGGTGGACTCTTCCATGCTCGTACACCTCCTTTGTGCCACTGTTGGAAGTATACCACATTTATGCACGGGAAGATATTACAAAAGTATTAAAAATTGTGTCTATTTTATTTAAATGAAACTCAGCGGATGACCGCGCCGTGCTTCTCCTTGAGGGCCGTCAGGATGGCGTTCATGGTCTCGGCGGCGTGGTCCTCGGTCAGGGTCTGGTCCGGGGCCCGCAGCGTCAGGGAGAATGCCACGCTCTTCTGGCCGTCGGGGATGGGCGCGCCCTTGTACATGTCGAAGAACCTCACGCTCTCCAGATAGGGCTTGCCGGCGGCGGTTATCGTGTCGGACAGCTCCGCCACGGAGACCTCGTCCGCGCAGACAAGGGCGATGTCCCGGCTGACGGCCGGGAAGCGGGGCAGGGCCGTGAAGGTCCGCTCCGGGCCCTGGTGGGCGCGCATGGCGGCAATGTTCAGCTGGGCGTAGAAGCTGCCGGCGTCCAGGCCATAGGTGGCGCAGACGGTGGGGTGGACCTGGCCAATGATACCGATGGTGTCCCCGCCGGCGGTTATCCGGGCGCAGCGGCCGGGGTGGAAGGCGGCCTCGCCGGTCTCGGCGGCGAAGGCAACGTCCTGCACGCGGGCGTCGCGCAAAATGGCCTCCACGCAGCCCTTAAGCTGGAAGAAGTCTGCCTTGTCCCCGTACTCGCCCAGGACCAGCCACGTCTCCTCATCGGCCAGGAGGCTGTCGGCCCTGGGGTGGAAGACTTTGGCCCGCTCGTAAAGGCGCACGGCGGGGTTGCGGCGGGCGGCGTTGTTGGCCATGATGTCCAGCATGGAGGGCATGGGGGTGGTGCGCATGACGCTCCGGTCCTCGCCCAGGGGGTTCTGGATGATCAGGGCCTGGCGCAGGGGGGAGTCGGCGGGCAGACGTATCTTGTCCCAGGCGGACTTGCTGCCAAAGGAGTAGGTCAGTATCTCGTTGAAGCCCATGGCCTGGCACAGAGAGTTCAGGCGGTTTTCAAAGCGCTGCTTTTCGTTCCAGCCGCCCTGGGAGGTCCGGCCCCGGATCATGGTGGACTGGACCGTATCGTAGCCGTAGAAACGGGCCACTTCCTCGGCGATGTCGGAGTAGTGCTCGATGTCGCTGCGCCAGGAGGGGACGTGGATGGTGTCCCCGGTCAGGGTGAAGCCCAGCTTTTCCAGGACCTTTACCATGAAGGTACGGTCAATGTTCGTGCCCAGCAGGGCGTTTATCTTGTCCGGCTCCAAGAGCACCGTCTTTTCCACGTATGGCGCGGCCACCACGTCGATGGTCCCGTCGATCACCTCGCCGCAGCCCAGCATTTCCACCAGCTCGCAGGCCCGCTGCACGGCGGGGACGGTCCCCTCCGGGTCCAGACCCTTCTCAAACTTGCCGGAGGCGTCCGTGCGCATGCCAAGAGCGATGGCGGTCTTGCGGATGGAGGTGCCGTTGAAGTTGGCGGACTCGAACACGATGCAACTGGTGTCGTCCACGATCTCGGAGTTGCCGCCGCCCATGACGCCCGCCACGCCGATGGGCTTTTCGTCGTCGGCGATCACAAGCATGTTGGGGGTGAGACTGCGGGTGTTGCCGTCCAGGGTCACCAGCGACTCGCCGGGAGCGGCCCGGCGGACCACGATGGTGTTGCCGTGTACGCAGCTGTAGTCAAAGGCATGCATGGGCTGGCCGTATTCCTGCATCACATAGTTGGTGATGTCCACGATGTTGTTGATGGGCCGGATGCCGCAGGCGCGAAGCCGCCGGCGCAGCCAGGCGGGGGAGGGTTCGATCTTGATGTTCTTCACCATGCGGGCGGTATAGCGGGGGCAGAGCCCGGGCTCGTCGATGCGGATGGTGAGATACTTGCGGATATCGTCGCCGGAGCCTTTGACATGGGGCGTGGGGATAGTGAGCGCCGTGCCGAAGGTGGCGGCCGCCTCCCGGGCGAGGCCGATCACGCTCAGGCAGTCGGGCCGGTTGTTGGTGATCTCAAATTCCACAACGCTGTCCCCCAGGCCCAGGACCTTTTTGATGTCGTCACCGGGCTCGCAGGGCTCGCGCATGATGAAGATGCCGTTTTCGATGGCGTAGGGGTAGTCGTGGGTGTCCAGCCCCAGCTCAGAAAGAGAGCAGAGCATGCCCTCGCTGACAACGCCGCGAAGCTTGCTGGTGCGTATCTCTTTCCCGCCGGGGAGTTTGGAGCCGTCCAGGGCCACGGGGACCATATCGTCCACGGACACGTTCTGCGCGCCGGTGACGATGGTCAGGTCGTGGGTCCCGCCCACGTCTATTTTGCAGACCCACATGTGGTCGGAGTCCGGGTGGGGGCTCATGAAGGTGACCTTGCCGGCCACCACATTTTCGATCTCGCCGCCGGTGACGGAGAGGCTCTCCACCTTGGAGCCGGACATGGTCATCGCGTCGCAGAAAGCCTTGTCCGACGCGTCGATACGGGTGAAATCACCCAGCCAGTTTCTTGATAGATCCATTTTTCCTCAACCTCCCTCAGAACTGTTCCAGGAACCGCACGTCGTTTTCAAACAGCAGCCGCAGGTCGCTGATGTTGAAGCGGAACATGGCGAGCCGGTCCGAGCCGAAGCCAAAGGCGAAGCCGGAATATTTTTCCGTGTCGATGCCGCAGCCTTCCAGCACCTTGGGGTGGACCATGCCGCCGCCAAGAAGCTCCACCCAGCCCTCGCCCTTGCAGACGGGGCAGCCGGCGCCGTGGCACTTGAAGCACTCCACGTCCATCTCGCAGCTGGGCTCGGTGAAGGGGAAGTGGTGGGGCCGGAAGCGGGTCTTGAGGTCGCTGCCGTAAAGCCGGTGGACAAGCTCGTTCAACGTGCCCTTTAAGTCCCCAAAGGTGATGCCCTCGTCGATGACCAGACCCTCGATCTGGTGGAACATGGGGCTGTGGGTGGCGTCCACCTCGTCCTTGCGGTAGACACGGCCGGGGGCGATGATGCGGATGGGCAGGGGGTAGTTCTCCATCACGTGTATCTGCACGGGGCTGGTCTGGGTCCGCAGAAGGACGGAATCGTCGTCGGTGAAATAAAAGGTGTCCTGCCGGTCCCGGGCGGGGTGGCCGTCGGGGGTGTTGAGCTTGTCGAAGTTGTAGCTGGCCAGCTCCACCTCCGGGCCCTCGGCGATGGTGAAGCCCATGCCGATGGCGATCTCGGAAAACTCGCTGATCACCCGGTTCAGGGGGTGAGGCCGGCCCAATGTCACCGGTGTGCCGGGGATGGTCACGTCCTCACGCTCGGCGGCCAGACGCATTTCCAGGGCCTTTTCGCTCAGGTGCTTTTTGCCCTCCTCCAGGGCGGCGGTCAGCTCCTCCCGGATGGCGTTGGCAAGCTGGCCCATCTTGGGCCGTTCCTCGGCGGACAGACCGCCCATCTGCTTGAGCACGGCGGTGAGCTCGCCCTTCTTGCCCAGGTATTTCACGCGCACGGCGTCCAGCGCATCTAAAGCGCCCGCGTCCCGGATGGCCTGCAGGGAGGCCTCCCGCAGCTGCCGCAGTTTTTCTTCCATCATGTCTGCTCCTTTGTGTTTCAAAGAGAAATTTACACTAAACTTATTTTATAGCACATAATCCAGCTTTTAGCAACGGGGCAGGGCAAATTTGACGAATTATTTGTTGGTGATTATAATACATCAATGGGGGGTGATGCGCGTGGAAACGACCGACGTGCGGGACATACGCAGGCAGGATGTGTATTTGCCCGCGAGGGACCCGATGACCCACAAGGGCGATTACGGCAAGGTGCTGGTCCTGGCCGGGGCCGTGGGCTATACAGGGGCGGCCAGCCTGTGCGCCAAAGGGGCCGTCCGGGCCGGGGCGGGACTGGTCTATCTGGGCGTGCCGGAGGATATATATGAGATAGAGGCCGTCAAGAACGACGAGGCCATGGTATTCCCCCTGGCGTGCAACGGCCGGGGCCGGGTGAGCGCGGACGCCATCGGCGTCATCGAACAGGGTCTGGAGCGCTGCGACGTGTGCGTGCTGGGGCCCGGTCTGGGCCGGGACGGGGACACCGCGGCGGTGACGGCGGCGGTGCTGCGGGCCTGTCAGGGGCCGCTGGTGCTGGACGCGGACGCGCTGTGGGCCGTGAGCCGGAACCTGCCCCTGTTGAAGCAGGCGGCGGGGCCTGTGGTGCTGACGCCCCACGAGGGGGAGTTCGCACGACTGCTGGGAAGGCCCGTACAGGATAGGCTCGCCGACGCCCGGGACTTCGCCAGGGAGCACCGGTGCGCGGTGGTCTTAAAGGGCCACAGGACCGTGTGCGCCTTTCCCGACGGCAAGGCGTACATACCCGACGTGGGCAACCCCGGTATGGCCACCGGCGGCACGGGGGACGTGCTGGCGGGGGTGCTGGGCGCGCTGCTGGGGCAGCTGCCTTCCGGGCGGGCGGTGGTGACCGCCTGCTGGCTCCACGGCCGGGCGGGCGATCTGGCGGCGGAAAAATACGGCCAGTACGCCTTGAAGGCCGGGGATGTCATCGAGCTGCTGCCCCAGGCGGAAAAGGAGATCACAGGACAAGGGAGTTAAACGCGCATGCGGAAAAGAGTCGTTTCCGCACTGATGATGATCCTCCTGCTCCTACCCGGATGCGGGGAGCGGGAGAAACGGTTGGAGCAGGGCTTTCAGGCCCTGCGGGACGCTGTGACGGCGGCCCAGAGCATCCGGTTCCGGGCGGCGGTGACCGCCGACTATGGCGACAGCGCGGCGGAGTACACCATGAACGTATCCTATGACGGAAGCCAGACCACCATCGAGCTTCTCACGCCGGAAATTCTGGCGGGGGTGAAGGCCGTCGTAACAAGAGGCGAGAGCCAGGTGGGCTACGACGGGGTCATGCTGGGGGCCGGACCGCTGGACGGGGAGGGCCTGACGCCGGTGGGCGTGCTGCCGGCGCTGCTGGACGCGCTGGCCAGCGGGTATGTGGAGCTTCTCTGGTGGGACGGCGAGATGATGGCGGCGCGGCTGTACGTGGGGGAAAACTCCGTGCTCACGGTGTGGCTGGACGGGCAAAGTCTCGCGCCCACGGCGGCGGAGATCGCGTCGGAGGGGCGGACCGTGGCAACGGTACACGTCGAGGGTTGGGAAATCAGTTGACATAATTATACACAGGAGACAGACAGCAATGGACGATCTGACAAAGCGGACCTGGGCGGAGGTGAGCCTGGGGGCCATCGAGCACAACTACCGGGCTATGCGGGAAAAGCTGGCGGCCGGGACAAGGTACATGGGCATCGTGAAGGCCAACGCCTACGGCCACGGGGCGGTGCGGGTGTCGCGGCTCTTAGAGGACCTGGGCTGCGACTATCTGGCCGTGGCGTGCCTGGACGAGGCATTGGAGCTGCGCAGGGCGGGGATAAAACTGCCGGTTCTGATACTGGGCTATACGCCGCCGGCGTACGCGCAGGTGCTGGCGGAAAACGATGTGACCCAGGCGGTGGGGAGCTTGGAGATGGCCCGGGCGCTGTCCAATGCCCTGGCCGGGACGGGCCTGACGCTGAAGGTACACTTTAAGCTGGAAACGGGTATGGGCCGGACCGGGTTCCGGGCCTACGGGGACGACGCGCTGGCCGACGCGGCAAAGGCGGTAAATTTGCCGCACTTGGAGCCGGAGGGGGTGTTCACCCACTTCTGCGTGTCCGACGGCGAGGTCGGGGAGCGGGACTTCACCTGGGAGCAGCTGGAGCGCTTCAAGGCGGGGTTCGAGGCCGTGGAGGCGAAAGCGGGACGAAAATTCGTTATCCACCACTGCACAAATTCCGGGGCGATGATCGCATTTCCCCAGACCTATATGGACATGGTGCGGCCAGGTGTGGCGCTGTACGGCATGTACCCCGGGTCGGATAAGGGCGAGCTGGACCTCATCCCGGCGATGACGCTGAAAAGCCGGGTGGCGTGCCTGGAAAAGCATGAGCCCGGCGACACCATCAGCTATGGCCGGACGTTCACCGTGGAAAAGCCCAGCGTTATCGCCGTGCTGCCCATAGGCTACGCTGACGGGCTGCACCGGGCGCTTTCCAACAAGCTCACCGTGGATTTTGACGGAAAGCGGGCAAGGCAGGTGGGGCGCATCTGCATGGACATGTGCATGGCCGACGTGACGGGCCTGGACGTGAAGCCGGGCGAGGTGGCGGAGATATTCGGCCGGCATATCAACTGCGGCGAGGTGGCGGCCCTGGCCGGGACCATACACTATGAGCTGCTGTGCGCCGTCAGCCCCCGGGTGCCCCGCGTTTACACGGCGTAAGGGGCAGGTATAAAAATCCCGCCTCCGTGGGAGAATAGAGGCATGTCCGTACATAGAATGTACCGGGCGACTCTTTCACGGAAGGTGCTCACATGACAAATCCGGTTCGACGCGGAGACATCTATTATGCCGATCTCAGCCCCGTGGTGGGCTCGGAACAGGGCGGCTTGCGGCCGGTGCTCATCATACAAAACGACACGGGCAACCGCCACAGCCCTACGGTGATCGCGGCGGCCATCACGTCCCAGGTGGGCAAGGCAAGACTGCCCACCCATATCGAGATACAGGCCCCCGACAGCGGCCTTACACGGGACAGCGTGATACTGCTGGAACAGGTGCGCACGCTGGACAAATCCCGTCTGCGGGAGCGGATGGGGAAATTGAGCGGCGACGCCATGACCCGGGTGGACGACGCCATCGCCGTCAGCTTCGGGCTCAATCTGAACGCGCCGCAGTCGTAAAACCAGACCCCCGTTCATACACTGAGTATGAACGGGGGTTTTTGACTGGCAGCGCTCGGATGAAAGGGCGCGAAGGCCGGTCAGGCCGAGCCGCGCGGCGTTCCCGCGCGTGAAGTCAAAATCCGCGGAGCGGCAGGATTTTGACTTCCTGCGAGGGGGAATTCACTTTCCCCTCGCAGTTTAAATCTGAGCTGTCAAAAACTTGTTTTTTGACAAGCGAAAATGGGGGTTTTGCTATGCTTTTGCCAATTTATATCGACGGCAACCAGGAGGGGACCCTCACCGTGGAGCGCCAGGGGGCGCTGACGGTGATGCGGGCCGACATGCGGGACGTGGGCCGGGTGGTGCGGCTGAGCGTATACGGGGAAAAGAGCGGGTATCTGGGGGTGCCGGAGCCACAGGACGGGCGGCTGCGGCTGACAAGGCGGTTCACCAATCTGGACATGCTGCGGTTTCCACAGCGTATCGAGTACGCCGCCGAGCGGCCTTTGCCGGGCAGGGGCGTGCAGCCAAGCGCGCCGGAGCCGCCCAAGGAGGAGCCGGGCGAGAAACGCCACGTGCTCTGGATGGGCGGCAAGCCCTATTATTTTTAGTAGCTAAATGGTGGAAAGTGTGCTATACTGTGAGAAAATAATTGCGCAAATTGCACAAATGAGGTGACTTGCTATGCGAATGACGGACCTGATAGGCAAAAAACGGGACGGCGGCGCGCTCAGCCGGGACGAGATACGGTGGATGATCGAGGGGTATACGAAAGGCGATATACCCGATTACCAGATGAGCGCCATGTGTATGGCGATCTATTACCAGGGCATGGACAGCGAGGAGACGTACGAGCTGACCATGGCGATGCTGGACTCCGGGGACAAGATAGACCTGAGCGGCGTTCAGGGCGTGAAGGCCGACAAACATTCCACCGGCGGCGTGGGGGACAAGACAAGTCTGGTGCTGTGCCCCATGGTGGCGGCGTGCGGGGTGCATATGGCAAAGCTGTCGGGCCGGGGCCTGGGCCACACCGGCGGGACCATCGACAAGCTGGAGAGCTTTCCCGGCTTTTCCACGGCCATCGCAGAGGACGCGTTTATACGGCAGGTGAACGAGGTGGGCTTCGCCATCGCGGGCCAGACGGCGGAGCTTTGTCCGGCGGACAAGAAGCTGTACGCCCTGCGGGACGTGACGGCCACGGTGGCGTCCCGGCCGCTGATCGTCAGCAGTATTTTGTGCAAGAAGCTGGCGGCGGGGGCGGACGTGATCGTGCTGGACGTGAAGACCGGCTCCGGGGCCTTCATGCAGACGGAGGAAGCGGCATTTGATTTGGCAAAGGGCCTTACGGAAGTGGGCCGCCGGGCGGGGAAAAAGGTGGTGGCCGTGGTCACGGACATGGACGAGCCGCTGGGCAACGCCGTGGGCAATGCGTTGGAGGTCAAGGAGGCGCTGGCCGCGCTGCGGGGCGAGTATAAGGGGGACCTTTTGGAGCTGTGCCTGACGCTGGGCACGCAAATTCTCCGGGAGGGCGGCGTGGCAAAGGACGACGCCGAGGCCAGAGCAATGCTGGAGCACGCCATCGAAAGCGGCGCGGCGCTGGAGAAGTTCGCCCAATTCGTCACCGCCCAGGGGGGCGACGCGTCGGCGGTGTACGACCCGTCAGTGCTGCCCGAGGCGCCGGTGAAGCTGGAAGTGCCGGCTGTTGACGGGGGCTGGGTCAAGCGTATCCACGCCGAGGACGTGGGCCTCACCAGCATGCGCCTGGGCGGCGGCCGTGCGGCCAAGGACGACGTTATCGACCTGGCCGTGGGCGTGGTGCTGCACAAAAAGGTGGGCGACGCCGTGGCCGCGGGGGAGAGCCTGGGGACCATACACGCTCAGACGGAAAAGGCCGCCAAAGAGGCGGCGGACATGCTGCGGGCATGCTTCGAGATCGGGCCGGAAAAGGCGGAGCGGGCCCCGTTCATCAAGGGCGTGGTGCGGTAAGGCTTGCTTTTTTCAAATTTCCTTGTATAATGACCAAAGAAAGTGCGGGAGGCGAAGGTATGGCGAGACGGGCGCTCATCGTGGACGGACAGGGCGGCGGCATCGGCGCGCAGCTGGCAAAAATGCTGGCCCATGAACTGCCGGCGGGCTGGGAGCTGATCGCCGTGGGGACCAATGTGACGGCCACGGGGGCGATGCTCCGGGCCGGCGCGTCCCAGGGGGCCACGGGGGAGAACGCCGTGGTCTATAACGCCGCAAGGGCGGACCTGATCATGGGGCCCATCGGCGTGCTGCTGGCCAACGGCATTTTGGGGGAGGTATCCCCCGCGATGGCGGCGGCGGTGTCCGGCGCGGCGGCGGTGAAGATCTTGATACCCACGTCCACCTGCGGCGTTTACGTGGCCGGGACGGAAGAGCTGCGGCTGGAGGACTACCTGCGCCTGGCCGTGGAACAGGCCCGGGCCGTGATGGCATCATGACGGCGGTCTATGAAAACACGATTCGTCTGGTGACGGAGCTCATACTGGGCGCGCCGCCGGGAAAGCCCTTTGTGGTCGCCATCGACGGCCGCTCCGGCAGCGGCAAGTCCGATTTGGCCCGGCGGCTGGCGGAAAATGTCGCGTGTACGGTCATACATACGGACGATTACTATCTGCCCATGGAAAAACGGGCGCCCGACTGGCGGAAGATACCCTGCGCCAACATGGACCTTATGCGGCTGCGGCAGGAGGTGTTGGAGCCGTTTTTGGCCGGACAGGCCGGGTCCTACCGGCCATACGACTGCAAAAGCGGGACGTATCGACCGGCCAGAGCGGTCCCGCCGGGGGATGTGCTGCTGATCGAGGGCAGCTACAGTCACAACAAAGAGCTGGCGTGGCTGTGCGATCTGAAGATATTTTTGACCTGCTCGCCCCAAGCCCAGAAAGAGCGGCTCATGGCCCGGGAGGGGGAGCATTACCGGGACTTTGAACAGCTCTGGATACCCCTGGAGGAGGCCTATATCGACCGGTACGACATCGGCCGGGGCGGGCTTCTCATGGATACCACGTCGTGGTTCTAATGGTAAAAAACGGCCAGGAAGGCCGTCAAATATACTGCGATCTGCCCCAGCGCTCCGAAAAAAGCCAGGAAGGCGGTGCCGCCCAGAAGGACGCGGCCAAAAGACTTTTGAAGGAGAATTCTCAGCATGCAGAAAACCAAATCCCTAAAAAACCTTGTCCTGGCGGCTATGTTCATGGCCATCGGCCTGGTGCTGCCCTTTCTGACGGGCCAGATCCAGCAGATCGGCAACATGCTCCTGCCCATGCACCTGCCCGTGTTTTTGTGCGGGCTCATCTGCGGGTGGCAGTACGGTCTGGCGGTGGGCTTCATCCTGCCGCTGCTGCGGTCGGTGCTGTTCGGCATGCCGCCCATGTACCCCCAGGCGGTGTCCATGGCCTTTGAGCTGGCGACCTACGGGGCCGTGGCCGGGTGGCTCTACAGCCGCTCCCGCTGGCAGTGCGTCCTGGCGCTTTATAAGGCCCTGGTGGCCGCGATGGTGGCCGGACGGCTGGTATGGGCCGTGGCACGGGTCGTTATGAGCGGCGTGTCCGACTCGGCGTTCACCTGGCAGATGTTCCTGTCCGGGGCCATTACCACCGCCATCCCCGGCATCATCTTGCAGCTGGTGCTCATCCCCGCCGTCATGGTGGCGCTGGATAAGGCTGGCATGGTCCGCTTCCGCCGGGAAGAAAAGCCCCGGAAGGCCAACGCGTAACAAACTGGATATGAGAAAAGGCGCCGCCCAGGAAGGGCGGCGCGGGTTCCTGTTATGGCCCCCTTGTGAAAGGGGGCTGTCATGCGTCAGCATGACTGGGGGATTGGCGTACATCTAACAGCAATCCCCCCGAGCCGCCATTCGGCGGCCCACCCCCCTTTGACAAGGGGGGCCTTCGATATTGCACGCTCTACGCTGCGTCGGTTGTCAAGGGAGCCTGTCTGGCGGTATACTGACGGCGAGGTGATGATATGGACGGGATAGACCGGGAGCGGTTCGGGCCATTCGTGGCCCAGCTGCGGAAGGAAAAGGGGCTGACCCAAAAGGAGCTGGCGGAGCGTATCCATGTGTCCGACAAGGCGGTGAGCAAGTGGGAACGGTCCGCGGGGCTGCCGGACATCGCGCTGCTAATCCCCCTGGCGGAGGCGCTGGGTGTGACGGTGACGGAGCTTTTGCAGGGCCGTCGGACAGCGGCGCAGAACACCGTGAGCGCGGTCGAGGCGGAGGCGATGGTGCGGCGGGTGCTGACCATGTCCGACCAGGAGCAGTCCCGCGGCGGGCCGGACCGGAAAAAGTGGGGGATACGGTACGCCCTGTGCCTGGTCCCGGCGGCGGTCTCGATGTGGTGGCTCGTGCGCGGGATGGCAGAGGACGCTGACCACTGGCTCACGTACCAGCCCGCGGTGGTGATGACGGTATTGGCTTGCGCGTTCGGGCTGTACTTTTGTCTGTTCGCACGGACGCGGCTGCCCTGGTACTACGACGCGGATAAGATCGGCTTTTATCAGGACGGGCCGGTGCGTATCAATATGCCCGGGGTGCGGTTCAATAACAGCACCTGGCCAAATATTCTGACGGGCCTGCGGGTGTGGGCGCTGCTGACGATGGCCCTGAGCGGGGCGGTGTGCGCGCTGGCGAAATGGGTGTTCGGGCCGGGACCGCTGGCGGCGTATCTGCCCATGGGGTCCCTGGCGGGGCTGCTGGCGGCGATCTATGTGCCGGGGAGGAAGTAGGAAAACAGCGAGGGGGCGTTGCCAGACTTGGGGACTGGTAACAATCCCCCAGTCAGCGCCATAGGCGCTGACAGCCCCCTTTACACAAGGGGGCCTTTCGATAGGGAAGGGATATAAAATGACAATCCCCCCGCCCGCCGATGGCGGGCACCCCCCTTTGACAAGGGGGGCTTTCGGTATTGATCAGTATTTTTCCTTGCTCTTGAAGAGGGAGGCGACTAAAATGCCGAAGAAGATGGCGGCGCAGATGCCGCCGGCGGCGGAGGTGAAGCCCCCGGTGAAGGCGCCAAGTACGCCCTTTTCCGCAACGGCCTCTTTTACGCCCTTCGCCAGAAGGTTGCCAAAGCCCGTCAGGGGCACCGTGGCGCCAGCTCCGGCCCAATCCACAAGGGGCTGGTAAAGCCCTATGGCCCCCAATATCACCCCCGCCACCACGTAGGCGGTCAGGATACGGGCCGGGGTCAGCCGGGTCAGGTCGATGAGAAGCTGGCCGATGAGGCATAAAGCCCCGCCTACCAGAAACGTCTTCAGAAATGTCATTACAGTTTCGTTCATATTAGCACCTATCGTTTTCCAGCGCCACCGCGTGGCAGATGGCGGGGATGCTCTCGCCCTGCTGGTTGGTGGTGGGGCTCATCATGGCCCCTGTGGCGGCGAAGAGCAGCTTGTTCCAGTTGTGCTCCAGCATGCCGTGCAAAAGATGGCCGCACAGGACGGCAGCCGAGCAGCCGCAGCCGGAGCCGCCGGCGTGGGCGTCCTGACCGCGGGTGGCGTAGATGAGCCGGCCGCAGTCCATGTACCGCACGCCCAGGTCTACGCCGTCCCGGCGGAAAAGATCCGCCAGGATGCCGGCGCCCACCGCGCCCAGGTCGCCGGTGACGATGGCGTCGTAGTAGTCCGGGCCACGGCCCGTGTCCGCAAAATGGGCCTTCAGGGTCTCGTAGGCCGCCGGGGCCATGGCCGCGCCCATGTTGTTCATGTCCGTCACACCAGCGTCGGTGATCACGCCGGTGGTGATGTGGGTCACGTAGGGGGCGGGGCCGTCGGCTTTTAAAATCAAAGCGCCAGCGCCGGTGACGGTCCACTGAGCCGTGGGCGGCCGCTGGTTGCCGTATTGGAGGGGGAAGCGGTACTGGCGCTCCGCCGAGCAGAAATGGCTGCTGGTGGCCGCGGCGGCGACGTTGCAAAAGCCCCCGTCGATCATCATGGCGGCCAGGGACAGTCCCTCGGCCATTGTGGAGCAGGCACCGTACAGGCCAAAGTAGGGCACGCCGCACTCCCGCATGGCGTAGGCCGAGCCGGCGCACTGGTTCAGAAGGTCCCCGGAAAAGACGTATTCCACGTCCCCCGGCGGGGTCTTGGCCTTGTCGCAGGCGATGGCGTAGCACATCTTGAGCATGGCGCTCTCCGCCTTCTCCCAGCTTTTCGCGCCAAAGCGGGAGTCCTCGCTCAGGTAGTCAAAATATTTCCGCAGAGGGCCTTCGCTCTCTTTTTTGCCGCCCACGCACGCCGCCGCGGCGACGCCCGGCTGCATGGTCAGGCGGACGGTCTGTTTTCCAAGTCGTTTCGTTTCCATGACCGTAGTGTGCGCGGCGGGGACAAAAAAATACGGGCCGGGAAGAAATTCTTCCCGGCCTGCGTCTTTATTACGGGCGCGGTATGCGCTTGTTCTTCTCCCGCAGGTGGTCCACAAGGGCGTGGACAAGGGCGATATCGTCGTCCGTGAGTCCGGCGACGCTGACGCTGCTGGTGGAGTCTACGCCCAGAAGATAGTCGGTGGATACGGAAAAAACGCCGGCCAGGGCGGTGACGTATTGGGTGGACGGGACGGAAATGCCCATCTCCCAGGCGTTCACGCTGGCCCTCGTTATGCCAAGATGCTTCGCCAAAGCGGCCTGGGTCATGCCGCTTTGCTCACGCAGGCGTTTGATACGGTCCGCCACCATAGTACCATCCCTCTCCACGGTTTGGTTGTATGATACCTGATAGGAGTGGAAATTTAATTATCATTATGATAATTATAATTGACATACCCAAATAACTGGGGTATTATGAGCAAAATGCCGGCAGATAAGGGGTATGGGTGTGGAAAAGCGGAACGGGTCGATCGATGTCATGAAGTTCGTATACGCCTGGTTTGTGACGTATTACCATTTCTATTTTGACACCCATGCGCATTTTATAAGTGGCCGATACGCCGTGGAATTTTTTCTGCTGGCGGCGGGGTCGTATTTTTTCCGCGCTATGGAGTTGAGCGGAGGAGAGCCGCCGCGCAAGTATATCGTCAGGCGGTTCTGGCGGTTTTTTCCCTGGACGGCCACCGCGTTCGTTTTCGCGTTCATTGTTATTCGCATCGTCATCAACGGGCAAACCCCGGCGTCGCTGGCCAGGTCCTTCAGCGGGGATATATGGGAAATGCTGATGATAAAGATGAACGGGATGAATCAGGGAAAGCACCTGTTGAACTGTCCCGCATGGACGGTGAGCTGCATGCTGCTGGTAGAGATCGTGATGGCGGGGTGCTGGGCCAGAGATAGACGGGCGTTCGTGCAGATCGTGATGCCGGTTTCCCTGATCGTCGGCTTTGGCTGCTGGCGGAATGTGGAGAGCGTCGATCACGCCAATTGGGCTGTGTTTGCCGACTTCGGGACGATACGGGTGTGGCTGGTCTATATCTGCGGCTTTTGCTGTTGGCGGTCCAGCCGGTATCTGCGGGAGTTGCCCCTGAACAGGAAAGCGGAGGCCGCGCTTACGGTTTTGGAGACCCTCTGTCACGGCTTTGCCGTTTGGGTCATGCTACGGTACAGCACGCGGAATCTCCAGTGGTGCACGCTGCTGGCGTTTTTCGCGGCCACGGCCATATCCCTGTCCGGCCACAGCCTCTGGGAGCGCGCTTTACGGCGGATATCCCGGCTCACCGACTGGCTGGGGGCTTTAAGCTTCAGCGTCTACCTTGTCCACTGGCCGATCATGCAGTATTTTGTGGCGCGCTACCCAGACACGGACGTGCTCTATGGGCACGTGGGGGCGGTGACGGCGGCGGTCGTGTGTGCGGCGGTGGGCCACTATTTCATCACCGGCGGTCTGCTCCGGCTTTGGCGGAAGAGCGTGCCAGGACTGAAGGAGGCGTTCTGTCTTCCCGGGGACGGCGGGGTGAGGGGTAAATTTCGGAAATCTTAAGATTCTTAATATTCTCTGTTGACAAATTGAAATGCGAGGGGATAAAATTCACTTAGTTACGACAAACATCAGCAGAGAAGAGGATGAGTGCATATGGCAAAGCGTATCATGTGTCTGCTCCTGGCGCTGGCGGCGGCGCTGGGCCTTGGCGCGCCGGCGTTCGCGGCGGAAGCCAACGGCGTGGACGCGCCCGCGGCGGCGGAAGAGGCCGCCGCGCCCGACGTGACCCAGGCACCGGAGGAAACGGCGGTACCGGAGCCCACCACGACGCCGGAGCCTGTGCCCCAGAAGCTGGCGGCGCCGGTGCTGACGAGCGCGGCCAATACCGACGAGGGCATCGCCGTCGCATGGGAGGCGGTGGCCGGCGCGGCCAAATACCGGGTGTACTATAAGACGGCC
Source organism: uncultured Oscillospiraceae bacterium (assembly GCA_947624385.1). Taxonomy (GTDB): domain Bacteria; phylum Bacillota; class Clostridia; order Oscillospirales; family Oscillospiraceae; genus CAJOIG01. The sequence goes on from CANQJZ010000010.1 coordinate 60,137, forward strand.
GGGAGCGGCTGGACGATGGCGGGGGATACCACGGGTACCGCCTATACCTGGACAAAGGGAAAACCCGGCACGGCGTACACCATCACGGTGAAGGCCTTTGACGAGCAGGGCGAGGCCGGGGCCTACGACAGCACGGGTCTGGCCGTCACCCGCTATCTGGCCACGCCGAAGCTGACCGCCGCCAAGTGGAGCGGCAGCTCTGTCACGGTCAGCTGGAAGGCCGTGGCCGGCGCGGCGAAGTACCGGGTGTATTACAGCGTCGGCGGCGGCACCTGGATCATGGCGGGGGATACCACCGGGACGAGCTTTACCTGGACAAAGGGCAAGGCCGGGACGGTGTACGCCTTCACGGTCCGGTGCATGGACAGCGCGGGCAAGGGCAAAACCAGCGACTATGAGCGGCCCGGTCTCACGCCCAAAAACGCCGCGGCCCCCAAGCTCACCGGCGTTTCCAATGAGCCGGGCGGCATGCAGATCAAGTGGAAGGCCGCCCCCGGCGCGACGCTGTACCGGGTGTATTACAAGACTACAGGCGGGTGGAACGTGCTGGCGGACACGGCCGGGACCAGCTATACCTGGGCCGGGGCGACAAGCGGCAAGCGGTACACGTTTACCGTCCGGGGCCTCACCGACAACGGCCGGGGCGTGACCACCGATTATGACAGGACAGGCCTCAGCGCGGTCTATATGGCGCCGCCGGTGCTGACGGGCGCCAGCAATACGAACGGCGGCGTGCAGATCCGGTGGAAGGCCGTGTCCGGCGCGGCGAAATACCGGGTGTTTTATAAGACGACCGGCGGGTGGACGAGGCTCGCCGATACCACCGGGACCAGCTACACCTGGGCCGGGGCCAAGAGCGGCACGAAGTACGCCTTTACGGTCCGGTGCCTGAGCGCCGACGGGAAGAGCTACACCACCGCGTACGATACGGCCGGGGTGGGCGTGCTGTGCCTGAGCGCGCCGAAGATAGCGGAGCTGGCGCAGACGGCCGACGGCGTGAAGGTGACCTGGAACGCGGTGGGCGGCGCGGAAAAGTACCGGGTCTACGCCCGGACCGGGGCCGGAGGCTGGACCCGTATCGCGGAGACGGCCGGGACCAGCTATGAGTGGACCGGGGCCGAGAGCGGGACGGAGTATTATTATACCGTGCGGGCCTTTGACGCCGAGGGCGTGGGGGGACCCTACGACAATACGGGCAAGGCCGCCACGTATTTCCCCATGCCGGTGATGGACCGGGTGTCCAGCGGGACGAAGGGCCTGACCATCCGGTGGGAGGCCGTGTCCGGCGCGGCGCAGTACCGGGTGTTTTATAAGACGACCGGCGGGTGGAAAAAGCTGGCGGACACCAAAAAGACAAGCTATACCTGGACCGACGCCAAGAGCGGCCCTACGTATGCCTTCACGGTCCGGTGCCTGAGCGCCGACGGGAAGGGCTATACCAGCTTTTATGACACCGCCGGCCTGCGGCTGCACTATCTGGCAACGCCGACCATCGACGAGACCGCCAACCGAAACGGCGGCATCCGGGTCAACTGGGACGATGTGGGCGCGGACAGCTACGAGGTCTATTATAAGGTCGGCATCGACGAGGAAGGCCAGTGGGAGCTGCTGGGCGAGACAGCGAAAACCAGCATGTATCTCACAGACCCGGACAGCACCGCCAAGTACACCTTCCGGGTCCGGGCCGTCGCCGACGACGGGACGGTCAGCGGCTATTCCGAGGAGAGGCGGTCCATGATCTTCACCAACAGCCCCCTGGCGGATGTGGTGATCATCAGCCCCAACAAGGATACGGACCGGAACAATATCATCGACACCATCACCATTCACTGCACGGCCGGCCAGGGCTACGCCCAATCCATGGGCAACATGTTCGCCATGCCCTCGAAATTGGCCTCCGCCAACTACGGCATCGGCAAGGACGGCGTTATCGGACTGTACGTGGATGAAAAGGACTGCTCCTGGTGCTCGTCCAACCGGCCCAACGACAACCGGGCCATCACCATAGAGGTGTCCAGCGACGACCATGAGCCCTACTGGGTCACGCCCGCGGCGTACAGCGCGCTGCTGGACCTGGTGACCGATATCTGCCAGCGCAACGGCATCGAAAAGCTGGTCTGGTCCTACGACTCCAACGAGCGGGTCAATCACCTGAACGGCGTCAATATGACCTGCCACCGGGACTTTTACACCAAGAACTGCCCGGGTACATATCTGTACACCCACGAGGAAGAGATCGCGGCCATCGTGAACGAACGCCTCGGCGTGGCGCCGTAAAAGTCAAAAGATATAGCAAGCCCCCGGCTCCAAAGGCATAATAGTGATAAGTAACTATTTTGCCGCAGAAGACGGTATGACCGTAAAGGTCATGCCGTTTTCTGCATTTTGTAGGTCCTCTTACAGATAATGGGCTCGCTTACCAAAGGCATCTCCGTTTCATCCAGGAAGTTGAAGTATATCTTCAACTCCTGCATGCGGTGGCCGCTGGACTTGTCCGGGGCATAGACGACGATCTTGCTCATTTTCGTTCCTCCTGGGGTTTCCAACGCTTGGACCAGTAGCGGTCGCAGACGACGATGCCCATGCGGAAGCTCTGCTTACAGTTCTGTGTGCAGCTCCGACAGATGGGGTTATATGAAATTCTGTTACGGCGGTTGAGGAAGAAAGACCACTCCTCCCGCCGTTTCTTGCTCATACGCGGCATTGTTACTCCTTTTCAGATGATAATTGAGATTTGGGGTTCCGGGAAGATTTCTGTATGTCCCCGGTGTCATTTTGGCGTTTTTTCGGCACTGTGGGCGCGTTTTCACCCGCCTGCCGGGCCGGGACAGCGGGGCGGCGAAAAGCGGTGTTTTGTATCTTGTTGGGAGCATTGTGATCCCTCCTTCAGATTGGAATGAGAGGCAAAAAGCGCCTGCCGGGCGGCGGGCGCTTCATTATCCTCTGCAATAGTTATGTTAGATTTCGGAAAAAACGTGCAAATGGCAGGACAAGCCCGTTTCAAAAAACAGGACAGCGCCTGTCAACGGACAGACACGTCATCCTCCCTCTGTGATAGTTATGTTGGATTCTTCAAAAAACGTGCAAATAGCAGGACAAGCTCATTTCAAAAAACAGGACAAGTGTGCTATAATGGAGAAAAACAAAAAACAGGACGGACAGTAATGGAACACAATATGCTGACGCTGGACTTCTGGCAGGATGCCGTGACATA
>CANQJZ010000011.1 GCA_947624385.1 uncultured Oscillospiraceae bacterium
TGCGGGAACTTGGATATGACCCTGCAGTGATCGGAGATTCCCGCGTAAAAGGTATTGCGTATCACATTACCAAGGAATAGAGGATATAACCGATGAAGAATGACAGCCAAGAGCAGAAGTGTTGGGCATGCCACAAAACAATAGTCGGGAAAGCCCATTTCGGACTTTGCTCCGCCTGTGCGAATAAATATGGGACTCCTGTAGTGAGTCTTTTCGCACTAGCTGGTGGTGGCATTATTACGTTTCTTGGGAAGAACGTGCGCAAAAAAGAGGGTGTCCATATAATATATGGATGCCCTCTTTCTATGAGTGCGCCCGAAAAACAAACTTCTTTCCAGAAATTCACTCGGCGCTGAAGCAGCGTTCTTCCTCCATCAGCTGGGAATTCACTTGCTCCACATAATCGTAAAGCTCGCCAGAGCGCACACACTTATCCATGCCGCTCGACGTCCGGTCAACGATAGTCTTGACGTAGTTCCCCATGCCAATGGTCACCTGATAATGGTGTCCATCTATGACCTTTTCCCAGGTCGAGTTCACAAACTTCCCCCGGTCTGCTCTGACTTCGGCGGTTTGTAACGTCCATGTCTCTGCATCAAAGTCAAGCAGAGCCGCCAGAACCTCCGGAGGGATATCCCTCTCTGACACACGCTTTTTATAGTGGGTGCCATCAAGGTATAGCTTATGGGCGTCTTTCATCTTAAATCGGACACGTTCAAACAGGGAGGGAGGCCCAAACTGAATATGGAACCTCGCTTTGGGATAGCTTTCTCTGTACATTATCTGTCCCCCGGATTCGACAAAGAAGCGGCCTCAATCATCGTGCTCATAGAAATAGTCTTCCGCATCCTCGTAATCGACAAAGTCATCGTAGTGGTCATAGTAAAAATCATCCGGATCTGAATAGTCATACCTAGCTGCGGAGCACGATGCTGGGCCATGGCATGACTACTTTTATTGCGACCCCACAACGGGCAAACTGAACGACTGCATCCACATGGAGCAGTTCATGGACAGGAACCATGGCGTAAATTTTGAAAAAGTCCGCAATAAGCCCATCAGCGAACTGACTTTCACGGAGGTCTGCACTTACCTCACCGCGATCTTCCGGCATAACCGAACAAGCGAAGGAACAGTCACGCGGTTCACCGAAGATGGCACTATCAAGAGGCTCCTGATGCGGTGTTTGGAAGTAGAGCCGGAATCTGAGGAGGGGATTTGAGTGGTCAAAAATGCGATCTATGGCCTTGCCGTTGGTGACGCCTTGGGCGTTCCTGCAGAGTTCCAGGACAGGGCCGCGCTCAAGCTGAAGCCCATCACCACGATGATCGGTGGCGGTTTCCACGGTCAGCCTGCGGGAACATGGTCAGACGACACCAGCATGATCTCATGTACGCTCAACGGAAAGAAATACTCTGTGGACTTCGTTGCCGGTCGTGCGCTCCGGGAGATGGAGCCTGCCGCAAAAATGTATGGACGTATCGTCGCCATATCCAACGCGGCTATCAAAGGAGAAACACTCCCTGATGCCAAGGATTTGTCCATAAAGGATGCCATTGATACCATGATCCGCTGGTTCTGCATCCTGTTCAACAACCAGTTCACCCCGGACGAGGTGCTGGACTACTACCCAGCGGACCGGCTCATGCACGACATTGCCCTGGCGCTGATGGCGGTACAGACACAGACCACCGAGGTGCTGAACGAGTTCCCTACGAAGGCAGCGGTGCCGGAGGAGACGGACTCTCCGGCATGACGCTGCCTGATTTTATATACTCCACCTATAACTCCCTGCTGGAGAGCGACTGGAGAATGGCCGAGATAGATCAATGTGATCTGCTCGGCTTTTTGCATATCCGGGCGTGGGGAGCCAGAAAGAAACAGCAGGACTCCAAGCCAAAACCCGGCTACATTGATACTGTGTGGCCAAGCTTGAAACCCTGAAGCGGTTTTGGCTTGGTGCTCCTTGCAGAACCGGCTTGTCATTTAGTAGTGCGATAAAGTTTTAGGAATAACTTGTAAGAACCACGTCTAACCGTTATAATAGGGACAGAATACAAACGGGGAGGCGAGTATCATGCCGACACGGGAAATCGAAGAACTGAAGAACCGATTTGTAGAGCAGCTTTCCCCGTTGCAGGTGTACCTGTTTGGCTCTTTCGCGGACGGGACCGACCGGGAGGACAGCGACTTTGACTTTTACATTGTTGTTGACGATGACAGTCCCAGCCCTATGGACTTGGCTGCGGAGGCATACAAGGCCATTCGCCATGTTAGGACACGTCCTGTAGATATTCTTGTAGGGAAAAAGTCTCGTTTTGAGGCCCGGAAGAATATGCCGACGGTAGAGCGAGAAGTGTACCGAAAAGGGGTGCTGCTCTATGGCGAATAATGCTTTTGAGTGGCTCGAATACGCGGAAAAGGATTTTGGCGTGGCAAAGCATCTTTTTGAGACGTTTCGCCCGATGCCCATAGAAATCATCTGTTTCCACTGCCAGTAGGCGGGGGAAAAGGCGCTCAAGGCGGCAATCCTGTCAAAGGGCATTTCGGATGAAGCACCCAAAACACATGACTTGGCTTTCTTGCTGGCACAGCTAGAAGGCTGCTTGAAGATCGACGAACGTTACTACGACTATGCAGAGACGCTTACTCCTTATGGTGTAGCGGTGCGGTACCCCAGTGAGACTGGCATGGAAGAGCGCCATGTCCAAGCGGCACTATCGTATGCGGATGCCATATTAGAGTGGGCAAAAGATATTGTATCCAGAACGGATTCTTAAAGGTGTAGTTGATACGAAGTCAATATACTGAGGTCGAGAGGAAACAATCTCTCGACCTTTTATTATACCTAGTAGCTGCTGTGGTTGAAGGGCCATGGAGTGCAGTGAGCTGACGCTTATGGATTTGTCTTCACTGCTCTGATCTCTTTGACCAGGCTGACCACATCATCCTCTGATGTCAGACCCAGCTCGTCTGCCAGCCCCGCAAAGGCGTCCTGTGCATCCCGCAGCGCCAGCATGGTCGGGTTCGCCAGAACATACTGGCCATCCTTTTCCACAAAAGCGACCTTGTCACCATCCTTCAGCTTCAGTGCGCGGCGGATGGTGATCGGCAGGGTGATCTGTCCTTTGCTTGTGATTTTCGCAAGTTCCATGTCAAATTGCCTCCTTCCAAGGAAAACCATGGATTCCTTACTTTTATTATACCCACTATCCCGCAGGATTGCAAGTTGATCCTGCTGGGATTTTTTGCATCGAGGTGAAATAAATGCCCGATTCCCTCCGCGACCTTGTGGTGTCGCTTTCCCTGAATACCGAGAATTTCACCCGGAACATCAAATCGGTCAATAAGCAGATACAAGAAGCGGAGAGCTATTTCAAGCTGGCGGCTTCGGGTGTGACCGGCTTTGAAAAAACCGCCGAGGGGCTGTCTGCAAAGCTGACCATGCTGCAGCGCAAGCTCCAGCTCCAGAAGGATGTGGTAGGGCAGTATGAGCGGGCGTTGACTCAGGCGACCAGCAAGCTCACTGAATGCACCACCCGCCAGATGGACTACGCCATGCGGTTGGAAGCGGCAAAGCAGAAGCAGGCCGCTCTTGCCCAGCAGGTACAGTCTGCAGCAGCCGCCTATGAGCACTATAAGACCACGCTGGGAGAGAACAACTTTACTACCCAAGTGGCAAAGGCCAACCTGGACGCCCTGGACGCACAGTACAAAGAGGCGTCGGATGATGTAAAGAAGCTCTCCGGCCAGAACGATGCGCTCCAGAAGGCGACCCAAAACGCAGCGGACGCCGTTTCCACCCAGCAGACCCAGCTGAACAAGGCGAAGGCGGCGCTCAAGGATACGGAGGCCGCCATCCGCAGCACCAACAAGGAGTTGGCAACGGCCAGGTCTGCGTGGACCGCGGCGGGACAATCCCTGGAGGAGTTCGGTGCCCGGTGTACGAGGGCGTCGCAGACCATGATCACGGTCGGCAGGTCCCTGTCCATGTACGTCACCGCCCCTATCGTTTCTCTGGCGGCTTCATCCGTCAAAGCGTCCTTAGACTTTGAATCTTCCTTCGCCTCTGTGCGCAAGACCGTGGAGGCGACCGAGGAGGAGTTCGCGGAGTTGGCACAGGCATCCAAGGAGATGTCCACCGAGATCGCAGCCTCTACGACCACCATCAACGAGGTCATGGCCACCGGTGGTCAGTTGGGCATCGCCAATGAGCACCTGCAGGAGTTCACCAAGGTCATGATCGACCTGGGCAACTGCTGCGAAGATCTGTCGGCAGATGAGGCGGCGACATCCATTGCCAAGTTTGCCAACGTCATGGGCACCGACCAGGGGCTGTTCCAGAACATCGGCTCCACAATCGTCGAACTGGGCAACAACTTCGCCACCACCGAGAAGCCTATCGCAGAGATGGCCCAGCGCCTGGCCGGTGCTGGCAAACAGGTGGGGCTTACGGAGCCGCAGGTTCTGGCTTTTGCTGCCGCTCTGTCCTCCGTGGGCATCCAGGCGCAGATGGGCGGTTCTTCGCTGTCCAAGGCCCTGATCAAGATGGAGGTGGCCTGTGCCACTGGCGGGCAGGCCCTCACCGACTTTGCCGACGTGTGCGGTGTGACGGAGGATCAGTTCAAGACCCTGTTTGAGTCTGACCCCGCCGCTGCTTTCCAGCTCTTTATTACTCGCTTGGCACAGATGGACGAGGCCGGTGAAAGCTCCATTGCTGTCCTTAATGAAATAGGTATCAGCGAAATCCGGCTCCGTGATACCTTGCTCCGGTCCGTCAACGCCAACGAGCTTTTTGCCCGTGCGCAGGACATGGCGAACCGCGCCTGGGAGGAGAACACCGCGCTGACCGTCGAGGCCAACAAGCGGTATGCCACCACAGCCAGCCAGCTCACCAACCTGAAGAACAAGGCGGTGCTGTTTGGCCAGCAGCTGGGCGACGACCTCAATCCCATGCTCCGCAAGGCCATGGAGGGAGTCAGTGACTTCCTGGACAAGCTCCTGGAGATGGACGAGGCCGAGCGGATGCAGCTCATGCGCAACGCGGCCATTGTTGCCTCCATCGGCCCGGTGCTCCTGGTGCTGGGCAAGGTGACAAAGGGCGTCGGGACCCTGTCCACCGGCATCGGCAAATTCGCCACCGCCGTGGGAAAGGCCGGAGGCGGCTTCAAGGGCTTCCTGACTACCCTGGGGAAATCCCCCTCCGTCTGGCTGGCGATTGCAGCCGCGACCATCGCTGCAACTGTCGCCATTGCCGATTACGTTTCCGGAGCGAAGCAGGCGCGGGAAGCTCTCAAAGGTATGCAGGAAACCGCAGATAAGTGGAAGGACACCGCCGCCGAGACCTTCTATGGTCGCAGCGAGGGGCTGTCCTTTTTTGGTATGAGTCAGGAGGACTTCACACGGGAGCAGCGAAACGTCGAGCAGTGGCTGGATGGCGTGATTGCCGCGTGGTCGGACGGTCAGGAGGACACAGATGAGGTCGTTTCCCAGTGGACGGAATCTTTCAAAAGCCTGACGGACAACACGCGCACCGAGCTGCAGAAGATGAAGGAGGACGCCCAGGAAAGCGGCTACACCTCCATGGTCAGTCAGCTGGAATCGGACCTCGCCACTCTGGACGACCTGGACGCGGAGATCGCGGCCCTGCTGAAGAACCGCCAGAACGGTTACCTCTCCGATGGCGATAAAATCCGCCTACAGGAGCTGATCGACACCCGCGAGGCCATTGAGGTGAAGTACCATCTGACCCCGGCAGACGTGGATGGCTTCGATACCATCCGGCAGAAGCTGGAGGCCGAGGTCGCCAGGGCTCAGGCGCGGGGCAAAGAGGACGCGGACGTTTCCGTGTACGAGAACGCCGTGGTCGCCGCCGCCCAGGGCATGGCCCAGCTCAACTCGCAAATCGACGACCAGTACGACAAGGAGTTCGCTCTGATCCAGGCCATGGAGGATTCCACGGCCCGGCAGTCTGCCATGGAGGAGCTGAACGCCAAGTATGCAGAGGATCGCTGTGCCGCTGCTCAGGAGTATGCTGCGCTGCTGGCGGACATCGTCCCCCAGGTATGGGAGAGCGATGGAATCCAGCAGGCGGCCTCGGATATCGAAACGCTGACTCTGAAGCTACTATGCCATTGACAAGATGGAACACGTTGATCCCGATATGCTCTCTCGCATGGGGATAAACGACATGATAGCAAACCCACCGTATAGAAAAGCCATGAAATTCCCGCCCCGATGGGCGGTGGCTGGGTGCTCTGGAGGTGGGCGCCCTCCGACCGTGGCCCGACAGACGGGATCTTAAAACAAAATACCAATGCCTGAGTGCGCACGACGGCGGCGGGATACATACAGCGGAACACAAGTTAGAAACTTATGTAAACCGACATGTACCCACCGAGCTTTGTCATGCGCATTTTTGAGCATCCAGCCGGTGGATTCTGAAACACCGGCTTTTATTGTGTCCTGCCGCCAGGCCCACCTTGGCGGAAAGGGACACAAATCGCTTGCTCGCCCGTTCGCCTTGCTGGACGAGGATGGCGCAGATCTTGTCCGCTCCAAATATCTGGTGGTTCTCCTCGTATATCTCCCGGACCTTTTCACCGATTTCCGCCCGCCGCCGGGCATACCATGTGTTGTCCCGCTTATTTCGCAGAATGTGGTTGTAGAACGTTCCCCGGGAGACCTCCAGCGCGTCACAGAGCGTGTGGACGCTGAATTGGCCGTACAGCGGCTCCAGTGCTTCCAGCTTTTCTTTCAGTGGAGCTGAGACGGTGCAATTCACGCTTTTGAGGACCTGGATGATGGCCGCCTGCTTCTCAATTTTCCGACGCAGAGCATCAAAGGCCTGGGGCGTGACCAACACACCGGTCTCTGTGACTGTCGTTTGGAATGGTTTGATCCAAGAGTAGAACGTGCTGCGGGCTATGCCCGTCTTCGCACAAATGTGTGCCACGCTTTCACCGGCTTGGTAGCGCATGACCAACTGGCGTTTTTCTTCTGTTGTGTGTCGCATGGGGGGTGCCTCCTTTTGATGATATGCAGTATATCAAAAATGAGGTATCACTGTGCTTAGGAAACCAAAGTTGTGGCGAGTTATATTTAAGCCCTTACAATCTGTTTTTAAGTTTTTCGAGCACTCCTTTGGTGGTGTTAAAACAAGCCAAAAAAATCAATTAAAACCCCGAAATTTCAACAATTCTGTTTGGGTGATAGAAAAGAAACAAATGGGCGTTAGAGCAAAAGCGTATAATTGCATTCATAAAACTTTTAAGACAAAAAATCAAAGTTCTTATTGACGAACAACGATGCGTGTGATACTATATAGAAAAAGCAAAAAGGAGACTACCAACCATGGCCGATAAAAGCGCACTATATCCGAGATTGACATGGGCCGAATGCCTTGACTTTGTTCGCACCGTATCAAGCTTCAACCTTAAGTCGGTCTCTTATACGGAGATTGCTCGAAAATATGGCCTTACAAGCCCCACCGCTAAGTCATTTACGGCGAAAATCAGTTCAGCTAAGCAGTTTGGACTCATCACAACGTCTGACGGTAACGTAGTTCAACTTACGGATACATGTAAACGTATCCTATTTCCTGTGGACGAGGATACTCGTTCAATCGAACGAGCGTGTTTTAGCCTTCCGCCACTCTATAGCAAGCTAATCGCTGCCTATGATGGAAAGGCTCTGCCAAATCAGACCTTGCTGTCCAACGTTTTGATGAATAGTTATAGAATCCAGCGGGGCGCAAAGGATGTGGCGGCAGATGCTTTTCTCAAGAGCGCCGAGCAGCTGGACCTCATTAGAGGGGGGATTCTTTGCTATTCGCAGGCAGAGGAATTGCCGAAGCAGGCCCAAGAGCTCGAGGCAGAAACCGGAGTCTCTGATGACGAAACGCAGGGGCTACAAGCGCCAGTAGAGTCTGGAATTGTAGCTAGTACCCCTATCATCCAGACGAGTTCCTCGCTTGCCAGTGGTATTAGTGAGGCGGACTATATCACACAAGCAATTCCTGTAAATTCAGGAAAAATCGCGAGATTCATTATTCCGGTGGATTCGACACAGGATGACCTTCTCCTTCTGCGAGATATGTTCGACGTGCTGCTTAAACGGAAGTTTAAGATAGACATTGAATAGAAAAGCAGACCACCCATAGGTGATCTGCCCTCTTGAACCTGTGTGCCAGCACAGATTCCGCCGACACATGTATGCCGGGGTGCAATGCACAATCAAAATGTACCATACTGTTTCGCGGATTTCAAGAGGGACCTTCTAAAAAAGGAGGGAAGGCCCTATGGCTGACAAAAGTGATTATGTGCTGGTTTTTACGCCATACATCACCCGTCGGGGGACTCGCATCTGGGCATTTCAATATGGATTGACAGCTTTTTGCTTGAGAATCCCTCGTGAGAAATATCGCGGCTGACTAATGGAGGGAGCTTGTTCCGGCGCAAGCTCCCTTTTCTTCTAATTTGACATTTGTTGCTGCACTGGCGTCATATCAATCGCTCGTAATCGCTGGGGCCGTAGAAGAAGCGGAGAATATAGACGGTTTTGCGCTCTTCGTCAACGCGGTACACCATGATATAATTTTGAATGCTGACACGCCTGTAACCAAGAGCCTGCAATCGCAGATTCTGACACTGGCCGTACATGTATGGCGTGCGCGACAAATCGTCATAGCACGCGGCTATTTTGTCGGCCAGAGAAGCGGCGGCCTGGGGATTGGCGAGCACAGTCACGATATACCCGATGATCTCGTCCAAGTCCGCATCGGCGGCATCACTGATCTTTACCTTATACATCGTACTTTTCGCGCAGCGCCTTCAGAGCGGTCCGAGCGTCCTTGGCATGACCAGCTTGAATATCGTCCTCCGCCTGGGCCAACCTAGTGTAGACGTCCAGCATCAGCATCTTTTCCTCGTAGGCTTTCATGCTCATAATGACCATGTCGCCATAGCCGTTTTTCGTGATATACACCGGATCATTGGATTCCTGGCACATTCTGGAAATGGAAGCGGTGTCTTTCAGGTCTTTTATAGGAATGATATGGGGCATACCGGCACCTCCTTGTGGCCTTATTGTACCATGATATGGCCATGATATCAAGGCTTATTCTGTTCTTCTAACGAATAGACACCTGTCTTTCTTGTCGAAAGCTGTATCCCATAATATTCCTCGATGGAAAACCCCATATCTTTCCTGTTGGCTTGTCTGATCCGCTGTCTGGTCGCGCCGAACGACGGATGCTCGTTGCAAATGTGTATAGGAGCGGGGCAAATATGGCTCTGTTCCAGCGCACGCTTGTATTGCTCGGCGTTCGCAGCCAGATCGTTCTTTTCCAGCGCATATTGGAAGGCCTCATCCGAGAAGTCCGTGGCATAAATGATGCAGTCAAGGATATCGTAGAAATCGCTCAGGCCCTCCTGTGGGTATATTTTTTCTCCGCCGCCCATGAGTTCATAAACATCCTGCGACAGTTTTTCGCTGTGGCGAAAGCGAAACTGCTCAAGGATGGGATTATCCTGAAGCGGGACCGAATCCTTCATATGCATGCTGTATCCGTATTGGGTGTGGCAGCGCATAAACGGCTGGTAGCCTATCGGCAGGATCGCCCCCTCCGCGCGTTTAAACTCTTGTTCACTGAGGACCGCCATGTTCTTTAAGTTAACACTGAACGCTTGTGCGCGGAAGATCACGCCATATTGGGTGTCGCACTTTTTCCCAGTCTGCGCTCTCGTCAGCGGGAACCATTTTCTTACATTGTTATCCCAGTAGCAGGTGGCAAAGAAAAGCGCCACATTGAAATCATTCGTGATATCCAGCCAATCTGTCTCCAGGCCGTAGTGCTGCGCCAAAGCGTCCACGAGCACCGTCAACCCGTTATCATCCCAGCACTTTACCCGGTCAAACTTCCTGATGAAAAACGCAAATTCGGCGATGCGCATGTCCGCCACGAGCCGATACAGCAGCTTGTCCTTATCCGATTCGATTTTACGTAGTGGACGGCTCAACGTAGTGCCGCTCTGTGTATATATTTTCTTCTCTCCCCGGTAATAGTGTTCCGTGACCTCCGCACCGTTGCGGAAGCGGAACACCAGCCGGCCGTCGGCATGGACCGTAACGTGGTCCACCGTGGCTGTCCAGAGGGCAGGGTCGAAGTCCAGCGGGAGAGTGTCCAGCGAGTAGATGGCGAAGAGGAAGCCGCTGAGCTCGTCCGCCTGGATCTGCCGCCGCTCCCGCTTCTTTTGCAGCCCATCGTGGCGGGCCTGCAGCTTCTCATACCGCGCCGCCAAGGCGTCATACCGGGCCGTATATTCGGCCTGGTCCATGGCCCTGTCGGCGTTCTCCTTTTGTCGATAGACGGATAGCCGGTCGGTGCTCTTTTGCTCATAATACCCTCCCGATCAAGAAAATATGTACTATAGGGGCAATAATTCGCCTATATAATTTATGTAATGATAGCATAATAGCCCATATAATTCAAGTAAAAATGAATTATATAGGCAGGAATGGGTATGGATCACTACGCGATCGGACAGAGGATACGGAAAATACGAAAGGCGCGGGGGCTGTCACAGGAGGAACTGGCGGAGCAGGTGGGCATCTCCACTACGCACATGAGCCACATAGAGACGGGCAACACGAAAATGAGCCTGCCCATCTTCGTTGCGCTGGCTGCCGCGTTGGAGGTTCGGACGGACGAGCTTCTGTATGACGAGACCCCGGCGGGGCGGAGCGCGTCGCTGACGCATATCGCGGAGCTTCTGGACGGATGCACCACACCGCAGGTGCGCGTCATCGAGGACATTGTGAAAGCGGCAAAGGAATCTTTTCAGGCAAACATGTAAAAATTATGTAAACCGCATCCCTCTGATATCAGGATCTGTATCCAAATGAACTGTAAAATTATCGCGCCATGTTGACATTCTGACAAAAGCGGTTTATACTAAAATCAATCTCGCAAGATTAAATATACGTGGATCAAAGGAGGACGCACTATGAACATTTATGACTTCACGGTAAAGGCGCAGGACGGCAGCGAGGTCTCGTTGGCGGCTTATAGGGGCAAGGTGCTGGTCATCGTCAATACCGCTACCGGCTGCGGTTTTACGCCACAGTACAGCGAGCTGCAGGACCTTTACGAGCTGCACCGGAAGGACGGGCTGGAGATACTGGACTTCCCCTGCAACCAGTTCATGGACTAGGCCCCCGGCAGCGACGAGGAGATACACGCCTTCTGCACCGGCCGCTTCGGCATCACCTTCCCCCAGTTTTCCAAGATCGACGTGAATGGTGAAAACGCCATCCCGCTTTACAAATATCTCACGGCCAACACTGCCTTCGGCGGGTTCTCAGGTCCCATGGGGCTGGTGCTGAAGCCCATCGTGAAGAAGATGGACAAGGACTATAAAAATAACGGCAATATCAAGTGGAACTTCACCAAGTTCGTCATCGACAGGGAGGGCAGCATCGCCGGGCGGTTCGAGCCCACGGACGCCATGGACAAGCTGAAGGCCAAGGTGGAGGAACTGCTGTGATGTTTCACTGCGACTATGTGGCGGAGAACGCCTGCTCCCGGCTCATCAGCATGGACCTGGACGGATAGCCGGTCAATGGTTTTTCGCTCATAGTAACTAATATATTTTCATCCCCCGGGGTAGCTAAAGGCCGTCCCGGGGGATGGAATTTGGTCGGCGGCCCGGGTGGCAGTTCTTCGCCTGTGTGGGGCGGGAAGATGCAATTCAGGTCGTTTTTTGTCGATTCAGGACGAACCCCTTGACGATCCGGGCGGATTTTCCATTATATATAGGCGTTGCGACGGCGCGCCGCTTCGATCGCGGGCAGCGCCGGTCAAACAAAATTTTCTGAAACACAAGGAGGAACACAAACAATGAAAAAGCTGCTAGCCGTCATCCTGAGCGCCGTGCTCATGCTCAGCGTCTGCGCCTTTACGGAGGGCCCGGAGGCCGGCACCTGCTACTGCCTGTCCGGCATCTCCCTGGAGGAGAGCGTCAACCCCGAGAAGACCGTCACCATCGACGAGGACGTCACCGACCCGGATACCGGCGAGGTGCTGGTGCCCGCGGGCGACTATAAGGTGTCCTCCTTCACCGTGGATAAGGAGCTGCTTATCAAGATCCTGGGCAACATGACCCTGAACGGCGAGCCCATCCCCAACGTGGAGATGCTGAAGGACGAGAACACGGACGCCATGCTGACGGGCGCCATCTATGAGGGCCAGGGCGATCTGCAGACCAGCGTGGGCTATATGTTCATCACCGCCTCCGACGGCGAGGTCGAGGGCTATAACGGCGGGTACTATTCAGGCGCGTTTTGCAAAAATCATGAGGAGGAACCGAATGAAACTCGTGAAGAAGCTCGTGTCCGCGATTCTTGCGGCGGCGCTGGTGGCCTCCCTGGGCGGCAGCGCCCTGGCCTGCACCACGGTGGCGGTGGGCAAGAACGCCTCCGCCGACGGCTCCGTGCTGGTCTCCCACACCTGCGACGGCTGGTACGACCACCGCGGATATCGTCAGCCCCAACGGCATGATGGTCATCGCGAACCTGGAGCAGATCGGGCTGGCCCGGGCCGACAGCGCCAGGGAGTGCGTGCAGATCATGGGCCAGATCGCCGAGCGGTACGGCTACTGCGACGGCGGCGAGTGCCTGCTGGTCGCCGACAACGATGAGGTGTGGATATTCGAGATATGCGGCGGCGGCCCCCAGTGGACGGCCGACAGCGGCGCGCCGGCGCTCACTGGGTCGCCCGCCGGCTGGGCGACGACCAGGTCTTCGTGGGCGCCAACCGGTCCCGCGTCGGCGTGATCGACTTTGACGATTCGGACAACTTCATGTGGTCCACCGACATCACCGCCCTGCCGGAAGAGCTTGGCCGGTGGAAGCAGGGCGAGCCGTTCAATTACTCCAGTGAGCCGGACCGGACAAGAGAAAAGACTGCTTTCCCGTGCCGGGAAGGCAGTCTTTTACTATCGCACGGCCATGCTGTCGCTGGCGTGGCAGTAAATTATGTAAACTCAGTCACAGCAAATCGTCCTCGTCGATGACGTGGGCCTTGAGAAGGTTGGTGTGACCGGTGCGGCCCAGGGGCACGCCCGCGGTGATGACCACCGTGTCGCCCATCTTCACGAGCCGCTCCTTCACCGCCACCTCGCAGGCCATGGCCATGATCCGGTCGGTGCTGGTCACCTCGCCGGTGAGCACTGGGATGGTGCCCCAGCACAGGGCCAGCTGCCGGCGGACCCGCTCGTGCATGGTCAGGGCCACCACCGGGCAGGCGGGCCGGAACCGGGCGATCATGCGGGCGGTGCTGCCGGAGGCCGTGGCGGTCAGGATGGCCGCGGCGTTCAGGTCCTTGGCGGTGATGGCGCTGGTGTGGGTGATGGCGTCGCTGATGGAGGGGGCCGAGACCAGCTCGAACTCCTTGAACTCCCGCCAGTAGCCCGCGGCGGACTCCGCCTCCGTGACGATATCGGCCATGGCGGTCAGGGCCTCGATGGGGTACTTGCCGCTGGCGGTCTCGCCGGAGAGCATGACGCAGCTGGTGCCGTCGAACACGGCGTTGGCCACGTCGGACACCTCCGCCCGGGTGGGGCGGGGATTGCGTATCATGGAGTCCAGCATCTGGGTGGCGGTGATGACGGGCTTGCTCTCCAGCAGGCACTTGTCGATCATCTTCTTCTGGATGATGGGCACACGGGCGGCGGGGATCTCCACGCCCAGGTCGCCGCGAGCCACCATGACGCCGTCGGCGGCCATGATGATCTCCTCCATGTTGTCCACGCCCTCCTGGTTCTCGATCTTGGCGATGATGCGCACGCCGTCGCCGCCGCATTCATGCAGCACCTCGCGGATGGCCTGCACGTCGCTGGCCTTGCGGACAAAGGAGGCGGCGATGAAATCGAAGTCGTTCTCCACGCCGAAGCGGATGTCCTCGATGTCCTTTTCCGTGATAGCGGGCAGATGGATGCTGGCGCCGGGGATGTTGATGGACTTGTGGTTGGACAGAACGCCGCCGTTCTCCACCCGGCAGACGATCTCCCGGCCGTCGATCTTCTCCACCCGGATGGCCACCAGGCCGTCGTCGATCAAAATCTGCTGGCCGGGGGCCACCTCGTTGTGCAGCTCCTTATAGGTGACCGCCACACGATGGCTGTCCCCCACCGCGTCCTCGGTGGTCAGGGTGAAGGTGTCCCCCTCCGTCAGGGTCACGGAGTTTTCCGCAAAGGTGCGGATGCGGATCTCCGGGCCCTTGGTGTCCAGCACCGTGGCCACGGGGCGGCTGATGGTGTCCCGCACGGAGTTGAGCAGATGGAGCCGTTTCAGATGTTCTTCATGGGTCCCGTGGGAGAAATTGAACCGGGCGGCGTCCATGCCGGCGCGGATCAGGCCACGGATCTTTTCCTCGCTGTCCACGGCGGGACCAAGCGTGCAGATGATCTTTGTCCTTCTCATATCGTGTCCCTCCTGCAAGAAGTCTGTTTTTGCGCTATGACGCTATTATACAGGATATCCGCGGGTTTTTCCATAGCGCGCCGGCAAAAACACTGGCCCGGTGGTCGGCGAGCGCGGGCGAGGAAAGCAAAAAGCTCCCCAAATGGGGAGTTTTTTGCTATAATAGCGCAAATGAGAAAGTTATAATGTACATGAAAAGGCTTGTCAGGACAACAAGTGTTTGCTATACTACAACATAATGAAAGCATAGCATATACAGCGCAAGTATTCAAAACTTATTCTAAAGGGAGCGCAATATGAAAAAGAGAGTGGTTTCAGTTTTGGTCGTATGTTGTTTATTCTTGTTTGTGGGTGTGGGTGCTCTGGCTGCCAACGAGGTCGATACAGACCAAGAGATGTCTGACGATCTTTACAGCTTCCAGTTGAAAATCGATGGTGACCTCTATCAATTCCCAATGCCCTTTGAAGACCTGCTTGCACTGGGGTGGAGGTGCATGGAGGATTCCTTTGATATGGAAGAGAATTCGGTTGCATCAATTGAATTCAAAAAGGGATATCTTGGATTGGATTTTGAGTTGATCAACCAGGGAGAAGAAACGATCTCTTCCGAGGAATCACTGGTTGGCGGGGTCGGTATTTATTCTTACGATTTAGAAGACATGCCCGAAACAAGCGTAGAATTACCCGGCGGTATCGTCTATGGCGTTTCCGGAACAGAGGATATCATTGCCGCGTATGGGATGCCGGAAAACTGTAATGACTATATTATTGATGAAAATACTTCGTCGCTTCGCTATCAATATTGGACATACCGGTTCGTAAGCCTTCAAGTGTATGATGGAGTGCTTTCAGCTATAGAGCTATGGAACTTTGTTGACACAGCTAATGCAAAAGCCGCGCTGTCAGACGGCTCTGACGTC
Organism: uncultured Oscillospiraceae bacterium; assembly: GCA_947624385.1. Taxonomy (GTDB): domain Bacteria; phylum Bacillota; class Clostridia; order Oscillospirales; family Oscillospiraceae; genus CAJOIG01. The sequence goes on from CANQJZ010000011.1 coordinate 15,402, forward strand.
ACACCGTGTGAGCTTGTCGAAAATTACGTCGCGCCTGAGGAATTGGGCGAAGAGCCGCTCTCCTATATCATGGAGTTTGAAGGAGACCTTTATCAAATTCCGGCGCCGTTATATGCTTTTTTGGAAAACGGATGGAAGATCCAGACGGAGTACAGTGACAGCATGGTCGATTCCTATGAGTATGGCAGCGTAAGCATTATGCGGGACAATCAAACGATCCGGGTAGCCGTTGTCAATTATGATACGGTCGCTAGGGAGGTTGAAAACTGTTTTGTTCCGTTGATAAAGGTGGACAATTATTCTGATGTATTTAGCATGACGATACCGTCCGGGATCACGACAGGTATGAGTGATGAGGATGTCCGCAGCACGCTGGATTCGATACCAAAGGAGTATCTTCCCAAGTACTGGGTAAATAGCCCCAGTGAGGATACCACTGAATATGAGCTGCGAGATTTTGACTATGACAATCAGGGTATCAAGATTTTGGTCAACAAGACAACGAATATTTTAACAAAGATAGAAATTTATCACTTGCCGGAGCGTCTTTCCTAAAATTACATCCTCAACAATGCCTAGAAGCAAAACCCTCCCCAATTGGGGCGTTTTTTGCTATAATGGCACAAATGACAATTTGGGAGGGGCAGTCATGAACAGGGGAGAGCCAAACACGCCGGACAGGATCGTCATACGGGGCGGGCGGGTACACAACCTGAAAAACATCGACGTGGACATACCGCTGGGCAGGATCGTGGCCATCGCGGGCGTGTCCGGGTCCGGCAAATCCTCCCTGGCGCTGGGCATTTTGTACGCGGAGGGGTCCAGGCGGTATCTGGAGTCTCTGTCCACCTACACCCGCCGGAGGATGACCCAGGCGGAAAAGGCACAGGTGGACCAGGTGCTGTACGTCCCGGCGGCGCTGGCCCTGCGCCAGCGGCCCGGCGTGCCCGGTATCCGCAGTACGTTTGGCACCGGTACGGAGCTTTTGAACAGCCTGCGGCTGATGTACTCCCGGCTGGCCAGCCACCGCTGCCCGAATGGACACTATGTGCCGCCGTCGCTGCGTGTGGCGGCGGGTCTGCCGCTGGCGTGCCCCGTGTGCGGCGAGAGCTTTTTCGCCCCCGGCGCGGAGGAGCTGGCCTTCAACAGCCAGGGCGCGTGCAAGACATGCGACGGTACGGGCGTGGTGCGCACCGTGGACGAGACCACGCTGGTGCCGGACGAGTCTTTGTCCATCGACCAGGGGGCGGTGGCACCGTGGCAGACGCTGATGTGGTCGCTGATGAAGGACATCGCCCGGGAGATGGGCGTGCGCACCGACGTGCCCTTCCGGGAACTGAGCGAGAAAGAGCGGGACATCGTCTTTCACGGTCCCGCCGTCAAGAAAAATATCATCTATCAGAACAAGACAAGCGGCGCGGCCGGGGACATGGACTTCACCTACTTCAACGCCACTTATACCGTGGAAAACGCCCTTTCCAAGGTGAAGGACGAGAAGGGCATGAAGCGGGTGGAGAAATTTCTGCGCCAGGACGTGTGCCCGGATTGCGGCGGGACAAGGCTCTCCGACGCGGCCCGCGCGCCAAAACTCCGGGGCATATCGCTGGCCCAGGCGTGCCAGATGACCCTGGCCGAGCTTGTGGAATGGGTGGACGGCGTGCCGGGGTCCCTGCCGGAGGAAATGCGGCCCATGGCGGAGAGCATCTGCCAGTCGTTCCAGGGCGCGGCAAAGCGCCTGACGGACCTGGGGCTCTCCTACCTGACGCTGGACCGGGCCGCCTCCACACTGTCCACCGGCGAGCGCCAGCGGATGCAGCTGGCACGGGCCGTGCGCAACCGCACCACCGGCGTGCTGTACGTTCTGGACGAGCCATCCATCGGCCTGCACCCGTCGAACCTGGAAGGGCTGACCGGGGTGATGCAGGACCTGGTGGCCGACGGCAACTCGGTGGTGCTGGTGGACCATGACACGAACGTGTTATCTCAGGCGGACTGGCTCATCGAGCTGGGTCCGGGGGCGGGCGCGGATGGCGGGCAGATCGTCGTCCAGGGTCCGCTGGCCCGGGCAGAACGTGACCCGGCCTCCCGTATCGGCGGGTTTCTCACGGGGAAAAGCACCGTCCGGGTGGGCAGGCACGTCCCGCCGGAGGAGATGTTCGATCTGGGGACTATCCGCCTGTCCACAGATCGGATACACACGGTGAAGCCGTTGGAGGTCGATTTTCCGAAAGGGCGGCTGATCGCGGTGACCGGCGTGTCCGGCTCGGGCAAGACGACCATGGTGCTGGAAAGCCTCATCCCGGCGCTGGAGGCGTCCATCCGTGGCGGCCGGCTGCCGGCGCATGTGAAGGCCGTTTCCGCCGACGGTATCGGGCAGGTCAAGCTCATCGACGCCACGCCCATCGGCGTCAACGTGCGCTCCACGGTGGCCACCTACGCCGACGTACACGACGAGCTGCGCAAGGCCTACGCCCGCACGGCGGACGCGAAGGCGCAGGGGTATAAGGCCGGGGATTTTTCCTACAACACCGGACGGCTGCGCTGCCAGACCTGCGACGGCACCGGCGTTATCCAGCTGGACGTGCAGTTTTTGCCGGACGTGCAGATACCATGCCCGGACTGCGGCGGGTCCCGGTACGGGAAAAAAGCCGGCCTGGTCCGGCGCGTGCCCAAAGGCGGCGGTCAGGCGTACGCGCTGCCGGAGCTGATGGACATGAGCGTGGACCAGGCCCTGGCCGTGTGTAAGGACCTTCCTCTGGTGGCACGGCGGCTGGACGTGCTGCGGGAGCTGGGACTGGGCTATCTCACCCTGGGGGAGGAGACGCCAAGCCTCTCCGGCGGAGAGGCCCAGCGGTTGAAGCTGGCCAGCGAAATGGGCAGAGGCCAGAACGACGCGGTGTTCGTCTTTGACGAGCCCACCATCGGTCTGCACCCCCTGGACGTGCAGACGCTGCTGCACGTGTTTGAGCGGCTCATGGAAAACGGCGCCACCGTCATCGTCATCGAGCACGATCTGGACGTGATCGCAAACGCTGACTATGTGATCGACATGGGCCCGGACGGGGGCGCGCAGGGCGGCGAGATCGTCGCGGCCGGCACGCCGGAGGAACTGTGCGACTGCGAACAAAGCAAGACGGGGCGGTATCTAAGGCGGCATATGGCCGACGGGCGATGAGGGTTATTTATCGAGCCACTATTTCACAGAGATTGAATTGCAGACATTGTCTTTTTCGACCAGGGCATCGACATGTTGTCCTATGAAGAGCGCCGTGGAGGACGCCAACGCCACCAGCGTGTGGCTGCGGGACCGGGAAAAGCTGGCCCGGATGGTCATGGACACGACGGAGGGCGCAGATAGCTGATATAGCAGAATGAGAACATCAAATCTTTTTTTGCTCCAACATCCGTTTATCTCCGATCTACGTTATTCTTCAAAGCTCTTATGAATGCTCTGCCCAGAATAAAAAGGCCCTGCAAATGCTGTGTTTTCAGCACTTGCAGGGCTTTTAATATACCAAATAATACCGCCGTATCACTGGATGACGTTATCTGTATTTCTATTTTGTCGAGGGGTGTATCTGGCATATATCCTCACCACCAAATATGAGCCTTGATTTGTCTTGTGTAGGTGTATTATATTCAAAGTAGGAGTGATTTTTATGGTTTATGTAATAATTGGTTTTGTTGTCATATATTTTGCGCAAGTCTATCCGTGGGCTTGGCTTCTGCTGATTCTCGATCTTTTTTTGCCGTTGATAGTTCTTCTCATAGAGCGGAAAATCAAAAAGAACGATACCGATTCTACTAATTCCTTCCTGACACTTTCATCAAGCATCGACGTCATGAACGGTCACACCTTTGAATACTGGTGCGCCGAGCTGCTCCGGCAAAACGGCTTCACCGATGTGTCTGTCACACCCGGCAGCAACGACCAGGGCATCGACGTGTTGGCCTATAAGGACGGGCTGAAATACGGCGTCCAGTGCAAGTGCTACTCCAATGACCTGGGCAACAAGCCGGTCCAGGAGGCGACGACGGGACGGGCCGTGTATGGCTGTGACATCGCCGTCGTTATGACCAACCGACACTTCACCAAGGGAGCCGTGGAAGCCGCCAATGCCACCGGCGTGTGGCTCTGGGATAGGGAAAAGTTGGCCCAGATGGTCATGGATGCGACGGAGGCGAAAGGTAGATGAAGGCCGTTGATGAAATTCTCTTGTCAAGGAAAGAAAAGCGTCTACTTCGCAAAATCGAGAAAAAAGAAATCCTACTGGAAGCTCCAGAAACAAAAACGGCAGAGTTTAGCGTATTGATCAGGTATGGGATGCTTGAACGAACGGTTTCTGATAAGTTTTCAAAAGAAATCGATCCTTACGGGAACCCAATAGTCAATGCCTATAAAGCATCTAACGATGTGCCCCGCTATTGGCTATATCAGAAGAAGCAGAAAAGGACTTCACGCAAAGAAACCATGCGGTATTTGATCACAACCGGCATCGCAATTGCGGCTCTTGTTAAGTCCTTCGAGTCAGAAATCATTATAGTAGCTGAGAAAGCATTGCAACTGTTAGGGCTACGATAGAAGGCCACATTGGGAAATATGAGTTTCAAAATCGCAACGCGGCGGGGTCATTACCCCGCCGCGGCGTTTTTTGCGACGGCTTGCCGTCGGGAAAAACACGGCGTTTTCAGGCCGTCAAAAATGCATTTTTGACGGCCTGCATCATTTGTCGAGCCACAGGAAGTCCATGAAGCCGGGGACGAGCTTTTCCCAGCTGGCCTCGTTGTGCCCGCCGCCCTGCTGGCATTCGACCCGTGTCACCGCGCCCTTGTCCGCCAGCAATTGGGCCAGCTCCAGGTTGTGCTTCGCGGTGGGCGTTTCATAGTCGTCCAGCTTGCTCCGGGGGCGCTTGGCCTCTTTCGTGCCCCAGGAGAGATAGATCCGGCTGTCCGGGTCCATGGGCGCGTTCCGAATGTCCCGGCGCAGACTGGGCATGCAGGGGTTGACGGAGCTGGATACGCACGCGGCCTTGGAGTACACGCCGTTATATTTCACGGCGGCGTACAGACTCATGAGCCCGCCCATGGAGGACCCGCCGATGGCCGTGGCCGCCCGGCCGGGGTATGTACGGTATTCCCGGTCGATCATGGGTTTTAATTCCCCGGCCATAAAGTCCATGGTCTTGTCCCCCGATCCAAACAGGTCGCCCCAGAACTTGCCCCGAAAGTGGTAGGGGCAGTATTCGCGCAGCCGCTCGTTGCCCTCGTGGCCGCACTCGATGCCCACGACGATGAGCGGCTTTTCCCAGCTTTGCAGAAAGTCCATAAGCCCCCAGCACTTGCCGAAGGTGGCGTCCGCGTCGGTGAAGAGATTGTGGCCGTCGAAAAAGTACATGACCGGGTAGCGGTCCGTGGAGTTGTCGTAGCCGTCCGGCAGCCAGATGTGTAGCGGGCGGTTCCTGCCCGCGGGGGTGAAGAGCATGTCGCGCTTTATCAGCATCGGAAAAGCCTCCCAGAAATTGGTTTTTCTGTTATCATAGCACGATTTGTTTCATACGTCCATGGTTTGCTCTTGCGTTTTCCCGTCCGCGTATGGTATACTTGGTCTATCCTATGCAAGGAGGGCGCGGCGATGCGGTGGATCAACGGCTCCGTTTTACGTTGTCTTGGCTGCGATATGGCCATCCACGGGATCAGTGCGCCCTTTTTCCGGTGACCACAGGTCACAGGTAATGGTCGCGCCGATCCTTTTCTTATGATGAAAAGAAAGGATGGCGCTATTTTTATGCCCAAAAATCATAAACAATTTTCTATTTCCAGACAAAAACGGGCCCTTCTCGTCCTGGAATGGTCGGTGGGCTTCCGTCCGGCGGGGAGCGTGTGGGTCCTGCTGCTGGCGCTGCGGGGGTTCTCCCTGGTCCAGATCGGCATGGCGGAGGCGGTGTTTCACGTGGTGAGCCTGTGCTGCGAGCTGCCCTCCGGCCTTCTGGCGGACGTGCTGGGCCGGAAGCGGACACTGATAGCCAGCCAGGCGATGTTCATGCTCTCCGCCCTGCTGATGGCGGCATCCCGGGGGATGGACGGGGTGTGTCTGTCCCTGGCGTTTTCCGCCCTGGGGTACAACCTGGAGTCCGGCACGCGGGAGGCCATCACCTATGAGTCCATGGTGCAGGCGGGGCAGGGAGCGGACTATCTGCGCTTTTCCTCCTTGCAAAACGGGATATACCGCTTCAGCAGCAGCGGCGCTATGCTTTTGGCGGGGGCCACGGTGCTCCTGGGCTGGCGAATGGCGTACCTGTTGGACGCGGGGATCGCCCTGGTCGGTCTGGCGGCCGCGTGGACCGTCACGGAACCTGCGCGGGATGTCCCGGCGATAACGCTGCGGACGCTGCCCGCGGCCCTGGCAGAGACGGTCCGGGGCGCCTGGGCGCTCCTGCGCTCGGACGGCGTGGCCGTCCGGATCATGGTGTGCAACGCCCTGGTGGGGGCGTGCGCCACGCTGACGGGATTTTACCTGCAGGAGAAGGTGGAGGCGGCGGTGACGGTCCCGGCGCTGCTGGGTCCGGCGCTGGTCGCGCTGGAGCTGGGCGGCGGTATGGCGGGGCTGCTGACCGGTCGGCTGGACCGGCTGTCCTATCCCAAGGCGGCGGCCCTCACCGGGGCGGGCGTCGGGCTCTGCGCCCTGGCGGCCCGGGGGACGGGTCTGCCGGTGCTGATGCTCTCCGGCCTGCTGGCCGGGCTTTTGGACGACAGCATCCAGTTAGTAAGCGACAAGAGGCTGAACGAGCGCTTCCCGTCCGCCCGGCGGGCCACGCTGATCTCCGTTTCCTCCATGATCTTCTCGGTTTTCATGATACCGCTGGCGCCGCTTTTCGGCTGGTGGTTCACATGAGCCGCTATTTCCGGTTGCGGAACGGGTGGCGGTTGTGGTATAGTTTCTATGTAATTAAATACGGAGAAAACGTCCGGTGCCCCTGACCGCGGTCTGCCGCGGGGCCAGGGGGTAAAAGGGAAGCGGGTGTGAATCCCGCACGAACTCGTCACTGTGTTCGGGGAGCATAAGGCATGGCGCGAAAAGCGCGGTCACTGCCGATAAGGTGGGAAGGCTGTCTTGTGCGGATAAAAACCCCGTCAGCCAGGAAACCTGCCGGCGCGTTTGGTACAGGGGCTTTCAGCGGGCCCCAGGCCACGAGGGACTTGGCCGTATCGGTACCGGCGCTGCCGTGGGGGCAAACGCTCCCGCGGCGGGGCCTGGGTCGTTGCCGCCTTTTGTCCCATGTGGGACAAAGGGCGTTTTTTGCGCCCCCGACCGTCCACACGCCCTCGCTCCGGGAACGCTGTATCAAAAAAGGAGTGTGTATCATGAAAAAGATCCTATCCATCCTATTGGCCGCGCTGCTGACGTTCTCTCTGACGGCCGCCGCGTTCGCCGACGAGGGAGCCGAGGAGGACGAGGAAAACTACGAGACCGGCGACGCCTCCCTGGACGATCCCCGCAACGGCGACGACATCGGTGAGAACGAACTGATGGTGGTCAGCTTCGGCACCAGCTTCAACGACAACCGCCGCCTGACCATCGGCGCCATCGAGACGGCGCTGGAGAAGGCGTTTCCCGACTGGAGCGTGCGCCGGGGCTTCACCAGCCAGATCGTCATCGACCACGTGCTCGAGCGGGACGGGGAGGTCATCGACAACGTGGACCAGGCGTTGCAGCGGGCCGTGGACAACGGCGTGAAGCGGCTGGTGGTCCAGCCTACCCATTTGATGGACGGCTATGAGTACAACGACCTGGCGGACGCGGTGGCTCGGTACGCGGACGATTTTGAGGCGGTGGCGCTGGGCAAGCCGGTCCTGGCCGACGACGCCGACTTTCAGGCGGTGGCAAAGGCTGTCACCGCCGCCACGGCGGCATACGACGACGGCCAGACCGCCATCGTATTCATGGGCCACGGCACCGAGGCCGCATCCAACGGCGTGTACGCCAAAATGCAGCAGGCGTTGACGGACGGGGGCTATGCAAACTACTTCGTGGGTACCGTGGAGGCCAAACCCGATCTTGACGACGTGCTGGCCGCCGTGTGCGAGGGAGAATATACCCGGGTAGTGCTCCGCCCCCTGATGATCGTGGCGGGCGACCACGCCAACAACGATATGGCCGGGGACGGGGAGGACTCCTGGAAGAGCGCTTTCCAGGCCGCCGGGTACGACGTGGCGTGCGTCGTGCAGGGCCTGGGGGAGCTGGCGGACATACAGGCGCTTTTAGTGTCCCATGCAAGGGCCGCTATGGACACACTGGGCCAGGGAGAGCTTGCCCCGGCGGCGGGACAGGATGAGGCGAACGGTCCCGTGTACGCGGAGGACCTGCTGGACGGCGCATATGACATCGCCGTGGATTCCAGCTCATCCATGTTCCGCGTGGTCTCCTGCACCCTGACGGTGGCCGACGGCGCTATGACCGCCGAAATGACCATGGGCGGCACGGGGTATCTGTACGTCTACCCCGGCACGGCGGACGAGGCCGCCAAAGCGGATACGGCGGACTATATCCCCTATGGAGAAAACGGCGACGGCGCGCATGTGTTTTCTGTGCCGGTGGAAGCTCTGAACGCCGACGTACCCCTGGCGGCGTTCAGCAAAAATAAGCAGACCTGGTACGACAGGACCCTGGTGTTCCGCTCCGACGCGCTGCCAGAGGACGCTTTTGCCGAATCGGACGGCCTGGACCTGGCCGACGGGACGTACACCGTGGCGGTGACCCTCTCCGGCGGGTCCGGGAAGGCCACCGTGGAAAGTCCCGCCGCGCTCACGGTGGAGGACGGCCAGGCCACGGCCCATATCGTGTGGAGCAGCGCCAATTATGATTACATGAAGGTGGACGGCGTGCGGTACGACATGGCCAACACCGAGGGCAACTCGGCCTTCGACATCCCCGTGCCGGCCTTCGATGAGGACATCCCCATCGTGGCGGACACGGTGGCCATGGGCACGCCCCACGAGATCGAGTACACCCTGCGCTTCGACGGCGCGTCTATCCAGGCCCGGCCGTGAGACGGACGCTGTGCTGGCTGCTGGCGGCGCTGTGCCTGGGGCTGTGGGCCGTTCCCGCGCATGCGGCGGAAGGGCCCGTGGGCTCCATGGAGCTTGCTTACGCCCAGCAGTTTTCCGTGGACTATTACCCGGACGGGGCCGCGCTCATCACCATAGCGGGCCGGGAGCGGTACTGGCTGACGCCCGAGGGCGGGTCTGTCCCGGACGATCTGGACGAGGACATCACCGTGCTGCGCGGGCCGCTGGACCGGGTGTACCTGGCCGCGTCGGCGGCGATGGACTTTTTCCGGGCGCTGGACGCGCTGGACGCGGTGCGCCTGACCAGCACCACCGCCGCCAACTGGACGCTGCCGGAGGTGGTCCAGGCCCTGGACGATGGCAGCATGCTCTACGCGGGCAAGTACGCCTCCCCGGACTATGAGCTGGTGCTGTCGGAGCGTGCCGACATCGCCATCGAGTCCACCATGATCTGGCACAGTCCGGAGACCGCCGAACAGCTGGAGGCGCTGGGTATCCCCGTGCTGGTGGAGCGGTCCAGCTATGAGCCGAACCCTTTGGGGCGCATGGAGTGGATAAAGCTCTACGGCCTGCTCACCGGCTGGGAGGACGAGGCCGCGGCCTTTTTCGACGCTCAGATGGAGCGGCTGGCGACCGTGCTGGAAAGCGCTGAGAATAATGACGGCGGCCCCGCCGTGGCGTTTTTCTTCATCAACTCCAACGGCGCCGTGAACGTGCGCAAGCCGGGGGACTATATCGCCCGGCTGATCGAGATGGCCGGGGGCGAATATGTCCTCCACTCTGACGGTGAGGACGACAACGATCTGTCCACCATGAACATGCAGATGGAGGCGTTTTACGACGCCGCTCGCGACGCGGACGTGCTCATTTATAACAGCACCATCGACGCCGAGCTGGAAACGATAGACCAGCTGCTGCAAAAAAGCCCGCTGCTGGCGGATTTTAAGGCCGTGCAGAGCGGGGACGTGTGGTGCATGGGCCGGGATATGTACCAGCGGGCCACGGGTCTGGGGGACCTGCTGGCGGATCTGTACGCCGTGATATCCGGCGACGGTGACGAGGCCGATTTGACTTTCCTGCACCGGCTCACATGAGAAAGGGGGCCGCGACTTTGGCCCGAAAAAAACGGTATATGCTGGGCTACGCCGTGCTTCTGGCGCTGCTGTTGGCGCTGCTGGCCCTCAATTTGGGTATCGGCACCGTGGGCATGCGGCCGGGAGAAATTCTGGCGCTGCTGCGCCATCCGGACGGCCAGAGCGCCCAGGCGCGGATACTGTGGCAGATACGCTTTCCCCGGACGCTGGCGGCGGCGCTGCTGGGCGGGGCGCTGGCACTGTCAGGATTTTTGCTGCAAACGTTTTTCGCCAACCCCATCGCGGGACCATTCGTGCTGGGCATTTCCTCCGGGGCCAAGCTGGCGGTGGCGCTGGTGATGGTCGCCGCCCTGGGCCGGGGGCTGGCGCTGCCGTCCGCCGCGCTCATAGCCGCGGCCTTCGCCGGGTCGCTGCTGTCCACGGGGTTTATACTGGCCGTGTCCGGCAAGGTCCGGCGCATGGGCACGCTCATTATCTGCGGCGTGATGATCGGGTACATATGCGCCGCCATCACGGACCTTCTGGTCACCTTCGCGGACGACGCCAACATCGTGAACCTGCACAACTGGTCTCTGGGCAGCTTTTCCGGCGTCACCTGGGCCAATGTGTACACCATGGCGCTGGTGGTGCTGGCGGGGTTTGGCTGCGCCATGGCGCTTTCCAAGCCCATGGGGGCCTATCAGCTGGGGCCGGTGTACGCGGCCAACATGGGCGTGAACGTGCGGCGGCTCCGGGCGGCGCTCATTGTGCTGTCCAGCCTTCTGTCCGCCTGCGTCACGGCCTTCGCGGGGCCGGTGTCCTTCGTGGGCGTGGCGGTGCCCCATTTGGTGAAGAGCCTTTTCGGCACCGCAAAGCCCCTGGCGGCGCTGCCGGCCTGCTTTCTGGGCGGGGCGGTGTTCTGCCTTTTCTGCGATTTGTTGGCCCGGACGCTGTTCGCGCCCACGGAGCTGGCCATCGGCTCCGTGACGGCGGTGTTCGGCGCGCCGGTGGTCATCTGGCTCATGCTCCGGCGACAGGGAGGGCGGGACGATGGGTGACGGGCTGCTCTATACGAACGACCTGGCCGTGGGCTACGGCGGCGTGACCGTGGTAAATGGCATCGAAATTTCCGTACAGCCGGGGCATATCGTCACGCTCATTGGCCCCAACGGGGCGGGCAAGTCCACGGTCCTGAAAACCCTCACCCGCCAGCTTGCCCCCACAGGCGGCGCGGCATATTTAAATGGCCGGGATTTGCGCGCTGTGCCCGACCGGGACCTGGCCAGGACCGAGGCGATCTTGATGACGGCACGGCCCGCGCCGGAGCTGATGACATGTTTCGATGTGGTCAGCGCGGGGCGGTATCCGTACACCGGGCGGCTGGGGCTGCTCACGGACGGCGACCGGGCGGAGGTCCGGCGGGCCATGGACCTGGTGGGCGTGACAGCGCTTGCGGATAAGGACTTTACCCGGGTCAGCGACGGGCAGCGCCAGCTTGTGATGCTGGCAAGGGCCATATGCCAGCGGCCAAGGCTGCTGGTGCTGGACGAGCCCACGTCGTACCTGGACGTGCGGTACAAGCTGAAGCTGTTGACGGTGCTGAAGGACCTGGCGGCGCGGGAAGGGCTGGCCGTGCTCATGAGCCTGCACGAGCTGGCCCTGGCCCGCCGGGTATCGGACACGCTGGTGTGCGTGGCGAACGGGACCGTAGACCGCATCGGCCCGCCGGAGGACATCTTCACCCCCGGCACTATGGCGCGGCTGTTCGGCGTGACGGAAGAGCTGCTGGCCCAGGCACGGGCCGAAGGGCTCAGGTGGGAGGAGCTCTATGGCTTTTGAGCACTATGTCCGGGCGGGACAGAAGCTGCTGCGCTGCGGCTATACCACCGGCACCTGCGCGGCCCTGGCGGCCCGGGGGGCTGCCACGCTGCTGCTCACCGGTGAGATTCCCAAGGCGCTGGAACTGACCACGCCCAAGGGCGTACCCGTGTCCGTGGCGCCGCTCTATTGCCGCATGGAGGGCGACGCCGCCCAATGCGCCGTGGAGAAGGACGCGGGCGACGACGCGGATGTGACCGACGGGCTGGCCATCGTGGCCACGGTCCGGCGGACGAGCACCCCCGGTATCACCATCGACGGCGGCGCGGGCGTGGGCCGGGTGACGAAGCCGGGGCTGGACCAGCCGGTGGGCGCGGCGGCCATCAACAGCGTCCCAAGGCGCATGATCGAGGCCCAGGTCCGCTCCGTCTGCGAAAACTGCGGCTATACGGTTGGGCTGGCTGTCACTATATCGGTCCCCGGCGGGGAAGAAGCGGCCAAGCGCACCTTCAACCCCCAACTGGGGGTGGAGGGCGGCATCTCCATTCTGGGCACTTCCGGCATCGTGGAGCCCATGAGTGAAAAGGCCCTGATCGACACCATTGAATTGGAGCTGCGCCAGGCCGCGTTAAACGGCGGGCGGCTCATTTTGACGCCGGGCAATTACGGCATGGACTATGTGCGCGCCCAGGGCTGGGACGCGCTGGCGCCGGTGGTGAAGTGCTCCAATTTCATCGGCGACGCTCTGGACGCCGCCGCACAGCTGGGGTTTTCGGAAGTGCTTCTGGCGGGGCATATGGGCAAGCTGGTGAAGCTGGCGGCGGGGGTCATGAACACCCACTCCCGCTATGCCGACGGCCGGGCGGAGATATTTTGCGCCCACGCCGCGCTGGCCGGGGCGGACCGGGCATTATGCCTGGCGCTCATGGACGCGGCCACGGCGGACGCCGCTCTGGCGCTCTTAGATGAAGCGGGTCTGCGCCAGCCGGTGCTGCAAAGCATATTGACCGCCATCCAGCGGCATCTGGACCAGCGGGTCCGGGGGGCTTATAAAATCGGCGCGGCGGTGTTTTCCAACCAATACGGCCCGCTGGGTCATACGGACGGAGCCGGGGCTATTTTGGCAAGCTGGCGGGGAGGGGCAAAGCTATGATACATTTTGTGGGCGCAGGTCCCGGCGCGGCGGACCTCATCACATTGCGGGGCGCGGAGCATTTGCGCACAGCGGACGCGATCGTGTACGCGGGAAGTCTGGTGAACCCAGCCCTGCTGGCCTATGCCAAGGACGGCTGCCGGGTGTACAACAGCGCGGAGATGACGCTGGAACAGGTGCTGGACGTGCTGCTGGCCGCGGAAAAGGCGGGCCAGACCGCCGTGCGGCTGCACACCGGCGACCCCAGCCTTTATGGGGCCGTGCGGGAGCAGATGGACGCGCTGAAAGCCCAAGGCGCTGCTTACGACGTGACGCCGGGGGTGTCCAGCTTTTGCGGCGCGGCCGCGGCATTGAACGCCGAGTACACCCTGCCCGGCGTGAGCCAGACGGTCATCATCACCCGCCTTGCCGGCCGGACGGCCGTGCCGGAGCGGGAGGCGCTGGCGTCTCTGGCCGAACACGGGGCAAGCATGGTGCTCTTTCTCTCCGCCGGGATGCTGCCGGCGGTGCGGGAGGCCCTGCTGCAGGGGGCTTACACCCCCGACACCCCCGCCGCGCTGGTGTACAAGGCCACCTGGCCGGAGCAGCGGGTGGCGCGCTGCACGGTGGGCACGCTGGCCCAGCTTGGCGAGGAGACTGGTATACATAATACGGCGCTGATTCTGGTGGGGGACTTTCTGGGTCCGGACTACGAGCGAAGTAAGCTTTATGACCCGGCCTTCACCACCGGCTTTCGCCAGGGGGAGGCGACATGAAGCTATACTATCTGGCCTTTTCGGATAGGGGCATGGAGCTGGCCGATAAGCTGGCCGACGCATTGGGCGGCGAGGCTGCCCGGTGCGGAGAGCCGCTGGACCTGGACGGGTGGACGGCGGCGCGGTTTAAGTCCGGCGCGGGGTTGATATTCGTGGGCGCGGCGGGTATCGCCGTGCGGGCCATCGCGCCCTATATCCGGGACAAGAGCCGGGACCCGGCGGTGGTGGCGGTGGACGAATACGGCCATTTCGCCGTGCCCCTTTTGAGCGGGCATTTGGGCGGGGCAAACGACCTGGCCCGGTCCATCGCCCGTGTCTGCGGCGCTGTGGCCGCCGTCACCACGGCAACGGACGCGGGGGGCGTGTTCGCTGTGGACGCCTGGGCGCGAGTGCAAAACTGCGCCGTGCTGGACCCTGAGAAGATCAAGACGATCTCCGGCCGGCTGCTCTCGGGCGGGTCCATACGGCTGCACAGCGTCTGGCCCATCCAGGGCCAGCCTCCGACGGGGGTCGAGCTGACGGACGATGAAAATTGCGACGTGTGCCTGGACGTGCGGGATGCGCAGACGGACGCCCTGCGGCTGGTGCCCAAGATCGCCGTGCTGGGGGTGGGGTGCAAAAGCGGCATCGCACAGGCCGCGCTGGAGGACGCCCTGACCGACGCGTTGGAGATGACCGGGCTGCGCCCGGAGGCAATCTGCGCCGTGGGGTCCATCGACCTTAAAAAAGACGAGCCGGGGCTGCTGGGGTTTTGCAGCGCCCACGGCTGGCCGCTTTTGACCTACAGCGCCGACGCGCTGGGCAAAGTCCCCGGCGAATTTACCTCGTCCGCTTTTGTCCGCCAAATGACCGGGGTGGACAACGTGTGCGAGCGGGCGGCGGTGCTGGCCTCCGGCGGGGTTTTGCGGTGGAAGAAGATGGCCGGCGGCGGCGTCACCATGGCCGTGGCGCTCAGGCCCTGCCGGTTCACGTGGAGGTGGCTCGATGGGTAAGCTGTTCGTGGTGGGCATCGGCCCCGGCGACCCGGCAATGATGACCGGTCAGGCACGGGCCGCGCTGGACGAGGCCGACGTGCTGTGCGGCTATGACACGTATGTAGGCCTCATCCGGGACCTGTACCCCGGCAAACAGACGGTTACCACGCCCATGCGCCGGGAGCCGGAGCGGTGCCGTGCCGCGCTGGAAATGGCGGCGGCGGGAAAAACCGTGGCGCTGGTGTGCGGCGGTGACGCCGGGGTGTACGGTATGGCCGCACCGGTGTTGGAGCTGGCGGAGGCGTACCCGGAAACGGACATCGAGGTCGTCCCCGGCGTGACGGCGGCGCTGGCGGGTGCGGCGGCGCTGGGCGCGCCGTTGGGCCACGACTTTTGCGTGCTGTCCCTGTCCGACCTGCTCACGCCCTGGGACATGATCCAGCGGCGGCTGCGGGCAGCGGCGGCGGGGGACTTCGCGCTGTGCCTATATAACCCCGCGTCCAGCCGGCGGCCGGACCATCTGCGCCGGGCCTGCGACATCTTGCTGGAAGCCGGGAAGAGCCCGGACACCGCCTGCGGCTGGGTCCGCAACATCGGCCGAGCGGGTCAGACCTGCCGTATCCTGCCCCTGGGGGCGCTGCGGGAAGAAGCCGTGGACATGTTCACCACCGTGTTCGTGGGCAGCAGCGCCACTTTCGTGCGGGGCGACAGGCTCATCACGCCGAGGGGGTATGCTCTGTGAAGATCGTGGTATTCGGCGGAACGACCGAGGGCCGGGAACTGTCCCACGCGCTGGCGGCGCTGGGCGCGTCGGTCACGGTCTGCGTGGCCACGGACTATGGCCGGGAGCAGCAGGGCGAGGCCAAGGGCGTTGATGTCCGCACCGGACATCTGGACGCGGGCGGCATGGTGGTGGTTTTATCCGGGGCCGATTTGTGCGTGGACGCCACCCACCCTTACGCTACGGCCGCCACGGACAATATCCGGGTCGCGTCAGAACGGGCGGGAGTGGTTTATAAGCGGCTGCTGCGGCCGGCAAGCGAGCTGCCTGAAAATGCCGTGACTGTGCCGGACGCGGAAAGTGCGGCGGCGTATCTGGTGGAAAAACCGGGCAACGTGCTTCTGGCCACCGGGTCCAGGGAGCTGCGCGCCTTTGCCGGACTGGACAGTGCGCGGCTGTACCCACGGGTGCTCCCGGCGGCGGAGAGCCTTGCGCTGTGCGCTTTGGCGGGCATCCCCAGCCGGAACATCATCGCCATGCAGGGACCGTTTTCCACGGAGCTGGACCTGGCGCTGCTGCGGCAGTTTGATATCCGCTATCTGGTGACCAAGGACGGCGGCGGGCCCGGCGGGTTCGATGCAAAGGCCAGGGCCGCGTCTGAAGCGGGCGCGACGCTGATCGTCCTGCGCCGGCCGGAGGACGCCGGCGAGGACTACAAGACGGTGCTGCGATATTGTAAGGAGCTGCTATCAAGCAAGGGGGAGCTCGAGGGGGACGGGAGTCCCGCCTCGAATGGGATAAATAGCCGCCATGCGCCTGCATTGCAGACGCGTGGGCCGCGGAGCGGCGTTTTTTGCGGCGGCTTGCCGCCGGGAAAAACACGGCGTTTTAAATTAACGCTGATCGGCGCGGGAGCCGGACCGGATACACTGACCGCCCAGGCTTTGGCGGCTCTGACCCGGGCACAGGCTGTGGTGGGCGCGCCAAGACTGTTGGAGAGCCTGGCGGGCGTATGCGCGGGACCGCAGTACCCGGCCAGCTCTGCCCGCGATATGCTGGCCGCGCTGGAAGCGCTGGACTGTGAGCGGGCGGCGGTGGTGTTCAGCGGGGACGGCGGCTTTTTCTCCGGGGCGCGGTCATTGTTGCCGCTTTTGGACCAGCGGGGCTGGGAGGCGCGGGTGCTGCCCGGTATATCCAGCGTGCAAATGCTGGCCGCACGGCTGGGCCGGCCCTGGCAGGACTGGCGGCTGGCGTCGGCCCACGGCGTGGACGCGGACGCGCCGGCGGAGCTCATGGGTGGGAAACCCGTGTTCTTTTTGACCGGCGGAAAGCTGGGTCCGGCGGCGCTTTGCGGGCAGCTCGTCCGGGCGGGGCTGGACAAGCTCTCCGTCACGGTGGGGGAAAACCTGGCGTGCCCCGACGAGCGCATTATTTCCGGCACGGCGGCGGAGCTGGCGGGTAAGTCTTTCGCGCCCCTGAGCGTGCTGCTGGCGGAGGCGGCCCCGGTGCTGCCACGCCGGGCTCCCGGCTGGCCGGACGATGTGTTTATCCGAGGCAACACGCCCATGACAAAACAGACGGTCCGGGCGGCGGTTTTATCCAAGCTGGCGGTGACGCCCCATGACGTGTGCTGGGACGTGGGCGCGGGCACGGGCAGCGTCAGCGTGGAGCTGGCGGCGATGGCAAGGCGGGTGTACGCCGTGGAGCGAGACACCGACGCCTGCGGCCTCATAGAGCAAAATCGGGAGAAATTCCACGCCTGGAACCTGGCTGTCATCCAGGGGTCCGCCCCAGAGGCGCTGGCGAATTTGCCCGCGCCGGACGCGGTATTTATCGGCGGCAGCGGCGGGCATCTGGGGGCCATTTTGGACGCGGCCTTTGCAGGAAACCAAGCCGTGCGTGTGTGCGTCAGCGCGGTGACGCTGGAGACGGTGCATGCCGCGCTGGAGGGCTTTGCCCGCCTGGGGCTGGAGCCGGACATCGTGCAGATCGCCGTGAGCGGGGTGAAGCGGGCGGGGCAGCTTCATATGCTCGCGGCCAACGACCCGGTGTTTCTCATCACGGGGGGCCGGTCATGATCCGGCTGCTGGTGACCGCGCCGGCCTCCGGCGGCGGTAAAACGGCCCTCACATGCGCCCTGCTGCGGGCCATGCAGCGGCGGGGCGTGGACGTATGCGCCTTTAAATGCGGGCCGGATTACATAGACCCCATGTTCCACCGGACGGCCCTGGGGGCGGACAGCCACAACCTGGACCTGTTTCTGGCCGGGGAGGACAATGTACGGACACTGTACGTCCGGTACGCGGCCGGGCACGGCGCGGCGATCTGCGAGGGCGTCATGGGCCATTACGACGGCCTTGGCGGCACGGACCGGGCCAGCGCCTGGCATTTGGCAGACACGCTGGACATGCCGGCGGTGCTGGCGCTGCGGCCAAAGGGAGCCAGCCTGACGCTGGCGGCGCTGGTACAGGGGCTGGATAAGTTTCGCACGCCCAGCCGTTTGGCCGCCATACTGCTCGATGACTGCACCCCCGCCCTGGCGGAGAGTCTGGCGCTCATGCTGGAGCGGGAGACGGGCCTGCCCGTGGTGGGGTTTCTGCCTCACGTGGACCAGGCGGCCCTGCCCAGCCGCCATTTGGGGCTGGTGACCGCCGATGAAATACCGGCGCTGTCTGTGCGGCTGGACGCGCTGGCGGCGGCTTTGGAGGAAAACGCCGACATGGACCGGCTGCTGGCCCTGTGCGACGGGCCCGCGCCGGAGGCGGTGACGGTGACACGTACGCCGACAATGGCGCGTATCGCCGTGGCCCGCGACGAGGCGTTCTGCTTCGCCTACGCCGAGAGTTTGGACGCGTTGGTTGACGCGGGGGCGGAGCTTGTCTTCTTCAGCCCAATACATGACAAGGCTCTGCCGGAGCATATCGGCGGGCTGTACCTGCCCGGGGGGTACCCGGAGCTGCACGCCCGGGCTCTGGCGGACAATGTGAGCATGCGCGCCGCCGTGGGGCAGGCGGTGGAAAACGGGCTGCCCACCGTGGCGGAGTGCGGCGGGTATCTCTACCTCTGCCAAAGCCTGACGGACGAGACGGGCCGGCGCTTTCCCATGGTCGGCGTGCTGCCCGGCGAGGGCACCAGGCGGGACCGGCCCGTGCGCTTTGGGTACGCCCATATGACCGCCGGGGAGGACGGTCTGCTGTTCCGGGCCGGGGAGACAGTGCCTGTACACGAATTTCACTATTGGGACACGGAATGTCCCGGCGGGGCGTTCCGGCTGCAAAAGCCCGTGACGGGCCGGGAATGGTCTGAGGGCTATGCCTCGCCCACGCTGTACGCCGGGTTCCCCCACATCTACTTCGCCGGTCGGCGGGAGCTTGCCAGCCGGTTCGTGCTGGCCGCAAAGGAGGCAAGTCGATGAATTACTCTATCCCTCCTGCCGACGAGGCCGCACGGGCCGCCGCCCACGAGCGCTGGGCCAACTGCGCCCACCCGCTGGGCAGTCTGGGGCTGCTGGAAACGGCCCTGGAGGATATAGCGGCGCTGACGGGCAGCGCGGACATCGCCCTCAGGCCCCGGACGCTGGTCGTATTTTGCGCCGACAACGGCGTGGTGGCCCAGGGCGTGACCCAGACGGGCAGCGCCGTCACCGGCGTTATCGCCCGGGCTCTGGCGGCGGGCGCGTCCACGGCCAATCAAATGGCGGCGGTGGCGGACTGCCGGGTCCTGCCGGTGGACATGGGCATGCTGGATTTCGCGCCCTGCCCCGGCGTGCTGGACCGGCGGGTGGGCAATGGCACCGCCGACATCACTCGCGGTCCCGCTATGAGCCGGACCCAGGCGGAGCGGGCGGTGGAGATAGGCGTCCAATTGGCGGCGGAGGAAAAAGCCCGTGGGACGCGCCTTCTGGCCGCCGGGGAGATGGGCATCGGCAACACGACGACCGCGGCGGTGGTGGCGTCGGCCCTGCTGGGGCTTACGCCGGAGGATACCGTGGGCCGGGGGGCAGGGCTGTCCGACGCGGGGCTGGCCCGCAAGCGCTGCGCGGTCAAGACGGCGCTGGACCTGAACATGCCGGACCCGACTGACCCGCTGGACGTGCTGGCCAAGGTGGGCGGGTTCGACCTGGCGGGGCTGTGCGGTCTCTATTTGGGCGGGGCGCTGTACCGGCTGCCAGTGGTCATGGACGGGGCCATCAGCGCGGCGGCGGCGCTGTGCGCGGTGCGTCTCGCGCCGGAGGCGGGCCGGGCCATACTGGCAAGTCATTTATCCGCCGAGCCGGTGGGGGCGCGGCTATTGGAGGCCTTGGGTAAAAAGCCGATTATCACGGCGGGGCTGCGCCTGGGCGAGGGCACCGGGGCCCTGGCGGCGCTGGGGCTTCTGGACATGGCCCTGGCGGTGTATGCGCGGGGCAGCACATTTTCCGACTACGGCATACCGGCCTACCGGCCGTTGGGAGGCGAGTCATGTTCACACTGATCGTGGGCGGCGCGGCCAGCGGCAAGAGCCGCTATGCCGAGGATTTGCTTTTGCGCTGCACGGATACGCCTCGGGTCTATATCGCCACCATGGAGCCGTTCGACGGCGAGTGCCGGGAGCGTATCGCCCGCCACCGGGCTATGAGGGCGGGCAAGGGGTTTCGGACCGTGGAGCGGTACCGGGACCTGGCAAACGCGGACGTGCCCGCGGGCTGCGCCGCGCTGCTGGAGGACGTGGGCAATCTCGCGGCCAACGAGCTCTATGGCCCCGGTGGCGCGGGGGAGGACACGGTAAACGCCGTGGTGCTTGGCGTGGAGGCGCTGCTTAAAAAATGCCGGACGCTGGTGGTGGTGTCCAACGACACCCACTCCGGCGGCGCGGACTATGAAGGCGACACGGCGCGCTATCTGCGTGTACTGGGACATATCAACCGGGCGCTGGCGGAAAGAGCGGACAACGTGGCCGAGCTTGTCTGCGGCGTGGCCGTATATCACAAGGGGAGGGAGCCGCATTGAGGACCGTATTGCAGACCGTGGCCGTGGCCTTTTCCATGTTCAGCGCCGTGCCCATGCCGCAATTTGCCTGGAACGGGAAAAACATGCGCTATGCCCTGTGTGCCTTTCCGCTGGTGGGGGCCTTGTGCGCGCTGGTGTGGACGGTGCTGTCGGTGCTGCCCCTGCCGGGATTTTTGCGGGGTGTGCTGCTCTGCCTCGCGCCCGCCGTTATCACCGGTGGCATCCACCTGGACGGCTACGCCGACACCGCCGACGCGCTGGCCAGCCTGGGCGACAGGGAGAAAAAGCAGGAGATCCTGCACGACCCCCACTGCGGGGCCTTCGCCGTCATACGGCTTATCTGCTGGTTTTTACTGTACCTGGCCCTGTGCGTGACGCTTCAGCCCACCGGGCGGGCCGTGGTCTGCGCGGGGCAGGGGTTCGTGCTCAGCCGCGCCCTGTCCGGCTGGGCCATCGCCACGCTGCCCATGGCCCGGGATACGGGGCTGGCCCATACGTTCGCGTCCGCGGCGGACAAGAGGACCGTGGGGCGGGTGCTGGGGGCGCTGGCGGTGCTGCTGGCGGCGGGTCAGATCGTGCTGGTCGGCTGGGCCGGGGCCGCGATGGCGCTGGCGGCGCTGCTCACGCTGTGGCAATACGCCCGGGTCGCGAAAAAGCAGTTCGGCGGCATATCCGGCGATCTGGCCGGGTGGTTTTTGCAAAAATGCGAGCTGTGGCAGCTGGCGGCGCTTGTATTATGTCAACTTCTGGGGGTGGGTCCATGATCTTCGTCACAGGGCCGCTTTTTAGCGGCAAGGCCGGTTATGCCCGGACGCTCTGTCCGGAGGGGGAGCTGCTTTTAAACGCCCACGAGCTGGCCGATGGGACAAGCGATCTGACCGCGCTGGCGGAGGAGCTGGCGGCTCGGTACGCGGTCATCACCGCCGCGGAGGTGGGCGGCGGGGTGGTGCCTGTGGACCCGGTGCAGCGCTCCCAGCGGGAGGCGGCCGGACGGCTGGCCTGTCTGCTGGCGGCCAGAGCGGACACGGTGGTGCGGGTGTTCTGCGGCATCCCCACGGTCATCAAGGGGGAACTGCCGTGAAGGTGTATCTTCTGCGCCACGGGGCCACGGAATATAACGCCCGGCGGCGCTATCAGGGCACCACGGACAGCCCCTTGTCAACCGCAGGGCGGGACGCGCTGCGGCGGGCGGACATGGAGCCGGACGTGGTTTACATAAGTCCAACACTTCGCACCCG
The DNA here is from genome assembly GCA_947624385.1 of uncultured Oscillospiraceae bacterium. Taxonomy (GTDB): domain Bacteria; phylum Bacillota; class Clostridia; order Oscillospirales; family Oscillospiraceae; genus CAJOIG01. The sequence continues at coordinate 37,188 of CANQJZ010000011.1, forward strand.
GGAGACAGCGGAGATAGTATTTCCCAACGCGGCGCTGGTGGAAGTACCGGACCTGCGGGAGATGGACTTCGGCGCCTTCGAGGGGAGAAACTATATTGAGATGGAACACGACGCCGATTATCGGGCCTGGGTGGACGGGGGCTGCGCAGGGCCTACCCCCGGCGGCGAGGACCGGGCGGGGTTTTCCCGGCGGGTATGCCGCGCCTTTGCCGCGCTGGTGGAAAGCGCCCTGGCCGAGGGGCGTGAGGCGCTGGTGATCGTGGCCCACGGGGGCACGCAAATGGCGGCGCTGGAGCGGTTCGGCAGGCCGGCGCGGGATTACTGGGACTGGCAGTCGCCTCTGGGCGGCGGGTTTGTGCTGGAGACGGACGACGCCCAATGGGCCAAAACGCGGACGCTGACGCTGGTGGGCGCTGTGCGGTACGCAAAGGAGCCGTCATGACCGTCACGCTGGCCATTTTATGCGGCTGCGTGCTGGACGCGCTGCTGGGGGACCCGGTCGTCCCAAATTTTCCCCACCCGGTGGTGGTCATGGGCCGGGCCATTACTCGGCTGGAAAAGGTGTTGCGCCGCCGCTTTCCCGCCACGCCTAAGGGCGAACGGGCGGCGGGAGCTTGTCTCGCGGCGCTGCTGCCATTGGGTGCCCTGGCCGTGACAGGCCTTATTTGCTGGGGCGGCGCGGCATTGCACCCGGCGGTGGGGTTTTTCTTCCAGACCCTGTGGTGCTGGCAGGCGCTGGCGATGCGGGACCTTTCCCATGAGAGCCGGGGCGTTTACGACGCGCTGGCCTCCGGCGATTTGACCGCCGCACGGAAGGCGGTGGGCCGTATCGTGGGCCGGGACACGGACGCGCTGACCGAACAGGGCGTGGTCAGGGCCGCCGTGGAGACGGTGGCGGAGAACTTCTCCGACGGCGTTTTCGCTCCGCTTTTTTACATGCTGCTGGGCGGCGCGCCCCTGGCGATGGCATACAAGGCCGTGAACACCATGGACAGCATGGTGGGGTACAAAAACGCCCGGTATCTGCACTTTGGCCGGGCGGCGGCGAAGCTGGACGACGGGGCCAACTTTATCCCCGCACGGCTGGCGGCGCTGTTTTGGATAGGCGCGGCAGGGCTCACGGGCCACGATATGGCCGGGGCGTGGCGCATTTGGCGGCGGGACAGGCGGAAACATGCCAGCCCCAACGCCGCCCAGTGCGAGGCCGCGTGCGCCGGGGCGCTGGGCGTCCGATTGGCGGGGCCGGCCAGCTATTTCGGCGAGAGGTACGACAAGCCCACCATCGGGGACGATATGCGCCCGGTGGAGCCGAGGGATATTCTGCGGGCCAACAAGATGCTGTACGCCGCCAGCTTTCTCGCGGCGGCGGTGGGGCTGCTACTGCGGTTTTTCGTTGTGAGGTGAGGGCATGGGACACGACCACGGCGGCGATTGGGCCGGATTTGAACAGACGTATGGGAAACTGCCCCTGGACTTTTCCGCCAGCGTCAGCCCCCTTGGCGTACCGGAAAGCGTTCGGCGGGCGGTGCAGGACGCCATAGAGCAGGCGGACCGGTACCCGGACCCGGCATGCCGGGCGCTGCGGGCGGCCATCGGGGAAAAAGAGGGCCTGCCGGCGGCGTATGTCCTGTGCGGCAACGGGGCGGCGGACCTGATCTACCGGGCCGTGCTGGCCCGAAAGCCAAGGCATGCGCTGGTGACGGCCCCGACATTTTCGGAATACGAGGCAGCGCTGCACGCGGCCGGGTGTCAGGTGTCTTACTACCCGCTGGATAAGGACGCGGGCTTTGTCCCGGACGAGGGGATCATAGACGCCGTTGACGGGATGGATATGGTGTTTTTATGTCAACCAAATAACCCCACGGGCGTGGCCGTGCCCGTGCCGCTATTGGGGCGGGTGCTGGACCGGTGCCGCGGGACCGGCGCGCTGCTGGTGGTGGACGAGTGCTTCGCGGACCTGACGGACGAGCCGGCGGCGCTCACGCTGACCGGGGCGCTGGACGGGGGCGGGCTGCTCATTTTGAAGTCCTTCACCAAGCTTTACGCCATGGCGGGGCTTCGGCTGGGGTATTGCCTCAGCGCCGACGGGGCGCTGCTGGCGGCGATGGAGGCCGCGGGGCCGCCCTGGTCCGTGTCGGGTCCCGCCCAGGCGGCGGGGCTGGCGGCATTAGGTGATACGGCCTACGCCGAACGCATGCGGGCGCTTATCCGGGAGCAGCGGCCAAGGCTGAAGGCGGCGTTGGAGGCGCTGGGGCTGTTCGTCGTGCCCGGCGAGGCCAATTATCTGCTGTTTCAAAGTCCCGTGGACCTGGCGGGGCCATTGGCGCGGCGGGGGATATTGCTGCGCAATTGCGGGGGCTTTCGGGGTTTGGACAGGAGTTGGTACCGAGCCGCCGTGCGCACGGTGGCGGACAACGAAAGGCTCATAAACGCCATCGGGGAGGCGCTCAAACAATGACCAGACGAATCATGATACAGGGCACCATGTCCGGCGCGGGCAAGAGTCTGCTGTGCGCCGCGCTGTGCCGCATATTTAAACAGGACGGACTGCGGCCCGCGCCGTTCAAAAGCCAGAATATGGCGCTGAACAGCTTCGTGACGGCTGACGGGCTGGAAATGGGCAGAGCCCAGGTTTTGCAGGCCCAGGCCGCCGGGGCGGAGCCGGACGTGCGCATGAATCCGGTGCTGCTCAAGCCGTGCAGCGACACGGGCAGTCAGATCGTCGTCAACGGAACGGTCCGGGGCCAGATGGCGGCGCAGGAGTATTTCCGGTACAAGAGGTCGCTCATCCCGGACATTCTGGCGGCGTACGAGAGCCTGGCGGCGGAATACGACCCCATCGTGATCGAGGGCGCGGGCAGTCCGGCGGAGATCAATCTGCGGGAAAACGACATCGTGAACATGGGTCTGGCAGAGCTGGCGGACGCGCCGGTGCTGCTGGTGGGGGACATCGACCCCGGCGGGGTGTTCGCCCAGCTTTACGGGACCGTGGCGCTGCTGAAGCCGGCGGAGCGGGCCCGGGTCAAGGGCCTGATCGTCAACAAGTTCCGGGGGGACGTGGAGATCTTAAAACCGGGCTTGGGCATGCTGGAGGAGCTGACCGGGCTGCCCGTGCTGGGGGTGGCGCCCTGGCTGCGGCTGGACCTGGACGAGGAGGACTCCATGGCGCCGAGCCTCCGGCAAAAAGCCGCCCATAAGGCCGTGGACATCGCGGTCGTACGGCTGCCGCGCATTTCCAATTTCACCGACTTTTCGCCCCTGGATTCTCATCCGATGCTGGGGGTGCGGTACGTGGACCGGCCGGAAGCGCTGGGCCAACCGGATATGCTCATTTTGCCCGGGACGAAGAGCACGGTGGGCGATCTTCTCTGGCTGCGCCGGTCCGGACTGGCCGACGCCATATTTTCGCTGGCCGGGTCAGGTGTGCCGGTTCTGGGGGTGTGCGGCGGCTATCAGATGCTGGGCCGGACGCTGACGGACCCGGACGGTACGGAGGGCGGCGGGCCGGAGTCGGTCCAGGGCCTGGGGCTGCTGCCCGCGGACACGGTGTTCGGTCCGGAAAAGACACGGGTACGGGTCCGAGGCAGGTGCCTGGCCGGACCTGTCGCGGGGGCCAAAGTGGAGGGCTACGAGATACACACCGGCCAGACAGTTTCGGCCGGTCCCGCCTTCTGCCGCCTGGACGACGGGCGGGAAGACGGCTGCGTGCGGGGGAGCGTGTGCGGGACCTATCTGCACGGGCTGTTCGACACCGGCGAGGCCGTGAACGCCCTGGCCTGGACGCTGTGCCGGCGCAAGGGCGTGGCATACGAGGACGATGGGTATGTTGACCGGGCCAAAAGGCTGGACGGGCAGCTGAACACGCTGGCGGAGGCGGTGCGCCGGGCGCTGGACATGGACGCGGTATACCGCATATTGGAGGGGACGGCATGATCCATTTATATTGGGGCGACGGCAAGGGCAAGACCACCGCCGCGCTGGGTCTGGCCCTGCGGGCGCTGGCGGCGGGACAAAAGGTGGCCGTGGTGCAGTTTTTGAAAAGCGCTCCATCCGGTGAGGTGGAGTCATTGGAGGCGCTGGGAGCGAAATTTTTCCGGGGAAAGAGCACCGAGAAATTCGTCTCCCAAATGGACGGGGACGAGCGGGCCGAGACCCGGCGGGTGCAGGACGAAAATTTGCGGGCCGCGCTGGCCTGTGGGCCGGACACGCTGATACTGGACGAGGCATGCGCCGCGTGGCGGCTGGACATGGTAGACCGGGCGCTGCTGCGCGCCGCCGTGCTGGAGGCGCCGGTCGGCCGGGAGATCGTGCTCACGGGCCGGGACCCGGCGGACTGGATGCGGGCATGCGCCGACTATGAGACGGAAATGCGCTGCCACCGGCACCCCTATCAAAAGGGCGTGAAGGCCAGAAAGGGCGTGGAGTTTTGAGCGGGAAATTTACGGACCCGGCCGCCATCGAGCGGGCCAGCATGGAGATCATACGCGCCGAGCTCACGGGCCGGGGCATCGTCTTACCGCCGGAAAACGAGGCGGTGGTCCTGCGGGCCATCCACGCCACGGCCGACTTTGACTTCGCCGAGAATCTCACGTTCACGCCGGGGGCGGTAGAAAAGGCCGTGGCCGCGTTAAAGGCCGGGGCGGACATCGTCACCGACACCAATATGGCCCGGGCCGGGGTGAGCAAAGCCGCGTTGGGAAAGCTGGGCGGCGGCGTATATTGCTATATGGCCGACGAGGCGGTGGCGGCGCGGGCCAGGGCCCAGGGCGTCACGCGGGCGGCGGTGTCCATGGAAGTGGCCGCGAGAGAGCACCCCGCCGCCCTGTACGCCGTGGGAAACGCCCCTACGGCGCTGCTGGCCCTGTGCGGGCTTTTGGACCGGGGGCTGCGTCCGGCGCTGGTGATCGGCGCACCGGTGGGGTTCGTGAACGTGGTCGAGAGCAAGGAAAAAATTCTCGCGGCGTGCGAAAAAACCGCCGTACCCGCCATCGTGGCCACCGGGCGCAAAGGCGGCAGCACCGTGGCCGCCGCCATATGCAACGCCCTTATCTACACCGCCGCAGGAACATTGGACCCAAAGGACCGATAAGACGCGGCGCGCCCCCACCGGTCGAGAGTTCAACCATAGGTCTTATATTCTGCCAATAGTTCGGGAGCAGGTTGCTGCTTGCAGCCAACTGCAGCCTGCGTGTCTGTGACAGAGGTTTGTGCGTCAGAGTCATAGTCGAACAGTATCATCGTATCGCCGTCAGATGTGGGTTTGGAGATCTTCCGTCCGGCCTGAATGTCCCTTAAGGTCTGCTCATATTGGACGATCGTTTCATCCACCATTTCCTGTGTCCAGGTAAACCAGCCTGTGGAAGGCGTCCAGCCCCTGGAGCCGATGATAGACTGGAGATCGACCTTCTCCCGTTCCAGCCAGGCAGAATACTCCTCCGCTGTCCACCATTCCACATTGTCCCAGCCAGATGCGGCACTGAATTCTTCGTCGGTCATGGGTATCCAGGTGTTGCCATCATCCATGCTGTAACAGGTTTTCCCGTCCGCAGGGTCAGTGTAGGACATTACCGTGTAGCCGCTCATGGCAGTCTCAATGGCATTAGCGGTGCCGTTCTGCGCTATGTCGCTTTCCGCCGCAGCCTGCCCGGAGGTGGCAAACGCCGTGGTGACACCTGTAACCAAATTGTCATCCCAATTTATTTGTTTTGGAAGGAGGATCACCGGGCAAAACACACCGTAGGTCAGCGGAGCGGAGATCCTGTCCGACTGTCGAAGCCGGATCGAGCGGCAAAGCCGGTGCTCCTTGAGCCAGTCCTGCGCGAAATCGCGATCCACGGGCAGCGCCTCCCGGAGCTCCCGGCGGCATCTCAGATAAGCTGCTGTAAAAAACGCAGCACAGACCAACGCCCCTGCCATCCAAACCAATCTATATGGCGGAACGGCTGGAGAAGCAGCCGAGGCAGTGGGAACCGAAGGCGCTATGCCAGTACCGGGTACAAGTAAACTGGCCGGTTGGACCGCAGAAACGCTGGCCCTGAACGGCTCTGTCTTTGCCGGAGAAAGGAGTTTGCCAAACAGCGAGTACACGCTGAACGCTGAGGGCACAGAATAAGGAACCAACAACCGCGTCAGTGTAATGCCCCACAATGCCAAAAAGGTTTTCTTCGGCAGGCGGTTGATCGCCAGAGCGCGAATGACGACAATAACCAAAATCATCACAGCTCCGGAGAGGCTCATTTCCAATAGGCTCAAGTGTCCGCCTCCCCATCCAGATCACCGACGATCTGCCGGAGTTTTGCGATCTGCTCCGCGGTCAGCTTCCGTCTGTCCAGAAGAGAAGCGAACAGTTTGTCGGCGGAGCCGTCGAACATCTTGCCGATCAATTCGTCCGTCTCGGCTTCCTGTGCCTCCTGTTTGGTGATCAGTGCGTGGCATCGAAAGTTTGGTTCACTGCGTTCGATGGCCCCCTTTGCGATGCACTTTTTAATGACTGTATAAGTCGTGTTCATGTTCCAGCCGATCTCCGCTTTGAGAATGTCAGAGATCTGTTTTGCGGTGGTGTCACCTTCTTTCCACAAAACGCCCATGACCTTCAGTTCAGAATCAAAGAGCTTGATCGCCATATCATCCTATCCTTTCATCGAGCTGAACTATTGCAATAGTTTACATTGGCATACCATCACAATAGTTTCCGCCTGTCAACACTATTCTGATAGTTTCGGAAGAATAATAAGATCGACTAATGAGTGGTTCGCCAAGGACACCAGCCGAAAGGTGAAAGCGGCCCTCCGGGCCAAGCACGCCGCAGGGCAGCTTGACCCGGGGGACAGGTGAGATATTATCCGGCCCGTCAAAGAAAGAGAAGATTTAAGTCAAGCAAGGGGGAGCTCGAGGGGGGCGGGAGCCCCGCCTCGAATGGGATTAAACGAAACACCGTTCACGAAAGCCGTGAACGGTGTTTTTATGCTGTTTTTGACCCTTAGAACGACGCCACGTTGTCCGGGCCGATGTCGGCCAGGGTGGGGGTACCGCACATGGTCATGGTGTCCCTGAGCTCCGCAATTATTTTGTCCAGGTAGACCCTGAGGCCCTCGGCGCCGGCGGCGTACACGAAGGGAACTACAGGCCGGCCCAGCAGCACCGCGTCGGCTCCCAGGGCCAGGGCACGGAACACGTCTGTGCCGGAGCGGATGCCGCCGTCCACGAAAATGGGCACCTGGCCCTTTACGGCCTTGGCGATGGCGGGCAGGACCTCCGCCGTGGCGGGTACGCCGCCCAGCACCCGGCCGCCGTGGTTGGACACCACGATGGCCGCCGCGCCGCCCTCGATGGCCTTTTCCGCGCCCCGGACCGTCATGACGCCCTTGACGATGAAGGGCATTTTGGCGTAGGCGGTGATCTCACGAAGTTCGGAGACGGACTTGCTGCCGGCGTTGGGGTTCATGGCCTTCAAGAAGGGCAGGCCCGCGCCGTCCACGTCCATGGCCGCGGCGAAAATGCCCCTGGCGTTCAAAATGTCCAGCTTTTCAAACACGGCCTCCTTGTTCCAGGGCTTGATGGTGGGGATACCCACGCCCTGGACCTTTTCCATGTCCTGCACGGCGCTTTTCATGATCTCCGGGTCCACCCCGTCGCCGGTGAAGGCGGCCACGCCGTATTCATAGCAGGCGGGCACCAGCACGCTGTTGTAGGCAAAGTCGTCGTACTTGTCCCCATAGTGCAGTTTTAAAGAGCCCAGGGGCGCGATGAAAACGGGGGCCTTGAAATCCCGGCCAAAGAGCCTGAAGGACGTGTCGATGGGCGCGTTGGGGCAGAGGGTGTCCATGTTCACCAGGACCTCCTGCCACTTGGCGTAGTTGCGGGCGGCGGTGTTGTTGGGCGCTTTGCAGCCCGGACCGGGTATGGTGTTGGCGCAGGCCAGGCCGTTGCACACCGGGCACGCCTTGCAGTACGGCCCCACCTGGTCCCGGGCGGCTTTCAATATCTCGTCATATGTCATGGTATCGTCCTCCCAAAGTGCGTTTTTCACCATTATACCATGTCGTGCGGTTCCGGCGCAAGCCGGGAGCACGACCGGTATTTTGAGGTATAACGGTGGCTTTGCCGCTGTTATATAACATGGGTCACAAAAGTCAATGCGCGTCCGGCGTTGTACAAATCCACCAAAACGGGATAAGATGAGGGGAGATTATTGGCGAAAGCGATAAAATGAAAGTTTTGGAATACAAAAATTCATTTTTCACTTGAAACTTCGGGAAAAACCGCTTATAATGTGCTTACATTGCAGATTCGACAAATAAAAACTGCAAACGCGAGAAACATCACAAGGAGGAAACATATCATGAAGAAGTCCCTTAAGAAGGCTTTCGCGCTGACGCTGGCGCTGGTCATGGTCCTGAGCCTGAGCGCCACGGCGTTCGCCTCCGGCAGTCTGGCCATGGGCACCGGCGGCGAGTCCGGCACCTATTACGCTTACAGCGGCGTGCTGGCTACCTACCTGAAGCAGGAGACCGGCGTGGACATCACCGTCAACGCCACCGGCGGTTCCGCCGCCGACATCACCGGCATCGACCAGGGCCTGTACGATCTGGCCACGGTCCAGTCCGACGTGATGACCTATGCCTACAATGGCACCAACTCCTATGAAGAGACCGGCGCCATCACCAGCTTTGTCACGCTGGGCGCCCTGTACGCCGAGACCGTGCAGCTGGTCACCTGCGACCCCGACATCAAGTCCATTGCCGACCTGAAGGGCAAGGACGTGTGCGTGGGCGACGCCGGCTCCGGCACGGTCTACAACACCAGCGACATTCTGGCCGCCTATGACATGACCATGGACGACATTAACCCCATCTACCAGAGCTTCGGCGACTCCACCGAGAGCCTGAAGGACGGCAAGATCGACGCCGCCTTCCTGTGCGCCGGCGCGCCCACCCCCGCCATTACCGACCTGGCCTCCAGCAACGATGTTTACCTGGTCTCCATTGACGACGAGCACATGGAAAAGCTGCTGGACACCTGCCCCTGGTATGCTTCCCTGACCATCCCCGCCGGCACCTACAAGGGCTTTGACGAGGACTGCACCACCATCACCGTGAAGGCCACCATGATCTGCAGGGCCGACCTGGATGAGGACACCGCCTATACCATCGTGTCCACGATTTTCAATCCTGACAACAAGGACGCCATCACCGAGCTGCACGCCAAGGGCGCGGAGCTTGACCTGACCTTTGCCACCGACGGCATCGCCGTTCCCTTCCATCCCGGCGCGGCAAAGTTCTTCGCCGAGAATGGCATCGAAGTGGATGTGGCCGAGTAAGGACTGACCCAACCGAGCACAGGGAGTGCCGCTTGCCAAGAGCGGCACTCCTTGATTGAAATCATCCATCATCGCACAGCCACGGAGGTACCCTATGGACAAGGAAAAGAAACTGGAACTGGAACACGAGATCGCCGAGCACCGGGCCGAGGAACATATGTTCGACCAGGCCGCGGTGGACGAGGTCATGAAAAAGTATGACCGGGAGTCCAATACCCGCGTCTGGGAGGGATGGCAGAAGTGGACCGTGGCCGGCATACTGGCCGCGTTCTCCTGCTTCTCTATCTATGTGACGCTGTTCGCCACCTGGCTGGACCTGATACGCTATCCGTCCTTTTTGGGCTGCATCATTGTCATCGGCTACCTGACCTTCCCCATCAAAAAGGGCGAGCAGAAGGTCAACCATATGCCCTGGTACGACTGGGTCATTATGATCATGGGCGCGGCGGCGTTTTTCTATGTGGTGGTCAACGCCAAGAGCCTGACCATCCGGCTGGGCACCATGAACATCAAAACCTATGAGATCGTCATCGGCGTCATCGGCGTGCTGGCGCTGGTGGAGCTGTGCCGCCGGAGCGTGGGGCTGCCCATTTTGTGCGTGGCGGGCGCGTTTTTCCTCTACGCGCTGTACTATTACTGGTTCGGCCGGGGCTTGGGTCCGGGCCGGGCGATCCGGCAGATCACCATCGGGCTTTTCTACCAGACCACCGGCGTGCTGACCACCCCCGTGCAGGTGTGCGCCAAGTTCATCGTGGTGTTCATCATCTTCGGCGCGTTTTTGGAGCGGACGGGTATCTCCGACTTCTTTATTAACCTTGCCAACTGCGTGGCGGGCGCGTCCTCCGGCGGACCGGCCAAGGTGGCGGTCATCTCCTCCGCCCTGTGCGGCATGGTGTCCGGCTCCTCCGTGGGCAACACGGTCACCACCGGCTCCGTCACCATCCCCATGATGAAAAAAACCGGGTACAAGCCGGAGTTCGCCGGGGCCGTCGAGGCGGCCGCGTCCACCGGCGGGCAGATCATGCCGCCCATCATGGGCGCGGCGGCGTTCCTGATGGCGGAGTACGTGGGCGTACCCTATTCCAACATCATCGTCCGGGCCATTTTGCCGGCGGTGCTGTACTTTTTGGGCATCTTTATCTGCGTACACCTGGAGGCCCGGCGGCTGGGGCTCAAGGGCATCCCGAAAGATGAGCTGCCCAAGTTCGGCCACCTGATCGGCAAGATATACCTGCTGCTGCCGCTGATCGTGCTGGTGTATCTGGTGTCCAGCGGGAGCAAGACCATGGCCTTTGCCGCGGCGCTGTCCATCGTGGTGGCCGTGGCGGTGAGCATGTTCAACAAGGAGACCCGCATGACCCCCGCCACGTTCCTGGACGCGCTGGCGGCGGGCGCAAAGAGCTGCATCACCGTGGCGGCGGCCTGCGGCATGGCCGGCGTCATCTCCGGCTGCATCAACCTGACGGGCCTGGCCAGCAAGCTCATTACCGCCATCGTGTCCGTGTCCGGCGGACATCTCATCGTGGCGCTGTTTCTGACCATGCTGTGCTGCATCGTGCTGGGCATGGGCGTGCCCACCACGGCCAACTACTGCATCATGGCCTCCACTTGCGCGCCGATACTTATCCAAATGGGCATCCCCCAGATGGCGGCGCACTTTTTCGTATTCTACTTCGGCATCGTGGCGGACATCACCCCGCCGGTGGCTCTCGCGGCCTACGCCGGGTCCGCCATCGCCAAGGCCCCGCCCATGAAGACGGCCTTCAACGCCACAAAGCTGGCCATCGCCGCCTTCGTGGTGCCGTACATATTCGCGCTGAACCCGTCCATGCTGCTCATCGACACCACCGTTTTGGAGGTGGTGCAGGTGATCGTCACCTCCGTGCTGGGCATCGTGGCCCTGGGCGTGGGGCTGGAGGGGTATTTGAAGGGCAATGTGCCCTGGGCGCTGCGGATCATCGCCCTGGCGGCGGGATTATTCCTCATCTACCCCGGTACCGTCAGCGACGTCGTGGGTCTGGCCGTGGTGGCCGGCATCTTCCTGTTCCAGACCTTCATGGGCAAGAAGACGAAGGCGGCCGCGTAAAAAAATCAAATGAACGAATGACCTCCGAAGTTCGGAGGTCATTTTTTTATAGAATTTTCCATGCTATTTTCCCGCCCCGGGGACACGATATTGATGTAAACAAATCATATGGCAAAACCTGTCTTTGCCCGCCGAGGCCCGCGTGACGGCGCTTTCGGGGCCGGTGGAAGCAAAGAGATATTTTAGCGCGGTTTCGAGACCCGTTTTCTCGCATACTGAATGGGCCGGCAGAAAGACGGGAGGAGTAATTATGGCAAAACGATGGGTACTGCGTCTGCCTGTGGCAGCCGCAGTCTGGTTCATGACGGTCGTCTGTACGGTGACGGCCTACGCGGACAGGACACTGATCCCCGTGGGGGAGACGGTGGGTATACAAATCGAAATGCAGGGCGTATTGGTGGCGGGCGTGACGCCGGTCGAGACGGCCGAGGGCCAGAAAAATCCCGCCGAGAGCGCGGGGCTCAAGGCGGGAGACGTGATCGCGGCCGTGAACGGCCAGAATGTGGACGATGCCGCCGGGCTCATAAAGGCGCTGGAGAGCTGCGGCGGCCAGAGCGTGGAGCTGACCGTCCGGCGGGACGGCCGGGACATGCGCGTGTGCGTGTGTCCGGCTCAGGACGTGAACGGCGGCTGGCGGCTGGGCCTGTGGCTCCGGGACGGCGTGGCCGGTATCGGCACCGTCACATATCTGGACCCGGACACAGGCGCCTTTGGCGCTCTGGGCCACGGGGTGAACGACACGGATACGGGCGTGCTGGTACCGGTGGGCAGCGGCCAGGTCTGCAAGGCGCAGATCGTGGACGTGAAGCGCGGCGCGGCCGGCGCGCCGGGTGAGCTGGCCGGGAGCTTTGACGCGGGGGACGTGATCGGCTGCATCAACAGCAACACCCCCTGCGGCATCTTCGGTGTGGTCAAAGGCGGGCTGGACACGGTCTGCCCGGCCCTGCCCGTGGGCACGCCGGCGGACGTGCAGCGGGGTCCCGCCACCATATTGGCCTGCGTGGCCGGCAGGCAGATCGAGGAATATGACGTGGAGATCGCCCGCACGGGTATGGCCAGCGGCGCCGGCCGGGACCTGACCGTACACGTGACGGACCCGGACCTGCTGGCCCGCACCGGCGGCATCGTCCAGGGCATGAGCGGCAGCCCGATCATCCAGGACGGCAAGCTGGTCGGCGCGGTGACGCATGTGCTGGTGAACGACCCGACGCGAGGGTATGGGATATTCATCAACACCATGCTCTCCGCCGCGGCGTGAGCGGCACTGGGCAAGAAATAGCGCCCGGAAACGTGTGTTTCCGGGCGCTTGGTGGTGCAATATTTTACAGCACGCCAAGCATGACCAGGATGAACAGCGCGCCGGTGAGGGTCAGGGCCGCGCCCAGCAGCACCATGCCCCAGTTCAAGCCGCCCTTGCCGCCGTGGCCGGAGGACGGCGCTACCAGGTTCGCCCGCCGCAGGGCGGTGACCATGGGCTTATACAGCAGCAGCGTCAGCCCCGCATTGATGGTGCCCTTGACCAGGTTGAAGGGCAAAAACAGCGTGGGCAGCAGCGCGGCCACGGCCTCCCGGGGCTGGCCCATGTAAAAGGGCGTGATGATATAATTCCACAGGCACATCATCGCCGTCATGCTGGCCACGGCCGCGGCCAGGCCGCCGACGGCGCCCTTGGAGGTGCGCCAGCGCTGGTATATGAGCGCGGCGGGCACCGCGAAAGAGCAGGTCTGCACGGTGTTCATGATGAAGCCGTACACGCCCGTGGACGACACGGTGACCATCTCCACCAGGTCCACGATGACGGTGATGAGCACGGCGGTGAGCGGGCCGAAGATGAAGCCGCTGATGACGATGATCACGTCCTTGGGGTCGTAGCTGAGGAACATGACAGGCGGGATGAGCTGGCCTATGAGCATGACCACATAGGCCACGGCGCACAGCATGCCGATGGCGGCGGGCCGGCGGGCGTTGGCGGGTCTGGGGCTTGCGTTGGTCGTGGGATGGCTGTCCATGGAAGGGTACCTCCGATAATAAATTTGACACCTGGAAGCTGCGTGTGCCTTCCAGGTGTCCATATCGGGCCGCGTCCATGGGGCGGGGCGTTCAAACGCCCGCCGCCATAACGGCGCCGCTCAACACATCTTCTTCCATCCAGACTATACTGTCGGTCCCGGAGTTCCACCGGATCTGCTTTCGCTCGCGGACTGTACCGCCGATCGGGAATTGCACCCTGCCCTGAAGACATCGTTCGCTTGTTCGGTTGTCAACGCTTACTATAGCACGCTAAAACGGAAAATGCAACTACAGATTTTGGATGTCCGCCGTCAGCGCGGCGATATCCTCGTCCGAGGTGTACCAGCTGGTGCAGAACCGCACGCACATGTGGGTTTTGTCCACGTGGTGGTCCGGCTCGAAGACGTACTTTTTCTCCAGCGCCTCGATCTGGTCATGGTCCAGGACCACGAACTGCTGATTGGTGGGGCTGGGCACATAGACGGGTATGCCCCTGGCCTCAAAGGCGGCGCGAATTTGCATCGCCTGGTCCACGGCCCGGCGGCAGATGTCGAAATAGAGCCCGTTTTCAAACAGCGCGTGAAACTGCACCCCCAGCAGCCAGCCCTTGGCCAGCATGGCGCCGTTTTGCTTGATATAGCTGCGGAAGTTGGGCTTGAGGGCCGGGTCAGTGATGACCAGCGCCTCGCCGAACAGCGCCCCGCACTTGGTCCCGCCGATGGAGAACATGTCCGCCAGCCGGGCCATATCCCGGAGCGTCACGTCCGAGGCGGCCAGACCGTAGCCCATCCGCGCCCCGTCCACGAACAGCACCATGCCGTATTTGTCGCACACGGCGCGGATGCGCTTGAGCTCCGCCAGGGAGTACACGGTGCCGTACTCGGTGGGGAAGGAGATGTACACCAGCCTGGGCTGGGTGATGTGCTCCTGAATGGGGCTGGAGCGGTACGCCTCGGCGACGGCCTCGATCTGGTCGGCGTCCAGCTTGCCGTCCGTGGCGGGGAGGGTCAGTATCTTGTGGCCTCCGTGCTCCAGCGCGCCGGTCTCGTGGGCGTGGATATGGCCGGTCTCGGCGCTGACGGCGGACTGGAAGGGCAGCAGACACGCGGCGATGGCGATCATATTGGTCTGGGTGCCGCCCACCAGAAAGTGTACCGCCGCGTCCGGCTTATCCAGATGCTTTTTGATCTCGTCGGCGGCCCTCTCACACCAGGGGTCGATGCCGTAGCCTCCGTAGCTTACGGCGTTGGTCTCGGCCAGTGCCTTTAACACGGCGGGGTGCGCGCCCCGGCTGTAGTCGTTGTTGAATCGGATCATAGCTGCCTCCCTCGGTCATATTCAGGTAAAGTATAACACACCAAGTCCCCCGACGCAATTGGTCCGCTCAGCGCATATGGGTGTGCTCGTCGTCCTCATGCTCGCCCGGCAGCGGCAGGTTTTCCCGTGCGTCTTCGGCTGTTGCCCTGGCTCGGTTTGCCCTGGCCCGTACCCGCCTGGGCATGTGCGCCTCCACGTCGATCTGCGCGCCGAACAGGGCCTTTAAAAGCCACAGCAGGACCAGCATTACCAGCACCGGTATGCCGCAGATGACCACGATCAGCTCCGCGATGGACTCCAGGAATTTGTTCAACAGCATCTCACCCTTTTCCACCAGGGCTGTGACGCCGCCCTTGATCTTTTCCAGCGCCCGCTCCAGAAAATTGCCCTCGGGGTCCCGGCTCTCATTGATCTCGTCGGTGAGTTCCTGCGCCTCGGTGACGGTGGTCTCAAAGGTGGCGTCCAGCGTCCGTTCCAGCGCGTTGGCGGCCCATAAGCTCAAAGGCACGGTGGCGTACAGGGCCACGCCGAACACGAACAGCTTTATGCCCAGAGCTTTCAGAAATCTTTGATCCCAAAACAGCCCACATATCATCACCACAAACAGCACCGCCAGCATGACCAGAAACCCGGACGTGCCGGTGAGGACCACCAGCAGCTTTTCGACATACAGCGCCGCCAGCACCACCAGAAAGCAGGAGGCCATGTCTGCGATCTCGTCCGCCACAGGCGTGGTCACGTCGCTGGGGACCGCGGCCAGCGCCGTGGCGGCGGCCGCTGCCGACGCCGTCAGCTCCAACACGGTCGTCTTGTTCCGATCGATGGCTTCCAGCGTTTTTTGGGCGTCTATGGGCTTACCCGCCATATTGGACACGCCCACGACCGCCAGAATGACGGCGAATACCACGATGATGGCGATGGCATTGCGGCGCACGCCCCGTCTTTGTTCGTCCATTGCAGCGCTCCTTTCTTTTTTCGCACAGACACGTCAAATTATACGCGTTTTTTCCCATATGTAAAGCAAAAAGCGCAGACCTGGCGAGGTCTGCGCTTTGGTTTGTTGAGCTTATTCCGGGTCGGGGCCGTCGATGGGCAGGCCGGCCTGCTGGCGCTCCTTGATGGCGTCCTTGCGGCTCAGGTTCACACGGCCCCGGTCGTCGATCTCGCTGACCTTGACCCAGGTCCAGTCGCCCACGTTCAGCACGTCCTCCACCTTCTCGGTGCGCTTGAACTCCAGGTCCTTGATGTGGACCATGCCGTCCTTGCCGGGGACAAGCTCGATGAACGCGCCGATGGGGATGACGCGTACGCACTTGCCGTAGTAAAGCTGGCCCACCTCGGGCACGAAGACGATGTTGTCGATGGTCCGCTTGGCGGCCCGGCAGGCCTCGATGTCCTCGGAGGCGATGTAGATGGTGCCGTCGTCCTCGATATCGACCTTGCAGCCGGTGTCGGCCTGGATCTTCTGTATCACCTTGCCGCCGGAGCCGATGACCTCCCGGATCTTGTCCGGATCGATGGTCATCTTGATCATCTTGGGGGCGGTGGCGGCCAGCTCATGGCGCGGCTCGCTGATGACGGGCAGCATGATCTCGTCCAGGATCTGCAGCCGGGCCTCGTGGGTCATCTCGAAGGCCTTCTTCACGATCTCGTGCTTCAGGCCGTCGTTTTTCAGGTCCATCTGGATGGCGGTGATGCCCTTCTTGGTGCCGGCCACCTTGAAGTCCATCTCGCCGTGGAAGTCCTCCACGCCCTGGATGTCGATGAAGGTGGTGAAGTCGTCGCCGTCCTGGATAAGGCCGCAGCTGATGCCGGCCACGGGGGCCTTGATGGGCACGCCGGCGGCCATCAGGCTCAATGTGGTGCCGCAGATGGAGCCCTGGGAGGTCGAGCCGTTGGAGCTGAGCACCTCGCTGACCACGCGGATGGCGTAAGGGAACTCGTCCACGGAGGGGATGACGGCCTCCAGGGCCTTCTCCACCAGCGCGCCGTGGCCGTACTCACGGCGGGAGGTGGACCGACTGGCCCGGGCCTCGCCGGTGGAATAGCTGGGCATGTTATAGTGGTGCATGAACCGCTTCTCGGTCTCTTCCCAAATGGTATCCAGCTTCTGGGAGGCGGAGAGGGTGTTCAGGGTGGTGATGGACAGCACCTGGGTCTGGCCCCGGGTGAACAGCGCCGAGCCGTGTACGCCGGGTATCACGTCCACCTGGCTGTCCAGCGGGCGTATCTCGTTCATGGCCCGGCCGTCCACGCGCTTGCCGGCCAGCAGCCACTTCTTCACGACCTTCTTTTGCAGCTTGTAGAGTATCTCGTCCATGTACTGCATCATGTCGGGGTGGTCCGCCTCGTACTTTTCCTGCATGGCGGTGACCCAC
>CANQJZ010000012.1 GCA_947624385.1 uncultured Oscillospiraceae bacterium
TGTTTGCATTGTTTAATTTACAAGGTACACCGTGCGCCCGCAGGCTCCCCCGCAAGGCGCTTTGCTAGTGTAACACCGCCAAGGCCCTGTTGTCAACACTTTTTTTCGCATTTTTTAAAAAATTTTTCATGAAATTCTTACCAATGGGAAAACTATCTGTATGTTGAAGAAAAAACAAAACTATCCACAAGATGTAGACTTCCACCCGGCGCCCGACCCGGCCTATCCCTTCCCCATAAGCCCCGCGAACACGGAAAAGCTGTTCGACGGCTGCGAGGATTTTGAAAATCGCCGTGTCCACGCTGGAGGGACAAATGTCCCTGTGTTCGTCTGCTGGCTGGACGGCGTCGTATCCGGCGCGGACACGGCGGACCAGATCCTCCGCCCGCTGACGGACCCGGCCCGGTTCGCCGGGGCGAACACCCCGGAGCAGGTCATCAACATCTTATCCGCCGGCGGCGTATACGGTCCCTCCATGAAGCGTGTGGAGACCATGGACGAGCTCATCGACGCCATCGCCTACGGCCACTGCGCTTTGATCTTTGACGGCACGGCCTTCGTCTTTCAGGTCAAGTCCGACCAGCACCGCTCCGTCCAGGAGCCCACGGTGGAGAAGACCATCAAGGGCGGCAAGGACGCCTTCGTTGAAGTCCTGCGGGTGAACACGGGCCTGGTCCGCTCCCGGCTGCACACCCCAAAGCTGAAGCTGGCCCAGGTGACCATCGGCCGGAAGAGCCGCTCTCTGGCGGCGGTGCTATGGCTGGACGGGGTGGCGGACCCGGACCTGCCCCGGCAGATGCTCCGGCGGTTAAAAGCCATGGACACGGACGGCGTCATACTGCCCGACACGCTGGAGAGCGCCGTCGTGGACCGGCCCCGCTCGCCCTTTCCCCAGCTCATCCACACCGAGCGGCCCGACAAATTCGCCCAGCTTCTTCTGGAGGGCCGGGTGGGCCTGATCGTGGAGGGCATACCGGTGGGCTTTGCCGCCCCGGCCTTTTTCGGGGAATTTATGAAGACCACCGAGGACGCCTCCCAGCACTTCTGGGCCGCCTCCTTCATCCGGCTGCTGCGCTGGATGAGCGTGGTCCTGACCCTGCTGCTGCCGGCCTTTTACGTGGCCGTGGCCACCTATCACCCGGAAATGCTGCCCACCAAGCTGCTTTTATCCGTCATCGAATCCAAGCAGTCCGTGCCCTTTTCCACGTCGGTGGAGATACTGGGCCTTCTGCTGTCGTTCGAGCTTTTGCAGGAGGCGGGTCTGCGTCTTCCCAACCCGGTGGGCCAGACGGTGAGCATCATCGGCGCGCTGATCGTGGGCCAGTCGGCGGTGGAGGCCAAGGTGGTCAGCCCCATCGCCGTGATCGTGGTGGCCCTGGCGGGCATCGCGGGGTACACCATGCCCAGCCAGGACATGGGCACGGCCCTGCGCATCAGCCGTTTCGCCCTGGTGCTGGCCTCCACGGCCTTCGGCATGTACGGCATCATCATGGGCTCGGTGTTCCTTTTGTGGCATCTCTGCTCCCTTGAGAGCTTTGGCCGGGCCTACATGACGCCCCTGACCGGCGGCCGGGGCGGGGACACCGGCGGCGTCTTCGCCCGCCACCCGCCCTGGCGGGACAGGTACCGGGACCCCATCATCAACGGCGGCGATGTCAGGAGGCGCAAATAACATGCGGCGCTTTACACCATTATTATATGTATTGCCCCTGGCGCTGTTACTGTCCGGCTGCGGCGCGTCCCTTGCCTCGGACCGGCACGACGTGGAGCGGCTCATGCTCATCCAGACCATGGGCATCGACCGCTTGGACGACCGCCTGCACGTGAGCGTGTCCACCGGCCTGGGCCCGGAAGATGACCCGGCCCTGGTCATGACCGCCTCCGCTTACGGCATCGAGGACGCCATCGCCCGGCTGCAAAACTACTCCCCGGAGAACCAGCTCTTTTACGCCCACATCCAGTACCTTCTCCTGGGCGAACAGGCGGCCCGCCAGGACCTCTCCCGGGTCATCGAGTGGGTGGACCGGAGCCCCACCGTGCGCACGGACACCCCTCTGGTCATCGTCCGGGGCACGGCAAAGGACGCGGTGACAGGCGCTTCGGAACAGGCCACGGACATCACCCAGCGGCTGGCCTCTCTGGACCGGCAGGCCCGTTCTATCGGTTGGTCGGTCCACACCCTGCGGGAGGCGGCCGCGGCCATATCCGAGGGCGACGGCGCTCTGTGCCTGGCGGTTGAGACCGCCCCCATGGACCAGACCATCTTCACCGACGACATGCGCTCGGACGCCATCATCCCCCTGGGCTACGCCGTTTTAGGCCCGGAGGGTCTGGCGGACTTTCTCACGCCGGAGGCCTCCTTCGGCGCGGAGCTTCTCACCGGCGACCCCACGGGCCTTCTCATCACCGTGGACGGCTGCGCCATGGAGGTGCTGGAAGGCTCCGCGAAGCTGGAGGGCGCCTACGGCCCGGACGGCGCGCCGACCGGCGTTTCCGTCCGCTGCGCCCTGCGGGTGGGGGTGCTGGAAAAGGACGGCGACCCCACGCCGGAAGAGCTGGACGGGTCCCTGTCCCGGACCGTGGCCCGGTGGATGACCGACGCGCTGGAAACGGCCCGAGCCACCCGCTGCGACTTTCTGGGCCTGAAAAAGGCCCTGCTGACCACCGACCACGCCCTGGCCCGCTGGGGCAACGACTGGAACGAACTTTTCCCAACTCTTCCCGTTGACATTAAAGTGGACGGCATTGTAGACCGGAGCTACGACCTTCCTGAATAGAGGCATTTTATGGACGAGCTTATCACAAGAAAACAGTTCGCGGCGGCGATATTCGTCTCGCTGCTGTCGCCGCTTTTGCGGCTGCTGCCCCAGACGGCCGTCGAATTGGCCGGCCGGGGAGCGTGGCTGAGCGTGGTCCCGGCGGCGCTGCCCCTTATCGCCCTGGGGGCGATACTTTCCAGCTTCCGGACGCACATGCGCCCCGGCGAGGGGCTGGGCGGGCTGTTTCTGCGCTGGCTTGGCCCGGTATTCGGCCGCATCGTACTGGTCCTGTACGCGGCCTGGTTTCTCTTTTACGGCGGCTTCATCCTGCGCAGCGGCGCGGACCGGCTGGCGGCCACCATCTACCCCGGCAGCGGCCCCACGGCCTTCATCGTGGTGACGGTGGCCCTGTGCCTGCTGGTGGCCCTGGGGGACCTGCGGGCGGCGGCCCGGACCGCCGTGCTCATGCGGGCCGTGCTGGTAGGCGCATTGGCGGCGGTGCTGGCCCTGTCCATACCCAACATGGACGCCGGACGGCTGCTGCCCATCGGCTGGCGGGACGCGGGCTCCATCGCCCTTGGCGCGCTGCCCCTGGCGTCGGTAGGGGCCGTGGCCGGCGGCTTTGCCTTCCTGTCCGGCTATGTGCGCCCTGCCAAAAACCCCCGGTGGCTGGCCCTGTCCATGCTGACACTGCTCGTTCTTGGCGGGGCCATATGCGCGGCGGTGGTGAGCGTATTCGGCCCGGCCCTGACCCACACCCTGACCTACCCCTTTTTCATCATGATCCGCAGTATCTCTCTGGGGGACCTGGCGCCCCGGATAGAGGCGCTGGTGATCGCCGCCTGGGTGGGGGCGGATTTTCTGCTGTGTACGTTTTTGCTCCGCTGCGCCCACGAGGCCCTGCGGCCGGTATTTTCTCTGCCCGCGCCGGAGGGCCTGAGCATGTTCAGTCCGCGGCACGGCCGGTTTCTTCTGTGGCTGGAAGCGGCGGCGCTGCTTACCTGCAGTCTGGCCCTGGACATGCCCCCCTGGCAACTGCGGGCCTGGTCCGACAAGCTGGTGCCCCTGATCAGCGACATCATGCTCTACGGCGGCTATGTGCTCCTATGGCTGGTGACCATACCCCGCCGGCGGCAAGAGCGCTCTTTACAACGGCGCGAATAATTGCTATTATACTATATGTATATAACAGACGCTGCGCGCTGTTATATACATCAAAATACCAGTCGTGCTCCCGGCTCACGCCGGAACCGCACGACATGGTATATACCTTTTTCCGGGAGGTCTTTTTATGCCACGCATCACCCGCCGTTTGCCCGCGTTTATGGCGCTTTTCCTCATCTCCGCCCTTCTTCTCACGTCCGGCGCGCCAGCCCTGGCCGCCGGCGAGGCCGTGCCCTGGGACGAGATGGCATACGAGCACTACGACCCGGCGGACTTCAACGCCCGTCTGGCGGAGTTCACCGCCGCCGCCTCGGATGGCGACGCCGATACCGCCATCGCCCTTTATGACGCCCTCTACGCCGATTACGTGCTGGTGTACACCTATGACTCCCTGGCCTGTATCCGCAACAGCCAGGACGTGAACGACGCATATTGGGCGGACGAGCTGGTCTACTGCGACGGCCTGGTGGCGGAGCTGAAGGACGCCCTCTGCGCCGCCTGTCACGACGCGCTGGACGGCCCCGGCGCCGACGCCTTTGCGGCCCACGTGGGCGAAGACGCCGCCGGCCAGTTCCGGGACTATGAGCCCAAGACAGCCCGGGAACTGGCCCTGACGAAGCAGGAGTCGGCGCTCGTCAACCGGTACAACGCCCTCATGGACCGGGTGAACGACACGGTCTACACCTACAACGGCGAGGACTGGACCCTGGCCCGGGCGGACGGCCCGGAGGGGGCCGATCTGACCGACGATGAGTATTACGACATCCTCTACGGCGTCTACGGCGTGCTGGCCCGGGACGTGGCGGACGTGTACACCGAGCTTGTCGCCCTCCGCACAGAGCTGGCCGACCTGAACGGCTACGACGACTATAACCACTACGCCTACGACACCCTCTACCGCCGGGCATACACCCCCGAGCAGGCCCAGGCCCTTTTCGACGAGGTAAAAGAGATCGCCCGGCAGGTCTATTCCAGCCCGGTCCTGCACATGACCGACCAGATCGCCCCGGCCTACGACAGGGCGGAGGACATGCTCTCCGCGGTGCATGAATACGCCGCAAAGGTGGACCCGGCCTTTGACGAGGCCTTCCGGTACATGACGGAAAACGACCTCTGCGACATCGCGGCGGGCCCGGGCCGTTCCTCCGGCGCCTACACCATCGACCTGCCCGCCTGCAGCGCCATGTTCATCTACAGCGACGATCTTGGCTCCGCCGAGGCGCTGAGCACTCTGTTTCACGAGTTCGGCCACTTCACCGCCGGCCTGCTGACGCCGTCGGAGAACCTTCTGACTGACCGGAGCATCCTGGACCTGGCGGAGATACACTCCACCGCCATGGAGCTTCTCGTCCTGCCCTATTATGACGACATCTACGACCAGGGCGCGGACATCGCCCGCTACGGCACCCTGTACGCCGCCCTCACCGCCGTCACGGACCAGGCCATTTTCGCCGAGTTTGAATCCCGGGTCTACGCCGACCCGGACCGGTACGCCACGGCGGACGCGCTGAACCGGCTTTATAACGACGTGAGCGTGGAGTACGGCTATTCCGACATGGTCGCCGACCCCACCTGGATCGACGTGCCCCACTTCTTCGACAGCCCGGACTATGTGGTCAGCTACGTTGCCGCCACCCTTGCCTCCATCCAGATATGGGACGCGTCCCGGACCGACTGGCAGCAGGGCGTGGACATCTACATGGACATCCTGCGTCAGGGCCAGTTCGACCTGGACTACTTCGACGTGCTCGCCGACGCGGGCCTGAAGGGCTTTGACGCACCCGGCACGGCCACCCAAGTCTGCGACCGGCTGCTGGACGAGCTGGACGCGCTGGAGCTTTCGATCCTGCACGGCGAGCCCGCCCCGGAGCAGGAGCCTCCGGAGGAGGAAACGCCCGCCCCGGACGATGACGTTCTTGACGTGGCGACCCACGGCTTGGCCTCCGCCACCGACGCCGGGAAAGATGACCCCGCCGACGTGCTGGGATAATAACAGAACATACGCGTTTTCGTTTATTATTTCAAATTTTTCCCGAAAATGAACGGAACCATTGACAACGGCCGCAAACGAACCTATAATAAAAACGTGGAAACCCTTTAGACGGTGCCACAATCGTACATCTTCACACTAGATCGGGGCTACCACCCCAACCCAGCGTGAGCCGCCTGACTGCGACAGACGGCTCACTTCTCTTTTCTATCATGCAGATAGAGCAAGAGGGAAACGATGCTGGCGAGAGCGCCCAAGGCGCCCAGCGCGGTCAGCAAAGATGTTCCCGTGATATGTACCACCCCCTTTGGGAGAAATTTCCCGCGAGGGCTGCGCACATCGCCTCCATTCCGCTCTCGCGGGATGCCAGGCACCGTCTTGACCGTCACCGTATAAGGAACGGCGGGTTTCCACGCCCTTATTATAGGGGCGTGGTATTTTTTTGTCAATTATAAAGAAAGGTATGGCCCCGGCCATACCTTAAATAACGATCGCTTGCATTGCTTACTCTTGCGCTGTATAACAGACGCTGCGCGCTGTTATAAAAATACCGGTCGTGCTCCCGCTTGCGCGGAACCGCACGACGTGGTATAATAGCATCAACGGAATAACAAAGGCGGGACTTGGAGCGGTTAGCAGCACTCCAAGCCCCTATGCAGGAGACTGGTCCTCTCCCACACAGCAGTTATCTGCGCCCAGCTCATTATACCTGTTTGCCTCCCTGTTTACAAGGGCGAAGCGGCGGGTATCACAGGCGCTGTGTCGCGGCCTTTCATGCGGTGTAGGGAATTTCTATCCCCTGCGCCGCTTTTGTTGTTCCGGCAGGAAAGCTCGGGGGCGCGTCAGCGCCCTCCGGGCCGGTCCTGTCGTGAAATGAACAACAAAAAATAAATGAAAGGAAGGCACGAACCATGGCAAAGCGCAGCTTATGTCTGCTCCTGGCGCTGGCGGCGGTGTTCTCTTTGGCCGCCCCGGCGTTCGGGTCGGAAGAACCGGTCACGGCGGAAGAGCCGATCGTGACGGAAGAACCGGTCGAGGAACCGGAAGTAACGGAGGGACCCGTCGTGACGGAGGAACCCGTGGAGGTCACGGAAGAGCCCACCGTGACGGAGGAACCGGAGGCCGAACCGGAGACGGCGGCGGAGACCGGTACCTGCGGTAACGGCGTGACCTACACGCTGTCGGACGAGGGCGTCATGACCATCTCCGGCGCCGGGCCGATGACGGACTACTTACCGGCCAACGCGCCCTGGAATGGCTATAGGGACCAGATCCGGCAGGTCGTCATCGAAGCGGGCGTGACCACCGTCGGCAACGCCGCGTTTTATGATTGCAGGAGCCTGACCAGCGCGACGATCCCCGCCGGCGTGACCACCATCGGGATGTATGCGTTTTGGGGCTGCTCGGATATGCCCAGCGTGGCGATCCCCGTCGGCGTGACCACTATCGGGGAATGCGCGTTTCTGGGCTGCACCAGTCTGACGGACGTGACGTTTCCCGCCGGTGTGACCAGCATCGGGGAAAGCGTGTTTGCCGAGACGCCCTGGCTGGACAGCCTCCCCGGCGATTTTGCGGTGGCCAGCGGGGTGCTTCTCGCCTATCGCGGCAACAGCGCCCAGGTCGCCATTCCCGACGGTGTGACCGTCATCGGGGGCTTGGCGTTTGCTGACCGCGTGGACATAACGAGCGTGACGATCCCGGGCAGTGTGACGGCCATCTGTTACGGCGCGTTTGTGAACTGCACCGGTTTGACCAGCGTAACCGTCCCCGAGAGCGTGACCAGCATCGGGCAGTGCGCGTTTCAGAGCGACAAACTGGCGAGCATAACGGTTTTGAACCCAAGTTGTGACATTGACGCGGGCCCTGACGGCAGCGATGGCGCGGCGCTGGGCTTCTTTGACTACACTGTCGTCCACGCCGCGGATGGTTCCATCGCCCAGGCATACGCGAAAAAGTTTAACTATAAGTTTGTCCCCCTGTTCGCGTCCGGCGCCTGCGGCGAGAATGTAACGTGGTCCTTTGCCGACGGTGTTCTGACCGTCTCCGGCACGGGGCCGATGGCGAACTATGAATGGATCAGCGATGAAAATAAAAGCACTGTGCCCTGGGAGGACCTGAAAGACGAGATCACGACCGCCGTCATCCAGGAGGGCGT
Source organism: uncultured Oscillospiraceae bacterium (assembly GCA_947624385.1). Lineage (GTDB taxonomy): Bacteria > Bacillota > Clostridia > Oscillospirales > Oscillospiraceae > CAJOIG01. Next base: position 8,069 of record CANQJZ010000012.1, read on the forward strand.
GACCACCGTCGGAGAGCGCACCTTTAGCAACTGCAACAATTTGACCAGCGTGACCATCCCCGCCAGCGTGACCCGCATCGGGCTGTGTGCGTTTGAGAACTGCACCGGATTGACCAGCGTGACCATCCCCGAAGGTGTGACCACCATCGAATGGGGCGCGTTTCAATACTGCGAGAACCTGCGGGACGTGACGCTCCCCGGCACCGTGACCAGCCTGGATGAAGACGCATTTAACGGTACGCCCTGGCTGGACAGCCTCACCGGCGATTTTGCGGTCGCCGACGGGGTGCTTCTCGCCTATCGTGGTAACAGCGCCCAGGTCGCCATTCCTGACGGCGTGACCGTCATCGGAAACGATATGTTTTCCGGACACGCGGAAATAACGAGCCTGACCATCCCCAGCGGCGTGAAGGTCATCGGGATCCACGCGTTTGCGGACTGCACCGGTTTGACCCGCGTGACCATCCCCGCCAGCGTGACCCGCATTGAGGAAGGCGCGTTTGCGGGCTGCTTCAACCTGGAGTCCATAACGATTTGGAATCCGAATTGTTTCATTAGCACGGGCGATAACGGCGACGATGATAGTACGCTGGGCTCCATGCCCCTCACCGTCATCCTCGCCCCTGAGGGTTCCACCGCCCAGGCATATGCGGAGGCGTTCGAATTTGCGTTTCAACCTATAGCCGGCGCCTGCGGCGAGAATGTAACGTGGTCCTTTGCCGACGGTGTTCTGACCGTCTCCGGTTACGGGCCGATGAAGGATTATGTATGGATCGAAGATGAGGGTAAAAATGATACGCCCTGGTATGACATGAGAAACGAGATCAAGACCGTCGTCATCCAGGAGGGCGTGACCGCCATCGGAGATCATGCCTTTGATGAGTGCGGCGATCTGACCAGCGTGACGATCCCCGACAGCGTGACCTATATTGGGGATTTTGCGTTTTGGGGCTGCGCGTCTTTGCCCAGCGTGACCATCCCCGCCGGCGTGACCTATATTGGATTGGCGGCGTTTAACGAATGCAACGGATTGACCAGCGTGACCATCCCCGAGGGCGTGACCACCATCGCGCCGTACGCGTTTCAAGACTGTGCGAACCTGAAGGACGTGACGCTCCCCGGCACCGTGACCGACGTCGGGGAAGATGCGTTCGCCGGTACGCCCTGGCTGGACAGCCTCACCGGCGATTTTGCGGTCGCCGACGGGGTGCTTCTTGCCTATCGCGGTAACAGCGCTGAGGTCATCATCCCCGACAGCGTGACCGTCATCGGGGGTGGAGCGTTTTGGGCATACGAGGAAATGACCAGCCTGACCATCCCCGCCAGCGTGAAGTTCATCGGGGCCGGGGCGTTTGTGAACTGCTTCGGATTGACCAGCCTGACCATCCCTGAAAGCGTGACCTGTATCTACGACCTGGCGTTTGCCGGCTGCGACGGATTGACCAGTGTGACCGTCCCCGCCAGCGTGACCCACATCGGGGCCGAGGCGTTTGCAAACAGCGTAAAACTGACAAGCATAACGGTCCTGAACCCGAACTGCGAGATCGACTATGAAGGGGAATACGCCAGCGGCATGGCGCTTGGTACTCCCGGCGCCACCGTCGTCCACGCCTACGACGGCTCCACCGCCAAGGCATACGCGGCGAAGTTCGAGTATACGTTTGAATCCCTTGGCCCCGCGCCCACGCCCGTACCCACGGCCACGCCGGAACCGACACCCGAACCCACGCCTACGCCTACCCCCACGCCGACGCCCACGCCTACCCCGGAACCTACCCCCGTGCCCACGGCGGAACCCACGCCGGAACCCACCGCCACCCCCGTGCCCACGGCCACGCCTAAGCCCCAGCTTGCCGCCCCCACCGTGAAGATCGAGAATGTGGCCACCGGCATCAAGGTCTCGTGGAACGCGGTGTCCGGCTCGCCCCGGTATATGGTCTACTACAAAGAGGGCAATGGCGGCTGGACCCGCATCGGCACCACCGACAAGACTACCTACACCCGTGCGGCCAAGTACCTCAAGAGCGGCGTCAAATACCAGTTCACCGTCCGCTGCTGTGCCAACGACAAGAAGACGCTGCTCGGACCCTACAAGGCCAGCGGCAGCCTGACCTTCTATGCCGCCCCCACGGTGAAGATCGCCAAGGCGGCGAATGGCATCAAGGTGTCCTGGACCAAGATCGCCGGCGCGCCCCGGTACATGGTCTACTACAGGGAAAACGGCGGCAGCTGGAAGCGCATCGGCACCACGACCGCCACCACCTACACCCGCAAAACCGCCAACCTCAAGAGCGGCGTCAAATACCAGTTCACCGTCCGCTGCTGCGCCAACGACAAGAAGACCCTTCTCGGGTCCTACACCGCCAGCAACAGCCTGGTATACAAAAAGTAATCAAAACCCCCAGGGCGCGGCCGGTTTTTCCCGCCGCGCCCTTCCTTATGCAAGCCTCCCCTGTGCAAGGGGAGGTGCCGAGCGGAGCGAGGCGGAGGGGTTGTCAACAACCCTCCAGTCATCGTCGGAGCACGCATGGCTAGGCCGGGATTCGCCGCAAGCGGCAAACCCCAGATAGCCAGCGGCTCCTCCTCTCCCCACGCGACAAGCGTGCCGCGTGGGGACCCCAAGTGACGCGTGACAGCCCCCCTTTCACAAGGGGGCCATAAATTGAGCGGCTGACGCCGCGCCCTACCTTTCTCCCTCACCCCTCCTTCCCCCGGTCGGTCCCGAAGATGTAGCCCAGGACCGTCACGGCGATGAGCTTGAACGCCTCGAAGGCGTTGCCGATGAGCCCGCTCTCCGACTGGCCGCCCAAGGCCATGTCCGCCAGCACCAGCGCCGCCATCGCTCCCATGGCGGTGAACAGCACCGCCAGCCCGGTCTGGAACCGGAGCCGGACCATGGGTCGCCGGCCTTTCGCCGGGGCGGTCTGCTTTTCCTCCTCCATATACCGCACCTCCGGGACATTCTATCCCCCGGCGTGCGGAAATGTGTACCCGGAAAGCGCCGCGGCCCCCGGCAGCTTGACACTTTGGCGCCGATTGGCTATAATGTCTCAGTTATGTCCCACCCGGGACAAAATCGTGATAAAAGTGGGTAAAATGGGACAAGAGCGGGACAAAAGGAGACATGTCATGAGCAAGAACCGTTTCGCCGTGGCGACGGCGATGATGATACTGGCGCTGGCCATGCTTTGCTCGGCCTGCGGCGGCGGCGACAAGGAACCGGCCAAGGATCCGGAGGCCACGGACCTGCCCAAGGTGACCGCGCCCCCCAGCCAGGATGGCGATGAGGCCCCCGGCGGTCTGGCCGCCGACGACAACCACGCCCCCGAGGGCATGACCCGGGAAGAGTGGCTGGCCTCCATGGGCGAGGACCAGCGCAAGGCGGAGGAGCTGGTGGGCCACGACGTGCAGGAGCTCTACGACGCCATCGGCAAGCCCAAGAGCGCGGTGTACACCGCCAGCTGCCTGGTGGAGGGCGGCGAGGACGGCATACTGACCTACGACGACTTCTTTGTATCCACCACCCGGTCCAACGGGTCCGAGTTCGTCATGGGAACTGGCAATTAACAGCCCGCCGGCCCTGTCCATTGAGAGCGGACAGGGCCGGCGCTTTATTCACAGGCGTTGGGAGGGAGCGGCTTGCGGTTTTCGGTCATCGTGCCGGTGTACGATACAAGGGAATATCTGCCCGACGCGGTGTCGTCGGTGCTGGGGCAGACCTGCGGGGACTTTGAGCTCATATTGTCGGACGACGGGTCCACCGACGGCAGCGCCGCCCTGTGCGACCGGTACGCGGCCCGGGACGGCCGGGTCCGGGTCCTGCACGGGCCCAACGCCGGCGCTGGCGCGGCCCGCAACCGGGCCCTGGACGCGGCCCAGGGCCAGTTCGTCCTCTTCCTGGACAGCGACGATACCCTGGTCCCGGACGCGCTGGAGCGCCTGGACCGGGAGATAGAAAAAACCGGCGCGGACGCGTACTTCTTCCGGATACGGCGGATAACGGCGGCGGGCCAGTCTGTCCAGCCGCCGGAGGCCGAGACCGGCGGGCCGGTGAGCCTTGCCCAGGACCCGTCCATCCTGCTGCGCTGGGGGGCCGGGGCCGGGGGCGCTCTCTGGCGGCGGGCTCTTTTTGAAAGCCGCCCGGACGTGCGATTCGGCCCCTGGCGGGCCGGGGAGGACCTGTACATGACCCGGCGGATGCTGGCCGTGGCCGAAAAGGCCGTGGCGCTGCCGGACCCGCTCTATAACTACCACATCCGGGCCGAGTCCGCCACCCAGGGCAGCCTGGACGGCGGCCGGGACGTGATGAAGGCGCTGGACGGCATACTGGACTGGTACCGGCGGGAGGGGCTCTACGAGCGGTACGAGCCGGAGCTGTGCGCCCTGTGCGTGCTGCACGCGCTGGTGTACGCCTCCTGGCGGGTGCTGGATATGCCGGACAGCGGGCCGGTGCTGGACGCGCTGCGGGCGTATACCAGGGCCCGGTTTCCGGACTACCGGCGCAATAAGTACGTGCGCGCCTGGCCCCTGCGCCGCCGGGTGAACCTGCTGCTGCTGGATAAGGGCCTGTACGCGGTGCTGAGACTGAAAAAATGAACCCCCTCGCGAGAGGGGGTTCCGCTTTGAAAGCCTCCCCTGTGTAAGGGGAATTGAGCGGCTGACGCCGCGGTTTATTTTTCGTTCATTTTACAAAAAGGCCTTGATTTTCTTCCCGTCCCGGAGGCCCTTGACATAGAGATTTTCCAGCGCCGCCACGTCCCTGGTCAGCGTGCTCACCCCACAGGTGTCGTCCGGCGCGACGATCAGCACCTTGCCCTGGGCCGCCAGTTCTTTCGCCAGCGCCACGCCCTTGTTATACCGTTCCGCCCGCCGGGTCAGCGCTTCGGCCGCCTGCGGGTACCTGTGCCGGATGCGACGGGCCAGCTTTTCGTCCTTTTCCGGCGTGCGGACCGTGTCTTCGGGACGGGTGAGCAGCAGCACGACCCGCTCACAGCCAAGCTCGAACGCTTTTCGTATCGGCACAGGGTCCGACAGCGCTCCGTCATAGTAGAGCGTCCCGCCCACCGCGTAGGGGTGGCAGACGAAAGGGATGGCGCTGGAGGCTTTGCAGACGCTGTAATCGTCCTGGGCCATGTCGCGCTTGTCGAAATACTTCGCCTTGCCCGTCTCCGCCTCTGTGGCCACGGCGAAATACTCCATGGGGCTGGCCTCGGCGGCGGCATAGTCCAGCGGGTTTTCCCCGTCGGAATTGCTGAGGGTGCCGTAGACGTAGTCCATGTCCACGAAAGAGCGCTTGCGCAGGAAATTGCCCACGCTGGCGTATTCCCTGCGCATGCCGTACTCCACGTAAAAATGGTAGTTTCGTCCCCGCTGGCCGGCGCAGTAGGAGATCAGGTTGGCGCTGCCGGCGGATACGCCTATTCCCAGGTCGAAACGGACGCCGTTTTCCATGCACCAGTCCAGCACCCCGGCCGCGTAAACGCCGCGAAAGCCGCCTCCCACGTCTACCACGCCGATCTTTCCACCACTCATGCGATCGCCCCACTTTCCCAAAAGATGATACGCGGATACACGCCCAATTGCAAGGGGCAAACGGCCCTTTGTGTCCCAAAAAGGGGGGCATTATCTGTCGTTCGCCGCTTGACAGGTGAAAACGGCTGGGATATCGTATAATTGACGGGAGGGAAGGACATATGTTCGATAAAGTTACCTTGCTGCAACGATTGCGGGAGCTTCCTTTTCCGCAACAGGAATACTGGGTAGTTGCCGGGGCCGCTATGGTCTTACATGGGTTTCGCCCTCGAACGCACGATATTGACCTGGGGTGCAGTACGCTGCTGGCGGATGAATTGGAGAAACGGGGATACGCGGTTTCGCGCTGTGAAGACGGGACAAGAAGAATAGCGTACGCTGAAGACGTCGAAATTTTTGAGAACTGGCTCGAGGGCACGGTGGAGATCGTCAGCGGCGTTCCTGTCGTGTGCGTGGACGGCCTCATGCAAATGAAAAAGGCGCTTGGACGAGAAAAAGATCTCGCGGATATTGCCCTGATAGAACGCACGGGAAGAGAGCGCGTTATTGTATGATCAGGGGCTTTATCATGGAGAAGAACACACTGACCGCGCCGCGACGGAGGGAGAGAAACATTAAAATCCAACGCTGTCCCCGGCTATGCCGGGGACACCTTCTATTTTCCTTTCATCCGCACGGCGGTGTAAAAGACGCGGGGGGCGGAGGACATCAGGCGGAATGCGGCGCGGTCACGGGCCGACAGGGCGCTGGGGTCCAGGGCCGGACGGTATTGGGCCAGCAGAGCGCGGGCCCGGTCGAACACGGGCCGGTATGCGTCATAGGGCAGGTCGGCGGCGGCGTGATAGGCCGTCACGTACGCGGCCCGACAGACCTTGTAAGCCCCCGCGGCCAGCACCGCCGGGGGCATTTTTTCCTGTTGGAACATGTCTATCATGTCCACGGCGGCGTCCAGCAGGTCCAGGTGACGGGGCTCGAAAGAGCGGTGCTGCAGGCTCTCCGGCCGCTGCAGATAATAGTACACCGCCTCCGGCACGTATGCCACCCGGTCGCAGGCCATAAACTGCCGCCAGATGGCGAAGGAGTCCTCAAAAATGCGGCCCTCCGGGAACGGCCAGGCGGCCGCGATCTCCCGCTTCACCAGCCGGCCGCAGGCAAAGCAGCCGAAAAGGCGCTCATAGCACGCCTCCGCCAGGGCCCTGTCCCGCTCCAGGCTGGTCCGGTCTATGGCCGGGGCGAGCTGCCGGCGCATGCCGCCATCCGGCTGGGGGTACTCCCGGCAAAGGCGGGACACCGCCATGGGCACGCCGAAGTGCTCCGCCGCGGTGTAAAGCTCAAAAAGATAGTTCTCCGACACCCGGTCGTCCGCGTCCACGAAAGCGATATACGCCGCTTCAGACCGCTCCACGGCCCGGTTGCGGGCGGCGGAGGGGCCGGTGTTTTTCTGCCGCAGGAGCCGGACCCGGCTGTCCCGAGCCGCGTATTGTTCGCACAGGGCGGCGCTGCCGTCGGCGGAACCGTCGTCCACCAGGGTGACGACAAAATCCTGAAACGTCTGGGCCAGAAGGCTCTCCACGCTCCGGGAGAGAAAGCTCTCCGCGTTGTAGACCGGCACGATCACGTCGATGCGGGGCGCGTTTTGCATCATGTCCCCTCCCCTCCCAGCGCCCGGAGAGACCGGGCAAAGGCGGTGTAATTCGTCTCGGCGCTGCAATGGGCCTCCCAGAAGGCCCGGGCCCGCGCTCTATACGCCTGGTAATCATTCTCCGGCATGGCCGCGAATGCGCGTATGGCCGCCGCCAGGGCCTCCGGGGTCACGTCCGGGGGCAGAAGCTTTCCCGTCTCGCCGTCAAGGACGATCTCCCCTGTGCCGCCCACGTCCGTGGCAAGGCAGGGGATGGAAAAGCTCAGGGCCTCCATGATGGACACGGGCACGCCCTCGGAGGCGCTCACGTTCACGAACAGGTGGGCGGGGGTCCTGGCGTACTCGGAAAGCAGGGCGGCGTTGTCCATGCTGCCCCGCAGGTCCCATTTTATGTTGGCGGGCAAGGCGGCGCACTGGGCCCGCAGCTGGTCCATCAGCGGGCCGGAGCCGTAGTGGGTCCAGTGTATCTCCCTATCCGTGAGCTGCCCCAGAGCTTGGGCGATGAGGGCCACCCGCTTCACGGCCGTGACGGTGGAGCAGCTTACGATATGCAGAGGCCCGTCCGACAACCGGGCGGGGCAAACGCCGCGGTCCGGCGTGCCCAGACGGGAGACGGTGAGCTTGCGGGCCCAGGCGGGGTAGCGCTCCGCCAGGTAACGGCGGCCATCCTCGCCGATCAATATCACCCGGTCCAGGCGCTCCAAAAGGTAGGGCCGCAGGGGGATATAGCCGTTTTTCCGGGCGTTTTCGTATAGGTCGTACCGGTGGGCGCGGGCGATAATGCGCGCCTGGGGCAGCAGCCGCTTTTGCAGCAGCAGGGCCACATAGGGCTGGTAGTCAAAGCGGTAGCTATAGAGAACCACCGGCTCGCCGGACCCGGCCAGGCCCGCTTTTTTCAGGTATTTTTCGATGACGCGGGCCTCGTGGTGCGACCGGCCCAGATAGAAAAAGAGCCACGCCACCCGGCTGAAACTCAGGCGGCGGGCATGCAAAAGCCGCCCCAGCTCGGCGTAAAGCGCCTTATCCAACAGCGCCCGGAGGCAGCCGGGGATGCAGGCCGCCAGGGAGAATGGCACGGGGCAGACGTGGAATTTTTCGGACGGCAGAGGCCGCAGGTGGGCCCGGTGCTCCCGGCGCAGCTGCATGGCGCAGACGTACACGTCGGCAAAGCCCTGGTAATAGGCCGTCTCCGTCTCCAAAAATGGCTCCCAGGGGCCGTATGGGTAGCCGTTGGCAAGAAGAACCAGCTTCATCGGTCGCTTTTATCGGCCGGGTCGTTCAGGGTCTGGCGGACCTGGTACTGGGGCATGTTGCTGACGGTCATGTAAATGCGGCCGATGTACTCGCCGCACAGGCCCAGCAGGGCCATGATGACGCCGCCGATGCCAAGCTGCAGGGCGATGCTGGTGGTGAAACCGGCGGCGATGGCCGGGTTAATGAGCTTGCGTATGACCACGGCCAGGGCGGTGATAAAGCCTACCAGGGCGCAGATAAGGCCCAGCACGGCGGCCAGACGCAGGGGCACCGTGGAGAAGTTGGTGAACCCCGTCAGCCACAGGGCCATCATCTTGCGCAGGGTATAGTTGGACTTGCCGGCGATGCGGTCCCGGTGGGGCATGTCCACATTGGCGTACCGGCACAGCACGTGGGAAAGGTACCCGCCCATGGAGGGAAAGGGGCTTTTGTACTGCTGCAAAGCCTGGATGGCGGTCTTGCTCAGGGCGCAGTAGCTGGACAGGGCGATGCCCCTGGGCTTGGAGCCGTTCCACTCCAGCACCCGGCCGTTGAGCCAGCTGGTGAAGCGCTTGAACACATTATGATGCTTGTGGGGAAAGCGGGCGTACACCAGATCGTACCCCTCGTTAAGCACCTTGTCCGTCAGGTCGAAGATGCGGTCCGCCGGGTGCTGGCCGTCGTCGTCCATGTACACCAGCACGTCCCCGCGGACATATGGCAGCGCCGCCATTTTGGCGGTGGTCTGGCCAAAGTTCCGGGATAGGTCCACGCCCACGATCTTTTCGTCGGCCTTGCACAGGCCGGCGATCGCGGAAAAAGTGTCGTCCCCCGGGGAGTCGTTGACCAGAATGAGCTGGTAGTCGTACCCCTCCCGGGAGAGGATGACCCGGCGCAGCTCGTCCACCACCGGGCCGATGGTCCGGGCGGACTTATAGCAGGGGATGGCTACGGTGATCGTGATCATGTCCCACACCTTCCATTTACTCGATCTCTATCACGAACTGGCGCTGTATCTCCGCAAGACGGCGGAAGCAGAAGTCCCGGTCCGGGCCCTGTACGATCACCTGGCCCAATCTGTCCTTGGCGTTGGTGAATTTGTTGACCTTATCGCCGGGTTTGACGAGCAGGGACAGGTCGAAAACGCTCTCGTCCCGGTCCACCCGGTCCACGATATTTTTCACCGTGCCGGATTTTTCCGACAGGAGCATCCGGGAGGCGTTGGCGATATGCCCGTCGGTGCGGCGGGCGAAAATGGCCTCCGGGTCGTCCCCCACGGCCATGGCCGCGATCATCTCGTAATAGTTCAGGCCGTAGTAGATGCCTACCGTCTCCGGCAGGCAGGTGGCGCCGGCCCGGCCGGTCAGCTCGATCACGTATACGGTCCCGTCCCGCTCGATCAGGTCCACGTTCACCGCGCAGTTGTCCAGGCCGATGGCGGCGATGGCCTTGCGGACCTCCGCCTCGGCGGCGGCGATGACGGCGGGGGAGGCGTCGATGGGTACGTAATGGCCCACGGGCACGGCCGCGCCGGCCATATAGGTGTCGTCCCCGTGGGGCAGGACGAACAGCACCCGGCCTTGGTATACGAACGCCTGAGCGCCCAGCTCCGTGCCCTCGATGAACTCCTCGATGATGCAGTAATTTTGCTTTGTCTCGGCCATCACCCGGGCGAAATTGGCCCGGACGGCCGCGCTGTCCCGGCAGATGAACACGCCGCGGCTGCCCTGCAGGTCCACGGCCTTTAAAATGAGCGGCAATTGCAGCGCGTCCAGCGCCGCGGTCAGAGACGCCTCGTCCGTCACCCGGCGGAAGCGGGCGGTGTGGACCCCGGCCTTTTGAAAGGCGTTTTTCATCTCCCACTTGTCGGCGCAGCATATGGCCGCCTGTTCGGAAAGGCCGGGAAGGCCCAGCTTTTCACAGGCGTACCCCAGGGCCCGCACGCCGGTGTCCAGACAGCAGGTGGCGACGCCGTCGGCGTGGCACTGTATGGCCGCGGCCAGAACGGCCGACCGGTCGGAGATGTCCGCGTAGATGCTCTCGTCCGCCGCGGCAAAGCCGGGATAATTGCCCGGGATGGAGCACACGGCGGTGGCATAGCCCAGATGTTTCGCCGCGTTTATCAGCTGCACCTGGGGCGCGCTGGCCCCCAGGACCATCAGTTTTTTCATGGGTGCCTCCTGTCTGATCTCATTCGAGGCGGGACTGGCGTCCCCCTCGAGCTCCCCCTTGCGTGACGTACCCGCTTTCTTTCTTTGACAGCCTCCTGGCTTATTCCAGCGGGCTGGTGGTGATCCAGTACCCGTGGCGGTTGGAGCTGTCCGTGACCGTCTCGCCGGCGCGGCCGTCGTAGGACATGCGCCAGACGTTCTCGGCCCGCTCCATGGCCTCGACGTCGGCGTCGGTGAAGATGAAGCGTATCTGCGCTTTTTGCGGCTGGCGCTTCACGGTCAGGTCCGGGGCCCGGCCAAAGGCGGCGTCGATCACCGCCGCCATATAGTCCACGCCGGCGGAGAGGTACACCAGGTCGGACCCGATGCAGTCCCCGCCCATGCGGGCGCCGATCTCGATGATACGTATCCTACCGTCCGGCATGAGCTTAAATTCCGCGTGGCTGGCGCCGTATTTGATCTGCAGGGCGTTAAGCGCCGCGATGATCTGCTCCCGGATGGCCGGTTCCAGTCGGTGGGGGATATCGGACGGTTCCACGTGCCCCGTCTCGATAAAGTGGGGCGCGCCGGTGGTAAATTTCTTCGTAAAGGCCAGAATGTGGTGAACGCCGTCGAATGAGATGGTCTCGCAGCTGTACTCCGGGCCGGGGATAAATTCCTCGATCACGGCCTCATGGCGGAAGGACTGTCCGGCCGCCAATGGCACGGCTTCGGCCAACTGGTCAAAGCGCTCCACCTGGAAGATGCCCCGGCTGCCGGAGCGGTCCGTGGGCTTGACGATAAGCGGCCAGGTGAACCCGGCCAGGGCCGTCTCGTCCGGGACGGCGGCGACCTTCAAAAACTGCGGGCACGGCACGCCAGCCGCGGAAAGGGCCCTGCGCATTTCGTACTTGTCCCTGGCGACGGTGTCGGTGATCGCCGGGTTACAGGGATTCGACAGCCTGCGCTGGATGAAGTTCACCGTCTCCACGGCCAGGTCCGAGCCGATGGAGCAGCAGGCGCTCACGCCGACTTGACGGCACACGGCCCAAATGGCCTCTTTTTCCGTGATGCTGATGGGGTGAAAAACGTCCGCGCTCCGCTCCCCCACGTCGTTCGCCGCCCAGGCGAACACGTGGGTCTCATAGCCCAGCTCCTTCGCCTTTTCGATGAGCGGGTTTTGATAGGCGTTGGCGCCGATGATGGCCAGCTTTTCCATGTCAGCGCCTGTAAAAGGCCGTCACCGTCTCGGCGGCGCGCTGTACGTCGCTGTCTTTAAGGCCGTAGTACATGGGCAGACGGAGAATCCGCCGGCTTTCCCGGGTGGTGTATTTGTCCTGCCCGTGGAAGCGGCCAAAGCGCTTGCCCGCGTTGGCCGAGTGCAGGGGTACATAGTGGAACACCGCGCCCACCCCGTGGGCCTTCAAATAGGCGATGAGTTCGGTGCGCTCGGCCAGGTCTCTGGCCTTGACGTAGAAAAGGTGGCCGTTGTGCTCGCAGCCGTCCGGCACGGCTTGTATCTCAATGCGGCCCTGGGCCGCCAGGGGGGAGAGCATCTCATGATAGAGGTCCCAGCAGTGGCGGCGGGCGGCGTTGATGGTCTCCGCCATTTCCAGCTGGCCCCAGAGATAGGCCGCGTTCAGCTCGCTGGGCAGGTAGCTGGAGCCCAGGTCCTCCCAGGTGTACTTGTCCACCTGGCCACGGAGAAAGCGGGCACGGTTGGTGCCCTTTTCCCGGATGATCTCGGCCCTTGGGTCGTCCTGCCGCAGCAGCAGCGCGCCGCCTTCCCCCATGGAGTAGTTTTTCGACTCATGGAAGCTGTAGCACCCGTAATCGCCGATGGAGCCAAGGGCCCTGCCCTTGTAGCTCGCCATAACGCCCTGGGCCGCGTCCTCTATCACTTTGAGATCGTGGCGGCGGGCGATGGACATGATGGTGTCCATCTCGCAGGCCACGCCGCCGTAGTGCATGACGCATATGGCGCGGGTGCGGTCGGTAATGGCGTCCTCGATCAGCCGCTCGTCCATGTTCATGGTGTCCGGGCGGACGTCGATGAACACGGGCACCGCCCCCGCCAGCACGAAGGCGTTGGCGCTGGAGGAAAAGGTGTAGGAGGGCAAAATGACCTCGTCCCCCGGCTGGAGCTTACACAGCAGGGCGGACATGTCCAGCGCGGCCGTGCCGCTGGCGGTCAAAAGGGCCTTTGCCGCGCCGGTGTGCTCTTCCAGCCAGCCGTGGCATTTTTTCGTGAAGGCCCCGTCGCCGCATATCTTGTGGGAGTGGATGGCCTGCAGGACGTAATCGTCCTCCCGGCCGCAGTAGGGGGGCACATTGAAGGGGATCATATTCGTTCCTCCAAACGGGCAGGTGGGCCCGCCAACTTGTAGAAATGATACCATAATCGGGGGTTTATTTCAATCAGAACCAGATCACCCGGCCGCGCAGAAGCAGCAGGACCGTGGGCGCCAGATAGACAAAGGCGACCACCGCGGCGGCCCCGGCGTAGAAAAGCGCCAGCGAGACGGTCCCCAGCCAGTTGGGTGTGGCGTCCGGCTTTTTCCGGCACAGGACCAGAAAGGCCAGCGCTAAAATCAAAGCGGCCCAGGGCAGTATTTTGCCCAGCGGCGACGGGGCGCTGGCCACGGCCCAGCTGAGTTCCACGGTGTTGGCGCCGTCATTAAGGGGCACGCTCATCATGGTGCCGATGAACCAGCTCAGATCGACGCTCTGGCCGTTGACCGCGCAGCGCCAGGCGCTGGCGTCCAGAATGGGCAGGAACAGCCGCTTGTTGGGTCCGTCAGCGGTCAGGTCCAGGCGATAGCCGGTATCGGTGCCAGTCACCGTCATGGCCTCGTCCAGGTCCGCGTCGGCGGTAAAAGCGTCCAGGGCGGCTTTGTCCAGGGCAAAGAGGGTGATATTTTCCGCCGTCAGGTCCATGGCGGAGGTGAAGGCCGCCTCAAAATCCCCGGCTTGGAACAGACCCAGGCACAGCAGATTGCCGTTGAAGGGCGCGGGGTAGACCGTGTTGTTGAGGTTGCCGTAGCTGGGTACGGCCACGGATTTTTCCCCGGCGGTGATGTTCATGGCCATCCCGTCCACGGCCAGGTAAACGAAGGCGGGGGCCTCCAATTGCGCGGTCAGGGTGTAGGCGTGCATGCCGGTACCGGACGCGTCCAGGGCCGGGGTAAGATCGACAGCCAGGGGCGTTTCGGACCCGGTGAAGGCCCGGTACAGGGCGTTCAGCCGGTCGGGGATGGTGGCAAGGTCAAAGTAATCATCCAGCGCGTCCGCGTCGTACATGAGCCCCAGCACGCCGGGATAGACACACGTACCCACCTGCACGCCGTCCACCGTGTCCCCGGTGTCGTACAGGTCGGGGTCCAGGGCCGTGGCGGAAAGCACCCGGTCTACGTTCAGCAGCATGTCGGAAAACACCGTGCCGCCGGTGTCCAGAATGCGGAAATAGTTGGTGGTGTACCCCAGGCCATCGAACACAGAGAGGGTCCCGGCAGAGTTGTTGGAATTGACGGAGCTGAGCGCGTTTACGCCCGCGATGGCGGGATAGCCCGCGTTCAGGCAGTTGTCCACGTTCTTCACCCGGGCAAAGGGCGATTGGGGATGCTGGGCGAAATAGGCGTGGAGCTGTTCGGCGGTGTCGATATAGGCCGGGTCGTACTCGTGGGTGTAGGTGTGGTCGTCGTCCGGGGCCATGTTGCCCCATGCGTTGGCCCCCAGCTGCACCAGGACCACCGCCGCGACGGCCAGCGCGGACCGCTTGGGCGGCAGGGTGCGCAGCAATAAATACAGCGCCGTGAACAGCACGCCGCCCAGGGCGTACAGGGCGAACCACTTGAAATACCCCGCCGGACCCAGTACGTTCAAAAAGCACGCGCCGTAAGCCCGCAATGTCCGCTCCACGGGCGGGACGACCAGCACCAGGCCAATAACGGCGGCGCATATGCCCACGGCCAGCGGCCACCTGCGCCGGGGTTTACGCGGCGCGGGGGGCTCGTCTTCCAGGCAGAGGCAGCCGGCGGCCAGAAGCGTGGCCGGGAGCATGTACCCGTAGCGCATGGGGAAGAAATTGTACTGGCCGAAGTGCCACGCGGTGTCGATGTTCGTAAACACCATGGGCAGGGCGAGAAGACCCAGCAGAAGCCCAAAAAACCGGATGGCCTTTTTCCGCTCGTCGGTTGGCGCGGTCCGCTGGCGCAGCAGGGCCGATATAATAAGCGCCGCCACCAGGCTCATGCCCAGGAGCATCAGGAACGTGTGCCTTGTGTTGGGGATGTCCCAGGTGGTCATGCCGGTCAGGATGCCGCTGTCCAGATTTTCCTGAAATCTTGCCCCGCCGGCCAGCACCGCGGAGGTACGCAGCCATTGCCGGGAGCATAGCCCCGCCGCCAGGGCGGTAGACACCCCCAGGCGGAAAATGCGACCGCCACGGGCTTCACGGGGCAGGACCAGAAGCACATAGCCCAGGGCGAAGAGCACCACGTATATGGTGACCATGAAGGTGTGGTATATGCTGGTGTAGAGAAACCAGGCGTAGCAGGCAAGATAGAGGCCGCATTTGCCATCCCGCAGCAGTTTTTCCAGACCCAGCAGCAGAAGCGGGAACACCGTCACGGCGGCCAGCCACGTGGCGTTGGAGTAGTATTGGAGCACAAAGCCGGAGAAGGTGTAGAGAAGCGCGAAGAGGGTCTTATATACGCCGGACACACGGGGAAACCGCCAACAGAGGGCAATAGAGGCAAAGAGGGCGATCAGAAGCATCTTCACGCCGATATAGAGGCTCATGGCCTCCAAAACGTGATCTCTGGCGCAGAAGAAAAAGGGCCAGTTGTAGGGGTAAAGAAGCTGCTTCCACACGCCGCCGGACAGGTCCCCGTGCAGACTGTCCCACAGGCTATAATAGCCGGGGACATAGAACTGGGCCGCGTCCATGTAGGCCACGTTGTCCGTGCCCAGGGGCCATATGCCCCGCAGGGCGTAGACCACCGCCAGCACCAGCGCCGTCAGGCCCATGGAGGCCAGACACACCGCCAGCGCGGACAGTATGCGGTTTTTCCGTTCAGGCGAGATCATAAACGCTCCCATGTTTGTTCATATTTAAAGTATTATAGCATAATCGGCCGGAATAGCAAGTTGCGCCGGAACCGCACGACGTGGTATAATAACCGCACACGCGAAAGGAGATACGAACATGGACGAGTTTGACGACATCGATCTGCTGGACTGCCCCAACTGCGGCGGCGTGGGCTGTTTGGAGGAGGAGGGCGGCTGGTGCGTGTACGTCCAGTGCCTGGACTGCGGCGCGCACACGGCGGAGATATCCTATAAAAACGGCATCGATAAGCATGAGGCCGCCAGGAGAGCGGCCGCGACGTGGAATTATCGGAAGGTCATCAAACCGCAGCCGGGAGAATGACGTCGGAGCACGCTCGGCTAGGCCGGGATTCGCCGCAAGCGGCAAACCCCGGGTAGCCAGCGGCTCCTCCTTTCCCCACGCGACAAGCGTGCCGCGTGGGGGCCCCGAATAAAGCAGATACAGGCCCACTCGGGAGAGTGGGCCTGTGGTTTTTATAATTCCTGCTTCATGATCTCGTAGCAGTCCAGGGCGGAGCAGCAGTCGGCCAGGGCGCGGTGGGCCGTGTCCGGGACCACGCCGAAGCGCTCGCACAGGTCCGCCAGCCGGTGGTGTGCATACTGCGGGTAGAGCCGCCGGGAAAGGCGCATGGTGTCCACAAAATCGTTGCTGACCGGCGGCAGGCCAAGAGACAGGGCCTTGTCGTAGAGGAAATTCACGTCGAAGTGGACGTTGTGGCCCAGGAGCACGTCGGAACCTAAGAAGTCCAGGTAATATTCCAGCACGTCGGAAAGAGGCGGGGCCGTCCAAAGCATGTCGTCCGTGATGCCGGTCAGGTCCGTGATGCCGGGCGGCAGGGAAAAGCCGGGGTTTATGAGAAGGCTTATCTCATCCCGGACACGGCCTCCCCGGACCTTGACCGCCCCAAGCTCGATGATGGCGCTGTATTTTGGACTGAGGCCAGTGGTCTCGATATCCACGGCGGTATAGTCGTCCAGGGCAAGCAGCAGGCTCCGGCCCTTGTATGGCCGGGTCGGCGGCGCGGTGGTTCTCATTTGCCGGCGTACCGGTCCCGCTGGGCCACGGCCAGGGCGTCACAGCGGTTATTGTAGGCGTTCTCCGCGTGGCCCTTGACCCAATGGAACGTCACCGTGTGCTTTTGCAGCAGGGCGTCCAGGGTCCGCCACAGCTCGGCGTTTTTCAGGCCGCCTTTTTTCGTGAACCCCGCGGCCTTCCACTTTTTGAGCCAGCCCTCGTTCAGGGCCCGGGAGATGTATTGGCTGTCGGTGTACACCGTCACGGCGCAGGGCTCCTTCAGCGCCTCCAGGGCCTTTATCACGCCGGTGAGCTCCATGCGGTTGTTGGTGGTGTCCGCCTCGCCGCCGGACAGCTCCTTTTCCGCTTTTCCGTACCGCAGTACGGCGGCCCAGCCGCCGGGGCCCGGATTGCCCGAACAGGCCCCGTCGGTGTACACGGTCACGGTCTTCATGCCTCGGGCTCTTCCTCCGCCTTGTCGGTGCAGGCGATGGAGATGATGCGGCTGCCGTCCGAAACGCGCATGAGGCGCACGCCCTGGGCGGAGCGGCCGTAGACCGAGATGGCCCCCGCGTCGGTGCGCAGGATGGTGCCGTCGTCGCTGACCAGCAGCAGGTCCTCTGCGCCGGTGACCAGCTTCATGGCGACCACCGGGCCGGTCTTGGCGGTGACGTTGTAGTTTTTCATGCCGTACCCGCCGCGGCTCTGGGTCTCCCCGCCGCGCAGATACTCCGTGGCGTCCGTACGCTTGCCGTAGCCATTGGCGGTGACGGAGAGGACCATGTCGCCCTTTCGCACCGCGTCGGCGCCCACGACCTTATCCCCGGCGCGGAGCTTGATGCCCCGGACGCCTGTGGCCGTGCGGCCCATGGGACGGACGTCGTTTTCGTTGAAGCATATGGCCGCGCCGTCCGCCGTGGCGAGCAAAATGTTCTGGTCCCCGTCGGTGAGGCAGACGGAGACGATCTCGTCCCCCTCGTCCAGGTTCAGGGCGCGGATGCCCACGTTGCGGATGTTTTTAAGCTCCGTGAGCAGCAGACGCTTCACCGTGCCCCTTACCGTCGTGAAGAAGATATACTTGTCCGGCTCCATCTGGCGGATGTGGAGCATGGCCTGGACCCGCTCCTCCGGCTCCAGGGGCACGAAATTCACGATGGGCGCGCCCCGGCTGGTCCGGCTGGCCTCCGGGATGAGGTAGCCCTTGCGGCTGTACACCCGGCCCCGGGAGGTGAAGAACAGGATATAGTCGTGGCTGGAGGCGGTGAAGACTGTTTCCACGTAATCTTCTTCACGGGTGGACATGGCGCGGATGCCCTTGCCGCCCCGGTTCTGGGCCCGGTACTCGCTGGCGGGCAGACGCTTGATGTACCCGTTGTGGCTCATGGTGTAAACGCACTCTTCCTCGGGTATCAGGTCCTCCGCGTCGATCTCCCCGGCCACGTCCTGTATCTCCGTGCGGCGCTTGTCGCCGTATTTGTCCCGTATGGCGGTCAGCTCGTCTTTCAGCACGCCGCGCAGCATTTCTTCGCTGCCCAAAAGCTGCTGGTAGTAGGCGATCTTCTCTTCCAGGTCCTTGTACTCCGCTTCCAGCTTCTCCCGGTTGAGGCCCTGCAGGGCGATCAGGCGCATGTCGCAAATGGCCTGGGCCTGTATGTCGTCCAGGGCGAAGCGCTCCATGAGCCGCTGTTTGGCGTTATCGTAGCTGGTGCGGATGATGTGGATGACCTCGTCGATGTTGTCCTGGGCGATCAAAAGGCCTTCCAACAGGTGGGCCCGCTCCTGGGCCTTCCGCAGGTCGTATTGCGTCCGGCGGACGATGATCTGCTCCTGATAGGCGATGTACTCGTCCAGGATATGGCGCAGGGACAAAATTTTCGGCTGCTTCTGGTCGTCCACCAGGGCAAGCATGATGATGGAGAAGGTGGATTGCAGCTGGGTCTGGGTGAAGAGCTTATTGAGGACGACTTGCGGGTTGGCGTCCCGCTTGAGCTCGATGACCACCCGCATGCCGTTGCGGTCCGTCTCGTCCCGCAAATCGCTGATGCCTTCCAGGCGCTTGTCCTTCACCTGGTCGGATATGTTTTTGATGAGCTGCTTTTTGTTGACCTGGTAGGGAAGCTCCGTGACCACGATGCGGGTCCGGTGGTCACGGCCATATTCCTCAAATTCCGTCCGCGCCCGTACTGTGATACGGCCGCGGCCGGTGGCGTACGCCTGGCGGATGCCGGCACGGCCCATGATGATGCCCCGGGTGGGGAAATCCGGGCCCTGCACGTGCTCCATGAGATCGGAAAGGCCCGCGTCCGGGTCGTCCAGCACGCAGATGGCCGCGTCGATGACCTCCGCCAGGTTGTGGGGCGGGATATTGGTGGCCATGCCCACGGCGATGCCGCTGGAGCCGTTGACCAGAAGGTTGGGGAAACGGCTGGGCAGGACGCGGGGCTCTTTTCGTTCCTCGTCAAAGTTGGGGTCCCAATCCACCGTGTCCTTGTCGATGTCCCGGAGCATCTCGTTGCAGATACGGGACATGCGGGCCTCGGTGTATCGATAGGCGGCGGGCGGGTTGCCGTCCACGTCGCCAAAGTTGCCGTGGCCGTCCACAAGGGGATAGCGCAGAGAGAAGTCCTGCGCCAGACGGACCATGGCGTCATAGACGCTGGCGTCCCCGTGGGGGTGGTAGTGGCCCAGCACTTCGCCCACGCAGGTGGCGGATTTTTTGAAGGGCTTGTCGCTGGTCAGCCCCGTCTCGTACATGGAGTAGAGAATGCGCCGGTGGACGGGCTTTAACCCGTCCCGCACGTCGGGAAGGGCGCGGCCCACGATGACGCTCATGGCGTATTCGCGGTAACTGGTCTGCATCTCCTTGACCAGCTCGCTCTCCACGATGTGCTGCTGGGGGAAGGCGATGTCCTCGGGTCTATAGTCTCTGTTGTGTGCCATAATGCGTCACCTCCTTAATAGTCCAGATTGACGGCGTATTTGGCGTTTTCCTCGATCCACTGCTTCCGGGGCTCCACTTCCTCCCCCATGAGCACGGTGAAGATCTGGTCCGCCGCCACGGCGTCTTCCAATGTGATACGCCGCAGGGTGCGCTTTTCCGGGTCCATGGTGGTCTCCCACAGCTCGTGGGGGTCCATCTCGCCCAGGCCCTTGAAGCGGTTGATGTCGATCTTCACGTTGGGGTTGTCCCCCCGCATTTCGGCGGAGATGGCGTCCCGCTCCGGCTCGGAGTAGGCCACCCGCTGCTGTTTGCCCCGGGTGAGCTTAAATAGCGGCGGCACGGCGGAGTAGACATAGCCGTTTTCGATGAGCGGGCGCATGTACCGGAAGAAGAAAGTCAAAAGAAGGGTGCGGATATGGGCGCCGTCCACGTCCGCATCGGCCATGATGATGATCTTGTGGTAGCGCAGCTTGTCCATGTTAAATTCCTCGCCGATGCCGGCGCCAAGGGCCACGATGAGCGGGTAGAGCTTGTCGTTGCCGTAAATTTTGTCGGCACGGGCCTTTTCCACGTTCAGCATCTTGCCCCACATGGCCAGTATCGCCTGAAAACGGCTGTCCCGCCCCTGGATGGCGGAGCCGGCGGCGGAGTCGCCCTCCACGATGTATATCTCGCACAGGGAGGGGTCCCGCTCGTTGCAGTCCTGCAGCTTATCCGGCATTTGGCCGGATTCCAGGCCCGTCTTGCGCCGGACGCTCTCCCGGGCTTTCCGGGCGGCTTCTCTGGCGCGGGAGGCGGTCATGGCCTTTTCCAGCACCGCCTTGCCCACGGCGGGGTTTTCCTCCAAAAACTGCTCCAGCTTGTCGCTGACAACGCTATCGACGAGCGTGCGCATTTCGGAGTTGCCCAGCTTGGCCTTGGTCTGGCCCTCGAACTGGGGGTTCGTCAGCTTCACGGAGATGACGGCGGTCAGGCCCTCCCGCACATCGTCGCCGGAGAGGGTCTCGTCGTCCTTCAATATCTTCGCCTTGTGGCCGTAGGCGTTCACAACGCGGGTCAGGGCCGTTTTGAAGCCCGTCTCGTGCATGCCGCCCTCGGGGGTGTGGATGTTGTTGGCGAAGGACACCATGGCCTCGTTATAGCCGTCGTTCCACTGCAGGGCCACCTCGGCGGTGGCGTCGGACCGGTCGCCGGACATGTAGATGACCTTCTCGTGGATGGGCGTCTTGTTTTTGTTGATGAAGGTGACGAACTCCCGGATGCCACCCTCGTAGTACATCTCGTCGAAGGCCTCTTTGCCGGGGCGCTCGTCCTTTGTGGAAATGCGAAGGCCGGCGTTCAGGAAGGCCTGCTCCCGCATGCGCACGTGCAGGGTCTCGTAGTCGTAGACCGTATCGTCGAACATCTCCGGGTCCGGGTGGAAGCGGACCACGGTGCCGGTCCGGTCGGTTTTGCCGGTGACGGTCATGTCCTCCGTCTTTTCCCCACGGGAGAAGGCCATGTGATAGATCCGGCCGTTTTTGTGTACGTCCACCTCCAGCCAGTCGGAAAGGGCGTTGACGACGGACGCGCCCACGCCGTGCAGACCGCCGGAGACCTTGTAGCCCCCCGCGCCAAACTTGCCGCCGGCGTGCAGGACCGTGTACACCACTTCCAGCGCGGGCTTGCCCGTCTGCTCCTGGATGTCCACGGGGATGCCGCGGCCATTGTCGGAGACCTTGATCACGTCGCCGGGCTCGATGGTGACCTCGATGTGGTCGCAGTAGCCCGCCAGGGCCTCGTCGATGGCGTTGTCCACGATCTCATAGACCAGATGGTGCAGCCCCGAGGCGGAGGTGGAGCCGATGTACATGCCGGGACGCATGCGCACCGCCTCCAGACCCTCCAGGACCTGGATCTTCGACGCGTCGTATTCCTGGGTAACTTTTTCGTTCAGTTCTGCCATAGTTAAATTCTCTCCTGCTCGTCCAGCCGCCGCGCCAGCGTCGCCGGGGTGGGCTGGGTCAAAATTACTGTTCCGTCCGTACACAACACGAACGAGCGCGGTATGTCCTCCGCCGCGCTTATAACGCGGCCTTCCTGCTCCGCACGGGCCAGAAACGCCCGGGTGCGGTGGGACCAGGACGTATTGTCCAGGTCAAATACGCCTATCACGGCGTCCTCCCGGCGTACGGCGTCGCCGCCCAGATAAATGTACCGGCTCATCGGATACGGCCCTCCCGGACCGTGAACACTTTTCCGCCGGTGCGGCGGCTGATGTCCTCGTCCTCGCAGCAGGTGATCAGGGTCTGGCCGCCGCCGATGCGGTTCAGGACAAATTCCTGGCGGGTGCTGTCCAATTCAGAGAGCACGTCGTCCAATAAAAGCACCGGGTACTGGCCCGTCTCGGCCTTGAATATCTCCCGCTCGGCCAGCTTTATGCCCAGGGCGGCGGTGCGGGCCTGGCCCTGGGAGGCAAAATTCCGGGCGGGCATGCCGTTGACGGTCACTTCTAAATCGTCCTTGTGGATACCGGTGAGGCACTGCCCCGCGTCCAGCTCCGCCTGGCGGTGGGACGTTTGGTGGGCGCAGACCTGGGCGTATATTTCCTCGGCCGGGGCCCGGGGGTCCAAAACGGTGCTGACGGTCTTATAGGCGATGCCCAGCTCTTCGCCGCCGCCGGAAAAGTCCCGGTGTATGGGGCCGGCGGCCGCGGCCAGACGCTCGGCAAAGGAGGCCCTGTAACGTATCATCCGGGCCGAGCAGCGGGCAAGGCCATCGGAAAATTCGTCCAGGGCCGCCAGAAGGCCTGGCTTTTCCCGCCAGTCCTTCAATATGCGCGTCTTGTTCTCGTATAGCTTGTTGTAATCCGCCAGCAGGGCCGCGTAACCGGGGCGAAGCTGGCATATGGCGTTGTCCATGAGCCGGCGGCGGGCCGCGGCGCCGTCCTTGATGAGGGAAAGATCGTCCGGGGAGAAGAGCACCGCCGTCATCAGCCCCGCCAGGGCGGCGGAGGGCTTTTTCGCCCCGTTCACGGTCACCTGGCGCCGCTGGCCCCGCTGGAACAGCAGCTTCACGGTCTGGGTCCGGTCCCCGGAGTTCACGTCCGCCAGGACGCTGGCCCAGTCGCAGTCAAAGCCGATCAGCTCTTTATCAAACCGGGTGCGAAAGCTGTGGGCCCCGGTGAGCATATAGACCGCTTCCAGAAGGTTCGTCTTGCCCTGGGCGTTGGCGCCGCAGATCACGTTCACGTCCGGGGAAAAGGTCACCGTTTCCTCGTCGTAGTTGCGCCAGCCGGACAGGGCGATGCGCTCCACTCTCATGCGCCGGCTCTCAGTCGCACGGGCAGGATCATGTAGGCAAAGCCGTCCGAGCCGTCCGCGGGCCGGACCACGCAGGGGGAGGAGGCGTTGTTGAAGCAGAGCTTCAGCGTGTCCGCCGGGGCGGCCTTCAGCGCGTCCAGAAGATAGCGGTTATTAAAGCCGATCTCCAGGTTGGCGTCCCTGCCGCCCTTCACCGGGCACTGGTCCCTGGCCTGGCTGACGCCGGTATTGCAGTTGATGGTGAGCACGCCGTCGTCCAGCCGCAGACGCAGGGGGTTTTTCGTCTTCTCGTCGATGATGATGGACACGCGGCTCACCGCGTCCACCAGTTCTTCTTTATCGGCCTCCAGGGTGATGGAGAACTCCGAGGGGATGGAGCGCTCGTAGTTCAAAAATTCCCCTTCCAGCCGCCGGGAGACAAGCACCGTATCCCCCACCACGAAGGAGATGTGCTTGGCGCCAACGGTGATGCGGACCTTCTCGTCCGTGTCGCCGCAGAGCTTTTCCAAATCGTTCAGGGTGGGACCGGGCACCACGAAGGAGCAGTCCTCCATGTCCCCGGCCTCCACCGTCTCCCGCCGGAGGGCCAGACGGTACCCGTCCACGGCTACGACGGTAAGCTCGCTGCCCTTGACCTCGAACAGCTCGCCGGTGTAGATGGGGCGGCTCTCGTTGTCGCTGACGGAGAAAACCGTCTGACGGATCATCCTGCTCAGAATGTTCTGGGGCACGGCGATGGCGTTTTCCCGGTCCACGGAGGGCAGCTCGGGATAGTCGCCGGCGTCGGACGCCACGGTGGAGAAGTCCGCGTCCCCGCAGACGATGCGGGTGTTGAGGCCGTTTTCCGCGCAGACGGTCACGATGCCGCCGGGGAGGCTGCGGACGATGTCGTTCAAAAATCGGGCGCCAAGGACGATGGAGCCGGGCTCGGAAACGTCCGCCGGGATGTCGGTGTAGATGCCTTTTTTGAGGTCGTACCCCGTCACCCGCACGTCGGACCCGGCCTGGATCAGCAGACCTTCCAGCGCGGGGATGGGGCTCTTCGCCGCGGCGCAGCGACCCGCCGTCGTCACCGCCGCCTGCAGCAGATATTTCTCACAGGAAAATTTCATATCGTTTCTCCTTCCAGCCAGCAAGCCTTACAAGGAAGCAAGCCAGCATAATTTTTAGTCGTAATAGTAGTAGCAAAAAAAAGTGTTGGAAAGTGGATCAAAGCCTTGCAAATACCGGAAAGGTGGTGTGGAAAGAAATGTTGGAAAAAGAGGGTGATTTCCACAGTGGTGGGAGAAAAATGGTTTTGCACGGGAGAGATGGGAACATGTGGGGAAAATTGTGGGGAAAAATTACTGGTTGCGGGAGTTGAGGTTGGAGGTGATGTCCCGGATGGAGGCGGCCGTGTCCGGGTCGGTCCTGATCAGGTCCTCCACTTTGCGGATGGAGGACAGCACCGTGGAGTGGTTGCGGTTTTCAAACTGCTCGCCGATGTCCACCAGGGAGAGATTCGTCAGGCTGCGGATCAGGTACATGGCCACCTGGCGGGCCATGGCGGTGTTTTTCGAGCGGCGCTGGCCTCTTATATCTTCCTCGGAGATGCCGTAATACCGGCCGGTCTCGGCGATGATGGCCTCGGGGGTGGGTATGTATACCCCCACCCGGATCACGTCCTTGATGGCCCGCTTCACGCTGGCGATGGTGATGGTGTCGTTCTGCATGTCCCGGTAGGCGGTGAGCCGGTGGACCACGCCCTCGATCTGGCGGATGTTGGCGGTGATGTTGTCCGCGATGTAGGCTACGATCTCGTCCGACAGCACCAGGCCCAGGCCCATGGCTTTGTTGCGGATGATGGCCATGCGGGTCTCCAGGTCCGGAGGCTGGATGTCCGCCATTAAACCGCCCTCAAAGCGGGTGCGCAGACGGTCCTCCAGCTTTACCATGTCCATGGGGGGGCGGTCGGAGGTGATCACGATCTGGTGGCCGTTTTCATAAATTTTGTTGAAGGTGTGGAAGAATTCCTCCTGGGTCCGCTCCTTGCCGGCGATGAACTGAATGTCGTCCACCAGAAAAAGGTCCGCGTTCCGGTACCGGCGGCGAAATTCCTCCATGGTCCCGTTTTGCAGGGAGGTCACCAGGTCGTTGGTGAAATCGTCGCCCTTCACGTAGCCGATCTTCACGCCCGGGTCCTTGTCCCGTATGGCGTGGCCGATGGCCAGCAGCAGATGGGTCTTGCCCAGGCCGGAGTTGCCGTAGATGAAAAGGGGATTGTAGATCTTCCCGGGCGTCTCCGCCACGGCGATGGCCGCCGCGTGGGCGAATTTGTTGGACTGGCCCACGATGAATCGGTCGAAGGTGTACGCCGCCGCCTCGGGCAGGGTATCGTCCGCCGGGGTCTCCTGGCTGTATTCCTCCGTCTCGTCCGCCGTCAGGACGAGAAGGTCGAAGTCGCAGGAGAAGAGGTCGGAAAGCGCCTGCTTGATGGTCTGGCCGTACCACTGCATGATCACGTTGCGCTTGAAGTTGGAGCTGGTCTGCAGCACCAGACGCCGTTCCTCCAGCGCCACGGGCTCGCAGTCGGAAAACCAGGCGTTGATGGCCGTGGGGGTCAGGTCGGCGCTCAGCTTCTCCATGACGCTGCGCCAGATGTCGTGTAAGGAATCCATATTCCCTTCCGCCTTTATAGTTCTAATAATATAATTATGTATCGGCTTATTATAGCATCATTGTGGGCATAAAACAACTATTAAATACCGGATATTGGGGGGAAATTTCCGCAAAAACACTTGCATGCGGCGAAAAGGTACGTTAAAATACCCACAGAGGTATGTGCCGTGAGAGCGTTGACCCTTTCCATACTGGACAATAAGTCCCTGACCCCCCTCCCCGACTGCGTCGAGGGGGGCGCTTTGCCTGCCCTGGCGTCGGGTCTGGGGCCGGTACACAGGGCCCACCTGGCCGCGGCGCTGGCCATAAAGTGCGGCCGGCCGCTGTGCGTCATAGTACCCGACGACAGCGCCGCAGAGGCCATGGTCGGCGCGCTGCGGGGTTTTTTGGACGGGGACGTGATAACCCTCGGCGGGAGAGATTTTACGTTCTACGCCTCGGAGAGCGTATCCAGACAGGCGGAACAGAAACGGCTGCGGGCATTGGACGCGCTGCAAAACGGCGCGGAGGCGGTGGTCGTGACCACGGCGGCGCTGCTGACCCGTTCTGTGCCGCCCGGCGCGCTGGAGCGGGCGGCGTTCACCCTGAAGGAGGGCCAGAGCCTGGCGCCGGAGGAGCTGACGGACGCGCTTATTAGGGCCGGGTACAGCCGGGCCGAGCAGGTGGAGGGTCCCGGCCAGTTCGCCCACCGGGGCGGCATCATGGACCTGTGGAGCGCGGCGGTTGACAGTCCGGTGCGGCTGGAGTTCTGGGGCGACGACATCGACAGGATGGATGCCTTTGACCCATCGAGCCAGCGGCGGACCGGCTCGGTGAAGTCCGTACGGGTCCTGCCGGCGGCGGAGACGCTGCCGTCCCTGGCCCAGGGAGGCCGTCAGGCGCTCATTGACCAGATCAGGAGCATACACGACCGGCTCAATCGCAACGCCGTCAAGTTCGACGTGGAAAAGCTGCGCAAGACGCTGGCGGCGGATATGGACGCGCTGGAAAACCGGGCGGAGTTCACCGCCGCGGATAAATACATGGGGCTTATATACCCGGAGTTCGCCACGGCGCTGGACTATCTGGCGCCGGAGGCGCTGGTGGTGCTGGACCAGCCGGGCAAGTGTGCCCAGCGGGCTAAAGACTTTCTCAAGCAGGCGGCGGAGGACGTGCGGCTGCTGGTGGAGGGCGGCACCCTGCCGGGGCGTATCGCCAATTATTACGCCACATGGGAGCTGACGGCGGAGCGGCTTTCCGACTGGCCGGTGGTGATGGCGGACGCCTTCGCCGTGGGCCGGTGTCCCCTGGAACCAAGGACCACCGTGAGCCTCGCGGCCAAGCAGCTGCCCTCCTACGCGGGCAGCGGGCAGCAGGCGGCGGAGGACGTGCGCCACTGGCTGGGAGAGGATTACCGGTGCGTGGTCCTGGCGGGGGACGCTCGCCGGGCGGCGGCGCTGGCGGATATCCTGCGGGAAAAGGGCGTCAAAAATATCTACACGGACCAGTCCCTTAAAAAGCTGCCGGAGCCGGGCCAATGCGCCGTGGCGGTTGGGTCCCTGCCGGCGGGGCTGGAATACCCCCAGATAAAGCTGGCGGTGCTGGCGGATACCCAGATCGCGAAAAGCGGCCTTCGGACCGCGAGACGCAAGCGGGCGCTGCCCGCCGGGGCAAGGCTGGGGTCCTACGAGGACCTGGCCGTGGGGGACCTGGTGGTCCACGAGAGCTACGGCATAGGCCGGTTCGCGGGTATCTTCAAAATGCCCGTGGACGGGGTGGAAAAGGACTATGTGAAGATCTGCTACGCCGGGACGGACAGCCTCTATGTGCCGGCCACGCAGCTGGACATGGTGACCAAATACATAGGCGCCGGCGAGGACGCGCCGGTGAAGCTGTCCCGCCTGGGAGGCGCGGACTGGACAAAGGCAAGAAGCCGTGCCAAGGCCGCCGCGAAAGAGATGGCGGGGGAGCTCATCAAGCTTTACGCCGCCAGGCAGAAAAGCCCCGGCCACGCCTTCGCCCCCGACAGCACATGGCAGCGGGAATTTGAAGACGCCTTCGAGTACACCGAGACGGAGGACCAGCTCCGGTGCGCGGCGGAGGTCAAAAAGGACATGGAAAAGCCCGTCCCCATGGACAGGCTTCTGTGCGGCGACGTGGGCTACGGCAAGACGGAAGTGGCCCTGCGGGCGGTGATGAAGTGCGTGCTGGACGGCATGCAGGCGGCCATACTGGTGCCCACGACCGTGCTGGCCCAGCAGCATTATCAAACCGCCGTGAGCCGGTTTTTCGGCTTTCCCGTGCGCATTGAGACCCTGTCAAGATTCAGCACCCCCGCCCAGGTGAAGGCGACGCTGGCGGGGATGGCCGACGGCAGCTGCGATATCGTCATCGGCACCCACCGGCTGCTGCAAAAGGACGTGAAATTCAAGCGGCTGGGGCTGCTTGTCGTGGACGAGGAACAGCGCTTCGGCGTGGGGCACAAGGAGCATATAAAGGAGCTGGCCCAGCAGGTGGACGTGCTCACATTGTCCGCCACGCCCATACCCAGGACGCTCAATATGGCCCTGTCCGGCATCCGGGATATGTCCACGCTGGAAGAGCCGCCCAGGGACCGGCTGCCCGTGCAGACGTACGTCATGGAGCACGACTGGGGCGTCATCACCGACGCCATACGCCGGGAGGTGGCAAGGGGCGGGCAGGTCTATTACCTGCACAATCGGATAGACAACATAGACCGCACCGCCGCAAGGATCATGGAGATGCTGCCGGGGGTATCCATAGACGTGGCCCACGGGCGGATGAACGAGCAGGAGCTGTCCGCCGTGATGGAGAAGGTCACCCAGGGCCAGACCCAGGTGCTGGTGTGTACCACCATCATCGAGACGGGCATCGATATCCCCAACGTGAACACCCTGATCATCGAGGACGCGGACAAGATGGGCCTGGCCCAGCTGCACCAGATACGGGGCCGGGTGGGCCGCAGCGCCAGAAGGGCCTGCGCCTATCTGACCTACCGGAAGGACAAGGTGCTGACCGAGATCGCGGAAAAGCGGCTGGAGGCCATACGGGAGTTCGCCGAGTTCAACTCCGGATTCCGTATCGCCATGCGGGACCTGGAAATTCGCGGCGCGGGGAATTTATTGGGCGCGGAGCAGTCCGGGCACATGATCGACGTGGGATACGACATGTACCTGAAGCTGCTGGAGGAAGCGGTGCTGGAGGAGCGGGGCGAGCCCCTGCCCGTCCGGGCCGAGTGCGCCGCGGACCTGGCCGTCAACGCCAATATCCCGGAAAGCTACGTGAAAAGCGCCGCACAGCGGATGGATATCTACCGGCGGGTGGCGCTGATACGGACCGAGGCGGAGGCGGACGACATCACCGACGAGCTGTGCGATAGGTTCGGGGACCCGCCGCCCAGCGTCAACACGCTTATCCAGGTTGCCCTATTGCGGGGCGAGGCGTCGGCGCAGGGCGTGTCGGACATCGCCCAGAAGGGCGGGCTGCTGCGCTTCACGTTCGCAAGCTTCGACTTTGCGCGGATCAGCGCCCTGTACGCCAAGCCGGACTGGAAGGGCCGGGTGAAGGTGGAGGCCGGGGGCAAGCCCGCCGTGGCATTGCGCCTGGCGTCCCGGAGACGGATATTGGAGGAAGCGCGAGCGTTTATCAGGGATTACGCGAGCACGGGGGAAAAGGAAGAAAATTGATTTCTCTCCCCCAGTCAGCGCCAAAGGCACTGACAGCCCCCTCGTCAGAGGGGGCGTCATAAGACAGTACAATGTTGATTTTTTGAATGGCGTGGCGGGTGTCACGCCATTTCCTCTTGCATCAGTTCGTCTATGGGGATGATGCCCACAAAATCATAGGAGATGTGGATGCTCTGCCGTCGCTTACCGCTGCTCTTATCCGGTGCTTCTATGTAGATGGCCTTGACCAGTTCATGCAGCGCATGCTGGTCAGCGCCTCGCAACGGGAAAACGCCATATCCCCGATGCTAGTCACACTGCTCGGGATCGTCACGCTTTCCAGCGACGTGCAGAAGCAAAACGCACCATCCCCAATGCTGGTCACGCTGTCCGGGATCGTTATGCTGGCCAGAGACGTGCAGCTGTCAAACGCACTATATCCAATGCTGGTCACAGTGTTCGGGATCGTCACGCTGGTCAGAGCGCGGCAGCCGTAAAACACCCCTGGCCCGATGGTGGTCATGCTCTCCGGGATCGTCACGCTGGTCAGTGCCCAGCAGCCTTCAAACGCAGCATCTCCGATGGTGGTCACACCGTTCGGGATCGTCACGCTGGCCAGAGACGTGCAGCTTTCAAACGCGTTCTCTCCGATGTAGGTCACACTGTCCGGGATCGTCACGCTGGTCAGCTTGCAGCCCCTAAACGCATAGTTCCCTATACTGGTCACACTGTTCGGGATCGTCACGTCGGCCAAGGAATTGTACCTTCCGTTCCGGTACGTGATCTCCGGGCAGCTTGTTACGGAGACGGCCGCTTCAAATACGTCGAACACGCTGTAGATGCTCTCCGCCACGCCGTCTACGAGCTTGAACACCACCCGCTTGTCCTTGATCTTATTATTCTTCATCAGACCTTTCAATCTCAGTCACGAAATTTGGGAGCGTTATACTCGTCAAACTCTTGCAGCCCTGAAACGCTGCACCGCAGATTTTGGTCACGCTGTCCGGGATCGTCACGTTCGCCAGATTATAACAGCCTTGAAATGCTCTGTTCGAAATACAAGTCACTCCGCTCTGAACAATCACTTGTTTAATCAAGTTGCGGTAATTTAGCCAAGGAGCGAGATTGCCCTGGAAGCCCTCGTCCATAATCCCATCGCCGGAGATGGTGAGGACACCGCCCTCTGTTAGGACCCATCTTTTGCCTGAGGCGATGATTTTGCCGTCGCCCTCGTAGTTCACCGTGCCGCCAAATACGGCGTAGGAGATTATATCCTCGATCTCGATCTGCTCCCACTGCTCTTTGGTCCCAACATAGTAGATGTTCAAATTCGCGTAGGACCACAATGTGGCATCCTCAATGCGCGTCACACTGACAGGGATCGTCAAACTGCTCAGCACAGAGCAGCCCGAAAAAGTAGATTCTTCGATGCATGTGACGCCATCAGGAATGGTCACGCTTGCCAATTTTTCGCATTTCCAAAACGCTTTCCCGCTTATCTTTGTCACGCCACGTGGAATGGTGACGCTCTCCAGTTCGCTCAGGAGCATAAACGCCCCCTGCCCGATACTGGTCACGCCCTCGTTCATGACAACGCTTTTGACGCTTATCGTCTGCGCAGCCGCATACCAGGGGGGCATATTGTTATAATCGACTAACCCAAAAGCGTCAAAGCCCCAAGCGCCCATCTCACCGCTGCCAGAGATGGTCAGCGTGCCGTCGCCAGAGAGCGTCCAACTCAAATTGTCCCCGCAGGTACCGGAGGTCGGCGCTTCGTCAATGCTCTCTGGCTCGTCCGCAGGCTCCGGTCCCTCGACAGGTACCTCCGTCACGACAGGTTCTTCCGTCACAACAGGTTCTTCCGTCACAACAGGTTCTTCTGTCACGACAGGGTCTTCCGTCGCGACAGGGTCCCCCCTCTCAGGAGGCTCCTCCGTGACCACCAGTTCTTCCGTCGCGGCCGGTTCCTCCGTCACGACAGGCTCTTCCGTCATAACGGGTTCTTCCGTGACCACGGGCTCTTCCGTGACCACCGGTTCCTCCGTCGCTTCTACAGGCGCTTCCTCGGCGAATGCCGGGACGCTCAGTGATAAAACTGTAACCACCGCCAGGAGCAGACATAGACCGCGCTTTGCCATAGGTTTTTCCTCCTTTTTTCTGCAAAACCTCTAAACAACAGAACTTTCTTTGTATAGGCGATTATAACACGGGGTAACTTAAATTACAATGAGGATAATCGCGTGTTTGGAGGTTTTTGCCGTGGCTATTGAATTAAATTATCAGCTTGTGGGCAAAAGGCTCCGGGCAATCCGAAAAAAGAGAGGACTTACCCAAGAACGATTAGCAGAGGTTGCGGGGATAAGTCCACAGCATTGCAGCGGGATAGAGACAGGCAGGGCAAAGGTCTCGCTTCCAGCCCTTGTGCAGCTTTGTAACGCGCTTGACACCACCTTGGATGCGGTTCTTTTAGATTCCCTCCCTACGGCGGCAAAGCCCGGGTTGCTCCGAGAGGTAGAGGCTGTCTTTGCCGACGCAACAGCAGACGAGATGTATCTGATGCTCTCACAGGCCAAGAGCATTAAAGAGGCCGTGCGGGCGAAGGGGATATTAACGGTAAAGGAATGACATGGTAGAGAGCATGTTTGGATTTTGAGTAGGAGAGAAGGGCATGAAATTTAGTGAATCTGCAAATCTCTTGTAACGGTCAAGATATAGTGGAAATTTGTGCTGACATGTTCGTGAATATATTGCAAGAGCTTGCGAAGCAATATATACAGACAAACTTAAAACTCTTTAAGCATTTGCTGCTATATGTGCGGTCAGGTAAAAACGAGGGTTCCATGTGACGCTTTTGGCCGGTCAGACCCCTTGCAGCGCAAGGCTTTCAGGGCACCAAAGTCAGGGGGGTAAGGGTAGTATATGGCACCCCTCAAAAGTAAGGGTCCATTGCGTCACATACTTCAAAATATTTAATTACTTGTCGCGGTACTTGTAATGCTATGAGTTCATGGGGTCCTATGTCACGCTTTAGGGCTTCTCATTCCCTTGCGGCGCAACAGGTGCAGATCGTCAAAATCAGGGGGATAAGGCAACTATACGGCACCTCTCAAAAACCGTGGTTCATTGCGTGACATACTTCAAGGTTTTTAAGCAATTCAAAACAGGCAACGGATGGCGCATTTCAGCACCATCCGCTGTCTGTTGTTCAATTCCAATTCTGTAAGGCAGTTGCCAGATGTTCATTTTTTCGGGGTCATACTGTCTTACGAAGCATGCCCATCAGAGGGGGCCTTTTTATAAGGAAAATTCATTTAAATAAGCCTCCCCTGTGCAAGGGGAGGTGGCGCGGCGCCAGCCGCGACGGAGGGGTTGTTACCAGACTTGAAGCTTGGTAACAACCCCCCAGTCATCGTCGGCGCTCGCTGGGCTAGGCCGGGATTCGCCGCAAGCGGCAAACCCCGAATAGCCCGCGGCGCCTCCTCTCCCCACGCGACAAGCGTGCCGCGTGGGGACCCCGAAATACGCGTGACAGCCCCCCTTACACAGGGGGGCCGTTCGATATGGTAATATTTAAATATCTCTCCCCCAGTCAGCTTCGCTGACAGCCCCCTCGTCAGAGGGGGCCATATTCTTTTCCCTGGGTATAGATCAAGGCCCCCTCTGACGAGGGGGCTGGCTCCGGCGATAGCCGGAGACTGGGGGAGAGAAACATTAAATTCCAACGGGTCCACGGCGTAAGCCGGGGACACCTTTTACCCTTCCGCGTACAATGCCGCGCCGAGCATGCCGGCGTCGCTGCCAAGGGTGGCCAGGCGTATCTCCGTGCCCAGGCAGGCGTGGAAGGCGTATTTGTCGAAAGCCGCCTGGACCTTACGCCGGAAAAACTCTCCGGCCTGGGCCACGCCGCCGCCCAATACGACGGCCTCCGGGTCGATGATGGCGCAGGCCCCGGCGATGCCCCGGCCCAGCACGTTGCACGCCCGGTCCACCACGGAAAGAAGCGTCTCGTCCCCGGCCGCGGCGGCGTCCACCACCTGCTTGCAGGAAAGGCCGGGACGGCCCGCCAGAGCCGCGAGACGGGTGATGCCCGTGGCGCTGGCGTACGTCTCCACGCAGCCATAGTGGCCGCAGGTGCAGGCCGCGTCGGCGTCATCCGGGTCGATGCACAGGTGGCCGATCTCACCGGCGGAACCGCGAGCGCCAACACGCACGGCCCCGTCCAGGACCACGCCCGCGCCCACGCCGGTGCCAAGGGCCACGAACAAAATGCTCTCAAAGCCCTTGCCGCCGCCCAGGCGCTGCTCGGCCAGGGCGGCCGAATTGGCGTCGTTCAGGACCCGGCAGGGGATGCCGGTGGCGGCGGTAAATTCGTCCGTGGGGCGGCATACGCCCCAGCCAAGATTCACGCACCTGTTCACCGTGTCGTCCGGCAGGACAGCGCCCGGTACCGCCAGGGCCGCGCCGGCCGCGGGGCCGGGAAGGCTGGCAATGATGTCCGGCAGGATGTTTTTGCCGCCGTTGGACGTGTCCGTGGGGACGCTCCATTTTTTGAGCACCGCGCCGTTTTCCACCAGACCGATCTTCACGGTGGTGCCGCCGATGTCGATGCCGTAGTATCTCTTATTTTCCATAGGTCATCACCGCCGTCTGCGCGGGGGTGTCCGCGCCAAGTTCCAAGGTGTCGCCGTCATAAAACCGCACGTTATCGCAAAGACTGGTAAAGGCGTCCAGGGTGCTTATCACGTCGTAGCCCATGCCGCCAAGGCGGTAGTGCATGGGGATGACCACACGGGCTCCCACCGCGTCCGCCACGGCTTTCGCCTGGTGGGCGTCGATGGTGTAATACCCGCCCACGGGCAGCAGCAGCGCGTCCGCGCCTTTTATGGCCGCCAGGGTCTTTTTGTCCGGCATGTGGCCCAGGTCCCCCAGGTGGACCACCCGCAGACCCTCGCCGTGGAGCACGCGGATGATATTCTTGCCCCGGAGAAGGCCGTGTTTGTCGTCGTGATAAGCCGGAAATTCCTCCACTTGCAGGGGAAAGTCCCGGCCGGTGAGCGTCACCAGGTCCCGGGCGTTGTGGTCGTGGTGCTCGTGGGAGCAGAACACCGCGTCCGCCGTGACGCGAAGGGGCGCGAGGCCCGGTACGCTCCCGTCCTGATAGGGGTCAAACAGGGCGGTATGGCCCTCCGCCTCGATAAGAAAACAGCTGTGGCCCAGCCATTTCAGTTTCATAATTCGTCACCTCAAGGGCCATTATACCAAGGTTTAGCGCATTTGTCACCATAAGACTGTACAATTTGACAGGAATATGCTATAATGTACAAAATTGAAGTATTTTCCAATTCGATGGGAGGTGAGCCCGTGAGCCTGATGACGGCGGTCCGGTGCCGGGTGGCCCAGGTGTTCGTGCGTCTGGGGCGAAAGGTCCACCCCGCCCGGAAACAGCATTTGGAGACCGGCGCGGGGGCGGTGTTCGCCGTGGGCCAGCTCCTGCGGGACAGACGGCTGAAAAAGCCGCTGGTGGTCGTGGGCGCCGGGGAAGAGATACCCCGGTTCAAGCTGCTGCACGCGCTGGACGACAACGACGTGGAGTACGCGCTGTATGACGCGCTGCCTCCCATGCCCACGGCGGAGGACGCGGAGCGTATCGCCGGGGCCTGGCTGGGCCAGGGGTGCGACAGCTTTATCGCCCTGGGCGGCGGGCTTGTCCTGGACACGGCGAAGGCCGCGGCGGCAAGGTGCGCCAGCCCCGACCGGTCCGTCATGGGCCTGGTGGGCGTGCGGCGGGTCCGGCATCGCCGGCGGGTCCCGGCCCTCATCGCCATTCCCACGGCGGCGGGCTCCGGCGCGGAGTCCATGGGCGTGGCGGTCATCGCGGACCAGACACACAACATCTTCGTGCTGGAGGACGGCGCGCTGACGCCCGTGGTGGCGGTGCTGGACCCGGAGCTGCTGGCGGATACGTCACGGGACGACGTGGCGGACGCGGGGCTGGACTGCCTGTGCCGCATAGTCGAGGCGTTTCTCGCCGCGCCTCACGGCGACAGCCGGATCAAAAACCAGATGGGCGAGGCGGCGGAGTACATCTTCTCCTGCCTGGAGCCCTGCTGGAACAGCGGCGGGACCGTGAAGGAGCGGGCCGACCTGCTAGGCGCGTCCAGAATGGCCGGGTGGGCGGCGTCGGCCGTGGGCAGCGGGTACGCACGGGCCCTGGTTCGGGCGGCGCAGACCGTGTGCGGCATGGATTTCAGAACCGCCTGCGGGGCCATATTGCCGGCGGTATTGGAAAAATATGGGAGCTACGCCGTGGACGAGCTGGCGCTGTTGGCGGTGCTGGCGGACGTGGCGGAGGGCGGCAGCCGGGAGGAGCGGGCCCGGGCGCTTATTTCGCGCATTCGGGGCACGGTGTTCCGGCTTGGTCTGCCCGACACGCTGGAGGGCGTCACGGCCGACCAGGCGGCGGAGATCGCCGACATCGCCGCGGCCGCCGCCAACCCCCGGTACATCAGCCCGGTCGTCTGGACGGCGGAGGATTGCCGGGAGCTGGTGCTTGGTATTTGCTCGGCGGAATAAAACCGATATTAATAAAAAAGCTCCCATCAGGGAGCTTTTTTGTTGCAAAGTTTGCGCTTATTTTGTGGGCACTAGCACCGTTTTGCCGCCCATGTAGGGCTGGAGGGCGGCGGGGATGATGACGGAGCCGTCGGCCTGCAGATGGTTTTCCAGGAAGGCTATCAGCATGCGGGGCGGGGCAACGACGGTGTTATTGAGGGTGTGGGCAAGATAGAGCTTTCCGTCCGCGCCGCGGACACGGATACGCAGGCGGCGGGCCTGGGCGTCGCCTAAATTGGAGCAGGAGCAGACCTCGAAATACTTCTGCTGCCGGGGGCTCCAGGCCTCGATGTCGCAGCTTTTCACCTTCAGGTCCGCCAGGTCCCCGGAGCAGCACTCCAACTGCCGCACGGGGATGTCCAGAGAGCGGAACAGCTCCACGGAGTAGCGCCACATCTTCTCGTACCAGTCCATGCTGTCCTCCGGCTTGCAGACCACGATCATCTCCTGCTTTTCAAACTGGTGGATGCGGTAAACGCCCCGCTCCTCGATGCCGTGGGCGCCTTTTTCTTTCCGGAAGCAGGGGGAATAGCTGGTGTAGGTGATGGGCAGCTGGGCCTCGTCGATGATCTGGTCGATGAACGAGCCGATCATGGAGTGCTCGCTGGTGCCGATCAGGTACAGGTCCTCCCCCTCGATCTTGTACATCATGGCGTCCATCTCCGCGAAGCTCATGACGCCGTTGACCACGGCCGAGCGGATCATGAAGGGCGGGATGTGGTAGACAAAGCCCTTGTCGATCATGAAGTCCCGGGCGTAGGCCAGCACGGCGGAGTGGAGGCGGGCGATGTCGCCCTTCAAATAATAAAAGCCGTTCCCGGCCACCCGGCGGGCGGCGTCCAGGTCGATGCCGTTGAAGCGCTCCATGATGTCCGTATGGTAGGGGACCTCGAAGTCGGGGACCACCGGCTCGCCGAACCGGGCCAGCTCCACGTTGTGGCTGTCGTCCGGGCCGATGGGGACGGAGGGGTCGATGATGTTGGGGATGACCATGAGCTTTTCCGTCAGGGCCTTTTCCAGCTCCGGCTCCTGCTTTTCCAGCTCCGCCAACCGGGCGGCCTGGGCGGCCACCTGGGCCTTCACGGCCTCGGCCTCGGCCTTTTTGGACGGGTCCTTCTTGGCCTGGCCCATGAGCATGCCGATCTGTTTGGAGAGGGCGTTGCGGTTGGCCCGCAGGCTGTCCGCCTCTGTCTTGGCGGCCCGCAGGGCCTTGTCCAGGTCCAGTATCTCGTCCACCAGGGGCAGCTTCTGGTCCTGGAATTTCTTTTTGATGTTCTCTTTTACCGCGTCGGGGTTTTCCCGCACAAAGCGAATGTCCAGCATTTTCGTTCTCCCGTTTCCTTATTTTTTCAGTTCAAACAGCGCCCGGAGCAGGGTTTCCCGGTCGTCGGCGCCGTAGTATTCCAGCTCGATGCGGCCCTTTTTCCGGCCGTCCACGATATGTACCTTTCGGCCCAGGGCCGCGCCCAGCTGGGCGCTCATGTCGGCGGCGTAATCCACGGCGGGGGCCGCCTTTTTCGCCTTGGGCGTGCGCAGCAGATTGGCCGCCAGCGCCTCCGTCTGGCGCACGGAAAGGCCCTTTTCCACCACCTGTTTGGCCGCTTGCAGCTGCAGCGCCGTGTTCTCGATGGGCAGCAGCGCACGGGCGTGGCCGGTGGAGAGCTCGCCTTTTTCCAGCATTCGGGCCACCTCCGGCTGCAAATTCAATAGCCGCAGGGCGTTGGCCACGGCGGGGCGGCTCTTGCCCACGCTCCGGCTCACCGCCTCCTGGGTAAGGCCGTAGTCCTCCATCAGCGTCCGGTAGCCCCGGGCCTCTTCCAGGGGGTTTAAGTCCTCCCGCTGTAAAT
This sequence comes from uncultured Oscillospiraceae bacterium, assembly GCA_947624385.1. Classification (GTDB taxonomy): domain Bacteria; phylum Bacillota; class Clostridia; order Oscillospirales; family Oscillospiraceae; genus CAJOIG01. Next base: position 45,775 of record CANQJZ010000012.1, read on the forward strand.
TCTCCACCAACGCCAGCTCCTGGGCCTTCCGGTCGTCCGCGTCGATGACGCGCACAGGGACCTCGGTCAGTCCCGCAAGCCTTGCGGCCCGCCAGCGGCGCTCGCCGGCGACGATCTGATAATAGCCGCTGTCCAGCTTTCGCACGGTGATGGGCTGCAAAAGCCCGTGGGTGGCGATGGAGTCGGCCAGCTCCTGCAGGGCCGCCTCGTCAAATTTTGTCCTTGGCTGGCCGGACCGCGGCTCTACCTTGCTGATGGGCAGGGTCTGCTGGGTCTCGCCGCCGAACTGCTCCGGGGCCGGCTCCGCGTCCTGAAATAACGCGCCCAGGCCGGTGCCCAGGCCGTATTGCTTCTTCTTAGCCATAGGGGTACCTCATATGTCAATGGTGTGATCGTGGCGGAAAAACTCTATCGCCAGCCTATCGTAGGCGTCCGCGCCGCGGGATAAGCGGCTGTAGGCGCTCACGGGCTTGCCGTGGCTGGGGGCCTCCGCGATGCGCACGTTTCGGGGTATCACGGTGCGGTAGACCGCCTTGCCGAAGTACTTTTCTACTTCCTGAGCCACCTGGCCGGAGAAGGAAAGACGCTTGTCGTACATGGTCAGCACGATGCCCTCGATCTTCAGGTCCGGGTTCACGGTGTTTTTGATGAGCCGCATGCTGGTCATCAGGTCCGCCAGGCCCTCCATGGCGTAAAACTCGCACTGCATGGGGATGAGCACGCTGTCGGCCGCCGCCAGGGCGTTCAGGGTCAGCAGGCCCAGGGACGGCGGGCAGTCGATGAATATGTACTCGTACTGGGAGCGGACCTCGGCCAGCGCCTTTTTCAGTACCAGCTCCCGCTCCTGCCTGTCCACCAGCTCCACCGCCGCGCCGGACAGGTCCAGGTTGGACGGCAGCACGTCCCCGTACTTTGTCTTTACGATGGCGTCCCGGACGGGGGTCTGGCGGATGAGCACGTTGTACAGGTTCGGCGACGAGCGCTTGTCCACGCCCATGCCGGTGGTGGCGTTGCCCTGTGGGTCCGCGTCGATGAGCAGGATGGCGCGGCGCTTGTCTTTTACGGCGGCGCACAGGTCCACACATGTGGTCGTCTTGCCCACGCCGCCCTTTTGATTCGCGAAGCATATAACTCGGCCCATAGCGCGCCTCCTTTTTGTTGCCCCGCAATTATAGCAGAGTTTGACGCGGTTTACAATGTTTCATGTGAAACATTTCTTCGGTGCCCTCAAAGAATGTTCCACGTGAAACATCTATCCCACGAACATGTCAATATCCGAGATCGTCAAACCCCGGTGCAGGTCCATGTTCAGGGCGTAGGCGATCAGCTTGCCCGCGTCCTTGACGTACTTGTCGATGTCCCGGGGGGTGACGATGAGGCCAGCGCCGGCGTCCACCACCGTGGGTACGCCCACCGCCAGCACCGGAACGCCCAGGTTTTGCGGCGACAGCTCCGCCCGGTCGTTGCCCACGCCGGAGCCGGGGATAATACCGCTGTCCGTAAGCTGCACGGTGCGGCACAGCTTCTCCGACGACCGGGCCGCCAGCGCGTCCACCACCACGATGGCGGCGGGCGCCACAGCGCCGGCGATGGCACGGATGAGCTCGGCGCTCTCCATGCCCGTGGTGCCCAGCACACCGGTGCGGCACACGCTCACCGTGCGGAACATGGAAAAATCCTCCGGCATCTGGGTTTTCAGGTGGCGCGTCGCCAATGTGACCGCGGCGGTCTCCGGCCCCACCGCGTCCGGGGTGATGGCCGGGTTGCCCAGCCCCGCGACTAAAACGCTGTCCTCCGGACCCAACGGCAGAAGCTGGCCCATGCAGGACGCCAAGAGCGACACGGCCCGGGGGAACGAGTCCTCCTCCCGGCGGAAAAAGCTGTCCAGGTCCACGGTCAGATAGCGGCCGATTGGTTTACATAATGCTTTTGAACCGGCCTCGTCCAGGACCTCCACGTCCGTGACGGGAAAGCCCTCCCGCTGGTATTGCCGGCTCACCACGCCGGAAAGCTCCCCGCCGTTCTGGGGCAGCTCCTCCGCGGCCAGGTCGGTGCGGCAGCCCACCATTTTCATCCCTCCCCCGCCTCACGCGGGCGCGATTTGCCCTTATTGTGTCCAAAAAATGAAAAAAATACTTGCAATTCCGGAAAAGTCTTGTTATAATCTCAGTCTGCGGACATTCATGTTCAGACTTTTATAGGGAGGTGCAAGTATATGCCGAACATCAAGTCCTCGGCCAAGCGGGACGCTCTGCAGAAAGCGGCCAACGCCAAGAATAAGGCGGCCAAGTCCGCTCTCAAGACGGAGCTGAAGAAGTTTGACGCTGCCGTTGCGGCCGGTGACGGAAAAGCGGCTGCGGAAACCTATAAAGCTGCCGTGAAGTCCGTGGACAAGGCGGCTGCGAAGGGTCTGATCCACAAGAACAACGCGGCCCACAAGAAATCCGCTATGGCGAAAAAGCTCAACGCCGCCGAGTGAGACAACAAAAATAGATCGCCGTGCTCATGTGAGCACGGCGGTTTTGTTTTTGGGGGGGAATTAAATCTCTTCCTTATAAGGCCCCCTTGTGAAAGGGGGCTGGCTCCGGCGTTAGCCGGAGACTGGGGGATTGCTGTTAGACGTACGACAATCCCCCCGCCCGCCGATGGCGGGCACCCCCCTTTGACAAGGGGGCTTCAATAATGTGCGGCGTGAGCCGGGGACACATCAAACCTTGCGCCGGAACCGCACGACATGGTATAATGAACCAATAAAGCCAAAGGGGTGAGGGGCATGAGCACACGGGCACCGAGTACCGGACGGCGGACCCGCCGACGCCGCTCGTCGGTGGCGACCCGGCTGGTCGGCATGCTGCTGGCGCTGGGGCTGGTAGTGACGGTGCTGGTGCTGCTGGTCCGGCTCATAAGCCCCGACGGCGAGGACGATAACAGGTCGCAGGCCCCGGCGGCGCAGATGTCCGTGCCCATGACCGCCCCGCCCACGGCCGTGCCTACGGCGGTGCCCACACCGGCGCTGCCGGCGGTTGACGTGACGGGCTGGGAGCTGCGGCTCATAGACTTTGACCACCCCCTGGGGGAGGATTTCGTGCCCGCGTCCCTTACCGACGTAGGCGACGGTCAGCAGATGGATTCCAGGGTCGCGCCGGCGTTTTTGCGCCTGATGCAGGACGCAAAAGCCGCCGGATTCGGTGACGCGTACGTCTGCTCCGGGTATCGGGATTACGCCACCCAGCACGTCATATACTTCGACAACCACGTGGACGTGTACATGGCCCAGGGCATGAGCGAGGAAGAGGCCAACGCCAAGGCAAGGCTGGCGGTGAACTACCCCGGTACAAGCGAGCACCAGTCCGGCCTGTGCGCGGACGTGCTGGAATACGCCGGGCAGGACATGGAGCCCTATATCGGCGGCAGCGGACTGATGCTCTGGCTGGAGCAGCACTGCGCGGAGTACGGCTTCGTTGTCCGCTATCCGGACAATAAGACGGGCATAACGGGCGTGGAATACGAGCCCTGGCACCTGCGGTACGTGGGGGTCGAGGCCGCCCGGTACATCATGGACCATGGGCTGTGCCTGGAGGAATTTTTGGAGATGTACGATCCCGGCCTGACGGCTACGCCGGTACCGACGGCGGTGCCCACGCCTATCCCCGGCGGCGTGGGGTGAAAAACCCGTCCCGCGTTTTGCGGGACGGGTTTTGCGTGTATGTGGTATAAGCCCCCCTTGTGCAAAGGGGGGTGGGCGCCGCTCGCGGCGCTCGGGGGGATTGTTACCAAGCTGGGATGTATTGCCAAGACTGGTAACAACCCCTCCGTCACGGCTTCGCCGTGCCACCTCCCCTTACACAGGGGAGGCTTTCGATAAGGAAAAGAATTTAAATTCCCACGCGTCTCCGGCTTGGCCGGGGACACCTTACATAAGCAGGGTGTTGAAGGTGAGGATGTCGAAGTCCTCGTCAACATGCTCCCCTTCGGTCGGGTCTATGGTGTACAGCACGTCAAATTCGTCCAGGTAGTCCTGGTACTCTCGCTGGGTGATGGGCGCCGTGTCGTACCAGTACTCGGCCAGGTCGTCCGCGCCGAAGGTGCCGTTGGCGAACAGCAGGACCATATCCCAGCCCTCGTCGGCCGGGCCCTCGTTCAGGGTCTCGATGTGGTAGTTTTCGTGGTAGTCGCCGCCGTCAAAGTATATGGACCGGGTCATCACATACAGCTTGCCGTCCTTCTCGACCAGGGACACGTCGCCGTTGCTGCTGCCCTCTTCATAATACACCGCGCCCTCCTGGGCCAGCGTGACCTCGCCGGACCAGGCGTTGATGAGCCACGCCTTGCAGTACATCCAGACCGTCGGGTCCTGGGCCCACTTGACGGGGTACACCGTGACCAGCTCCCAGATCCCGTCCTCGTCCGCGTCGGACTTACAGGCCAACGGCGGCTGGTCCAGGTCCCAATAAAACTCATCCTGGTTCATGGTGTCCCGCAGGATGCCGGTGATCTGGTCCCAGGGAGGGTCCCAGTACGACGCCAACGCCCCCGTGGGCAGCAGGAACGTGACCGCCAGCAGCACCGCCATAAAGACGGTCAGCGCCCGGCGGGCTTTTTTCGTGTGAGAACGCATGGTCAAGTCCTCCTTCTGTAATTTATATTGTCATTATAGCACACGCCGGCAAAAAAGTGTCATCCTCTTTGTATCCGGGCCCTGGCGGCGCGCTGTCCGGGAAATTTCCCGGGAAATTGTAAAAAAAGATGAAATGATACGGTTTGCCATATTGCCATTCGGAAAAGAATGTGTTACAATATGGTGACAAAGGGTTAAGAAAGTTCCAAAATCGTTCTTGGGGCCCCCGGACGAGCCCAGCGAAGCGGGTCGGACGGGGAGAGGAGGAGCCGCGAAATGTTCGAGCTTTGCCGCTTGCGGCAAAGGGAGATCCATGAAGCGAGCTCCGACGATCAGGGAGGTGGGCTTTGTGGTAAAGACAGTCATTCTGGTCTCCGGCGGGGGGACGAATCTGCAGGCGATCATGGACGCGCATTTATTCGGGGAGATACCCAACTGTGAGCTGACGGCGGTGATATCCTCCGACCCGGAGGCTTACGCGCTGATACGGGCCAAGAGCGCCAACCTGCCCACCTATGTGGTGGACCGGTCGCTCTTCCCCAACGAGCAGAGCTTCAACACCGCCGTGGAGCAGAAGCTCCAGGACCTGGACGCGGAGCTGGTGGTGCTGGCCGGGTACGTCCATCCGCTGGGCGCGGGGACCCTGAAGGCCTATGAAAACCGGATCGTCAACGTCTACCCCAGCCTGCTGCCCGCCTTCGGCGAGTGCGACGGCAACACCATGGAGCCTTACGAACAGGCCATCCGGGCCGGGGTGAAGCTGTCCGGCGCGACGGCCTATTTCGTCACCGGCGGGCAGACCGGGCCCATTATTTTGCAGCAGGCGGTGGAGGTCTGGGAGGGGGATACCCCCAAGACCCTGCAGCGGCGTATCATGGAGGAGGGCGAGTGGAAGCTGCTGCCCAAGGCCGTGGCGCTGTACTGCCAGGGCCAGCTCCGGGTCGCCGACGGCGCGGTCCATGTGACCGGCGAGCGAAAATAACGCAACCAAGAATATAAATGAGGATGGGTATTGGATATGAGCAAGCTGACGCGTAAATGCCCCAACTGCGGCGCGATGATGCCGGTGGACGTGAAGTACTGCCGAAAGTGCCACGCCAAGATGGATTCCGGGCGGGTGGAGGTCCTGTCTTCCACACCCGCGGCAAAGGACAAGCGGCCCCAGAAGCGCTCCCGCGACGAGGACGCCCTGCGCAATCTGCCCAGGCCGGTCCGGCCCGTGGAGGAAGAGCCCCCCGTGGAAGAGACTGTCCCGGAGGCCGAAACGGAAATGGCCGAGGCCGCGCCTGCCGCGGCGGAGGAAGGCTATGTCCCCACGGAGGAAGAGCAGGAGCGGGCGGTGGCCGCGGCCATGAAGGGCGCGGTGGTCCGCCGGGAGCGGAAAGCCCCCGCCGGCGGCGGAACGCCCCGGCCCGTCTCCACGGCCAGAGGCGCCGGCGCGCAGACGCCTGCCAACAGGGATAAGGACAAGAATCTGTGGCAGATCATCACGGTGCTGGCCATCATTCTCATCATCATCGTGGTGGCCATACTGCTGGTCATACGGCTGAACCGGCCGACGGGGACCCCCTCGGAGACGTTCACCGCGCCGCCTGTGGCCACGGAGGAGCCGCCTGTGGCGCCGGAGGGCCTGGTGGTGCCCACCGCCACGCCGTCCGCCTCGCCCACGCCTACCGCCGTGCCTACGCCCACGGCCACGCCCCTGCCCGCCGCCACCATGACGCCCACTCCCGCGCCTACCGCGCCGGGGAACGTCACCGTCACCGGCGTCAACGACACGGTGTATATCAACGGCAACGGCGTCAACGTCCGCTCCGGTCCGGGCACCAATTATGAGATACTGGGGTCCGAGAATCTGGGCAAGCAGCTGGCGCGTACCGGCCGGACCAGCAACGGCTGGAGCCAGGTGGCCTATAACGGCCAGACGGCTTATGTCATCGACTCGCTTTTGACCACCACCCAGCCCTCCGGCGGGACCAATACCAATACCAGCACAGGCACTGCCACAGGCACCGGTACCGTGAAGGTCACGGCGGCCTCCGGCGCGAACGTCCGCTCCGGCCCCGGCACCAATTATAATATCCTGGGCGTGGCGTACGTGAACACAGAGCTCACAAAGACCGGTACCTCCGGCGGCTGGACCCAGGTCAGCTTCAACGGCCAGACCGGGTACATCTCCACCAACCTGCTGTCCGATTCCTCCGGCGGTACCACCACGGGCACGACGACCGGCACCACGACCGGCGGCGTCACCGCGGCCAGCGGCACCCTGACCGTGACCGGCAACGGCGTCAACATCCGCTCCGGTCCCGGCACGGAGTACAGCCGCCTGGGCTCGGTCAACTCCGGTACCACCCTCACCGTCACCGGCACCAGCGGCAACTGGTATCAGATCAACTATAACGGCCAGACCGCGTATATCATTTCCGATTACGTGAAGATGAACTGAGGAAAGCGACATATGGACCGCCCGCCGCAAACGCGACGGGCGGTTTGTTGAAGGTTATGAAAAACAGGAAGAAAAGGACGGGGAAAGCCATGCAACAATCTTTCGCGAAAAATTTTCCGGCAAGAAAGAGAAGGTCGATCGGCACCGGGTTTTCCATGTGCGTTCAGCCGTCCTTTATTATCGGGACGAATAACGAGGACGGCTCGGATAATTTCGCTCCGATCACCTGGGTGAGCGCCACATGCGAAAAGGACGACTATCTTATCGTCATCAGCATGTTCGGGATAAAACGGACAAAGCAAAACGTCGTCAGGACCGGTATTTTCAGCGCCAACCTGGTAAGCGTCGATATGCTGGCGCTCATGGACTATTTCGGCACGCATCACGCGGAAAACGGGAAAAAGGACGGCGTTTCCTATGCCGTGTCCAGGGGCGAGGTGTTGGATGTTCCCGTTCTTGACGCAAGCCGCTGGGTATATGAGTGCGAAGTGGAAAAATCTGTCGATGTCGGAGAGTCAACCACCTTTTTCTGCCGCATCAGAAACATTCAGGCGGACGAGAGCTTTACTGGCAGGGACGCTTTTGACGTGGATCTTACGAAGCTTGAACCTGTGATATATTCGGGCATGTATCACAGCCTGGGGGAGCTGTTGGGCAAAATAGGGGACTTTTCAGCGTCGTAAATTCCCGTCGGGACGGGGGAGGGAAGTTTTATTATCTCTCCCCTGTTTCAAGGCCTCCCCTGTGTAAGGGGAGGGGCAGGTTATCATACGAAGTGCAACACCCGTGGGGGTGAAACAGCAAAGAGACAACATAGCCCAAATCGTGTAAAA